>NZ_JACNDE010000003.1:0-298604 GCF_017351415.1 Pseudomonas sp. FW305-25 | reverse complement strand
TGACCATCATTTGCAGCTGGTTGCCCAGGCGCGCCAGTTCGACGCTGGAGGCGGCGGTTTCATCGCTGGCGGCGGCGGTCTGTTCCGAGACGTCGCGCACGTTGATGATGCTGCGGCTGATTTCCTCGGCCACGGCGCTCTGCTGTTCGGCGGCGGCGGCGATCTGCTGGTTCATCGACTGGATGTTCGACACCGTGCGGGTGATGTTCTCCAGGGAAACGCCGGCCTTGCGGGTCAGGTCGACGCTGCTGTCGGTCAGGCTGCGGCTGTTGTTCATCACGTTGGCCACTTGCTGGGTGCCGTTCTGCAGGCCGGCCACCAGGCCTTCGATTTCCTCGGTGGATTTCTGCGTGCGTTGCGCCAGGGCGCGGACTTCGTCAGCGACCACGGCGAAACCGCGACCGGCTTCACCGGCGCGGGCGGCTTCGATGGCGGCGTTCAGCGCCAGCAGGTTGGTCTGTTCGGCCACGGCCTTGATCACGTCCATGACGCTGCCGATCTTCTGGCTTTCCTGTTGCAGCACGCTCATGGCGTCGGTGGAACGCACCACTTCGCTGGCCAGGCGTTCGATCTGGGCGATGGCTTCGGCCACCACCTTGTCGCCTTCGCGGGCTTCGCCGTCGGCGGCGGCCGCGGCTTGCGAGGCTTCTTCGGCGTTGCGCGCGACTTCCTGCACGGTGGCGGTCATCTCGTGCATGGCGGTGGCCACCTGGTCGGTCTCGACCTTCTGGCTGTTGACCCCGGCGCTGGTTTCCTCGGTCACCGCCGACAGTTCCTCGGCGGCGCTGGCGATCTGGGTCACGCCGTCGCGGATGCCACCGATCAGTTCGCGCAGGGTCACGCCCATGCGGCCGATGCCTTGTTGCAGCACGCCGAGTTCGTCGCGGCGGGTGACGCGCACGTCCTGGGTCAGGTCGCCGGACGCGATGCGCTCGACCACGGTCATGGTTTCACGCAGTGGACGGGTGATCTGGCGGGTGATGATCACCGCGGCCAGGATGCCCACCAGCAGCGCCAGCAGGGTGCTGATCAGTTGCAGGCTGCGGGCCTGGACGCTTTCTTCGTCGCGGCGGTCGAGCTGGAACTGGTACAGCTCTTCGCTCTGGCTGACGATCAGGGCGCCCTGTTCGGTCATTTCCTTGCGCGCCTGGCCGGCTTCGCTGACCGCGGCCTTGAAGGTCAGCAGGGAGGTGCGGTAGTCATCCAGCGCGGTTTTCAACTGGCGCAGGGCATCGCCCTGGGTGCTGCTGAAATGGCTGTCCAGGCCACCCAGCGCGGCAATCGCCGCGTTGATCTGGGCGGCGGCATTGCGTTCGGCTTCCGCGGTGCTGTTGTAGATGTATTCACGGACTTCGAAGCGCGCCAGCAGGAACTCCTCACGGGCCTTGGTGATGGCCTGGAACTGTTCGAAGCGCTGGTCGCTCAGTGGCATTTGCTGAACGCGCGTGGTGATGCTGTTGATCAGGTTGCGCGCCGTTTCCGAGTTGCCGTTCATCACCGCGCGGGCAGCATTGGCGTTGCGGTAGGCGTTGCGCATCTTGTTCAGGGACGCCTGGTAGGCGCTGATGGTGGTGCCCTGTTCCTTGAGCAGCTTGATGTTGGCCGGGTTCTTGAAGCTGTTCTGCAGCTTCTGTTGCTGGGCCGAGAAGTCGTCCAGGGAGGCCTGCACATTCTGCGCGGCGGTTTCGTCGCCGTTGGTCAGCATGTATTGCAGGCGGGTCACGCGCAGCTTGGTCAGCCCGGCGTTCAGTTGGGTGATGTCGCTCATCCAGTTGCTGCGGTCGATCAGACCGCCCAGGCTGGTCCAACCCGTGATGGCGAGGATGGTAGTCAGGGCCAGGACCAGGCCGAAGCCCAGGCCTAACTTGAGGTTGACGCTGATGTTGCCGAACCAGCTATTCATGCAATTCCTCCAGGAACGTTGTGCTGCTTGATCATGTATCGCTGGAAGATTGTTGTTATTGGTGGCCAGCAAGGATTTGTTCGCAGGTGTGTATCGGCGGCAAGGGCAATAGCTGAAACGATTTCGTCGCATTAGTTTCTTGCACCATTTTGGGGCTTTCCAAGGGCCTGATTTCGCTCCAGAAACCGCCTGGCCGATTGAGCTTTTTTTCACATCCGTTTCACTGGGCGGCCACGCCTCGCTGCCTAAAGTCCGACCTTCGATCGGGTGCCACGCACTCGATTTGTCATGAGCGGCGGTTAGCGTCTGCTGCGCTGCTCAACTCAATGTCTGGTGGTCATATAGGGGCGGCTCGCACGTGGCGTCAGGACTCAGTCTTCCGGTGGCAAAGCCCGCGCTCGTCGCGAGCCGTTTTGCCCGTTATCGCAATAGCCTGGTGATCGCCCTGGTGGCCTTGCTGGTGCTGCCGCTGGTGTTCTTTGTGCTCAAGCCCGCGGCGGTGCCGGACCTGGCCCACGGCAACCTGGCCGGCGCCAGGGCCTTGAGCGCCGGCTGGGCCAAGGGCCAGATGATTGTGCTGATTCGTCACGTCGAGCGTTGCGACCATTCCAGGGCCGCCTGCCTGAACGTGCCCGACGGCATCACCGACCGTGCCCGTGACGTGGCGGTGGGGGTCGGCGCGCAGTTCGAGCACCTGGGGCTGGACAAGGCCGACATCTACCACAGCCCGCTGACCCGCGCGGTACAGACCTCGGGTTATATGTTCAGCAAGGCCGGCAGTGGCGAAGACTGGCTGTTCGACTGCAAACGCAGCATGTTGCGCGATGCCCTGGCGCACAAGGTGGCCGGGCGCAACCTGGTGCTGGTGACCCACAGCGAATGCATGGCCGCGCTGGAGAAGGCGCTGAAGCTGCCGTCTTCGACCCTGGGCTACGGCGCCTCGTTGTTCGTCTCCACCGATACCCTCGACGGGCGTCCGCACATGCTCGGCTTCATCGAAGCCAGCGACTGGCGTTCCGTCGCCTTCAACCGCCCCTGACCGTCCCTTGCCCGAGACTCTGAATATGCCGGCGTTTTCCCGTTCCCGCTTTACGGCCTGGAGCTTTTATAAATGGAACCTAGGCCTGCCGCTGCTGTGCGCGGCGCTGGTGTTCCTGATGTTCGACATGACCCGGATCGACATCGCCTTCAGCGACCTGTTCTTCGATCCGCTGAGCCAGACCTTCCCGCTGGATCACTCCCATCTGTTCGAGAAGATCACCCACAAGTGGGCGCGGATCATCCCCAACTGGACCGGCGAGCTGGCGCTGATCGGGCTGCTGCTGTCGTTTGTCTGGCCGCTGTTCAAGGGCGCAAGGTTCGGCCGCGGCAAGGCCCTGCTGGAGAAGCTCCGCGTGGCGCCAGTATTGCGTTTTACCGCGCGCCATCGCCGGGACCTGCTGTTCGTGGTGGTGGCCTTCGCCCTCTGCACTGGGGCGATTCACTACCTCAAGGGCCACACCAGCGTGTACTGCCCGGTGGAAACCACCCAGTACGCCGGCAAGATCGAGCACAAGGAGTGGTATGAGAACTTCGAGCTGTTGAAGACCGCCGGTGACGGCCGCTGCTGGCCGGGCGGCCATGCCTCGGGCGGTTTTACCATGCTGGCGCTGTACTTCGTGGCCCGGCGTTATCGCTGGCGCCACGCCAAGGCGCTGCTGTACGGCTCGCTGCTGCTGGGTTTCGTCTATGGCACCACCCGGGTGCTGCAGGGCTGGCATTACATGTCCCATACCTTCTGGGCGGGGATCGTAGTGTGGCTCACCTGCCTGCTGACGGCGCTGCTGTTTTATGGCCGCGCGCGCCTGGAACAGCCAGTGCTGGCGCACACCGAACCGGGGCCCGAGCAGTCCGCGGCGCTGATCGATAACGGTGCTTCAGTAGCTGACTGAATCGTCAGTGCGAGGCGACTGGCGGGAGAGGGCCCCGGCGCAATTTTTGGCGCTTGCCGATGTTTTTTGGGTGACCAGAACTGTTAGGGTGCGCGCCCCGGAGAAAAGAGTTCCCGGGTTCCTGGTTTATGGAGTCATGCATGAAACACTTGAGCAAAATCGTCGCCTCTGCGCTGGTTGTCCTGGCCCTGGCTGGCTGCACCGGCACCGCGATGAAAACTCAGCAACTGGATAGTAGCCAGTACACCGTGATCGGTCACAGCGAAGCAACGGCTACCGGCATCATGCTGTTCGGGGTCATCCCGATCCGGCAGAACAACCGCTTCGTCCGCGCCCAGACCGCGGCCATCCAGGCCAAGGGCGGTGACGCAATGATCAACACCCAGATCCAGGAAAACTGGTTCTGGGCCTGGGTATTGAGCGGTTACACCACCAAGGTCTCCGGCGATGTGGTCAAGCTGAAAACCGTTCAGTGAGCCATGCCGGCGCCGGTGCGGAAGCCTGGCGACGAGATAAAAAAAGGCACCCATGAGGGTGCCTTTTTTATGGGCGCTCACTGTGCCGGTCAGTGGCCGACAAAGTAGTAGGCCTGGCGACTGACCGTGACCTTCTTCAGTACCTTGAGCGGTGGCTTGGGGTCTTCCTCCAGGGCCATGACCGCCACGTTGTTCGGCGAGGTGCCGAGAAACTCATTCAGCTGGGCCTCGGTCTGCACGTCCTTGAGCAGGCTCTGGGTGTAGAACACACTGGCGCCGGCCGCGCGTTCGTTGGCCTGATACAGCGCCACCTGCTGCCCGGCGGCCTGTAGCGTCTGGATCTCGCTGATCAACGGCACAAAGGACAGCTTGCGATCGGCGCGTGGCGCGGCCCACTGCGCGGCCACCAGGTAACTGCACACCACCAGCGTCAGCACGCCTATGGCCAGGCCGCGGCGCCGACGCCCCACGACGCTCCAGAACCCATCGCCCGCGGCGCGTTGGCGCAGGCGTTCGTACAGCACTGCCGCGTATTCGGCCGCCAGCACCGCCGCGGCCGGGGTCAGCGACATCAGGTACACGGTGCGCTTGCTCGACGCCAGGCACAGCAGGGTGAACTGGGCTACGAGCCACAGGCTGAAAAACAGCAGGTAGCGGTTTTTCACCAGGCTTTTGCGAAAGTGCCACAGGCCCAGGTAGACCAGGATGTTCCACGGCAGGAAGGCCTGCGGCAGTTTGCCCAGGTAGTAATAGAAGGGCTCGTAGTGCCCGGCCTCGACAAAGGAGCCATCGAAGCGCCCGACGCTGTTGGTCCACAGCACTTCGCCCAGGGCTTGCAGGCCCCCGCGCTGGTACAGGAAATACAGCCAGATCAGCAGCGGCACCAGGCCGAGCAGGGTCAGCAGGGCGGGCTTGAACCAGTGGCCGAGGGCGAAGCGCTTTTCGATCAGGCTGTCGGCCAGCAGCCAGGCGAAGATCACCACGCCCGGCATCGCCAGGCCCAGCACGCCCTTGCTCAGGGTGGCGATGGCGATGCCGAGGGCGAACAGCAGCCAGCCCAGGGTGGCCGGCTGGCGTTCGGCCTGACGCCGTTGCGTCTGGAAAAAAGCCAGCAGCGCCAGGGTCACGCCGAGGCTGAGCAGGGCGTCTTCACCGACCCCGCGCACATTGCCCCAGTAACTGGCCATGGTCGCCAGCATGGCGCCGGCCACCCAGGCCACCGCTGGCGGGCGGCCGAAGCGGCGCAGCATGGCGTACAGCAGCATGACGCTGAACAGCCCGGCGAAGGCCGAGGCCAGGCGCACCGCCCACGGCGTGCCACCGAATACGCGGATGGCGCTGGCATCGAGCCACAGGCTCAGCGGCGGTTTTTCCAGGAAGGGCTGGCCGAACAGGCGCGGCGTCACCCAGTCATCGTCCAGGTGCATCTGCATGGCGATCCCGGCGACCCGGGCTTCGGTGGAGCCCTGCAACTGGTGGTTGCCCAGGGCGAAGAAGAACAGCAGGGCGGCAAGCAGAAACAACAGCGGTGCGGGTCGCGACATGAGGGGACTGCCGAAGAGGTTGCGCCGGGGAGGATCAGGCGCTCTGAGTATACGGAGGCGATTCTTAACAAATCGTGAACGAGGGAGTATTGGTCGGTGACGCTGGCGGCTGGCGGTTTATCCGGGGCGGTGGCGAAGTACCGCGCTCCCGGGCGCCAGACCAATCCCTGGTCCTGGCGCCCGAACGCGGCCCCGCCGCCGGGCGTAAGGGGCCACACCCGACGGTCTTGCTCAGGACTCTATTTGAGGCTGCCGGAAAGAAACTGCTTCAAGCGCTCGCTGCTGGGGGTTTCCAGTACGCGCTCGGGCGGTCCTTCCTCTTCCACCCGGCCCTGGTGCAGGAACATGACATGGTTGGACACCTCTCGGGCGAAGGCCATCTCGTGGGTGACCACCACCATGGTCCGGCCTTCCTCGGCCAGTTGCTGCATGACCCGCAGCACCTCCGACACCAGCTCCGGGTCGAGGGCCGAGGTCGGCTCGTCGAACAGCATTACCTGCGGCTCCATGGCCAGCGCCCGGGCGATGGCCACGCGCTGTTGCTGACCGCCGGACAGGTAGGACGGGTACTGGGCCTCGACCTTGGCCGGCAGGCCGACTTTGTCCAGGTACTTGCGGGCCCGCTCGATGGCCTCGTCGCGGGCGATGCCCAGTACATTCATCGGGCATTCGATGATGTTCTCCAGCACCGTCATGTGGCTCCACAGGTTGAAGTGCTGGAACACCATCGCCAGCTTGCTGCGCATCGCTTGCAGCTGTTTGGGGTCGACCACGCACAGCTCGCCCAGGCGGTTCTTGCGGGTGCGCAGCTCCTCGGCGTTGACCACGATGCGTCCGCCGGAGGGCTGTTCGAGGTAGTTGATGCAGCGCAGGAAGGTGCTTTTGCCGGAACCGGAGGAGCCGATGATGCTGATCACATCGCCGGCCTTGGCCTTGAGCGACACACCCTTGAGCACCTCGTGGCTACCGTAGTTCTTGTGCAGGTCTTCGACGATCAATTTGTACATACGAGCCTCTCCCGTAAGGGATCAGTGAGTCTGTGGCTTGAGGTAGGCCAGCCAGCGCAGTTCGGCGCGGCGGAACAGCCAGATCAGGACAAAGGCGCTGCAGGCGTAGAGCACGCCGGCAATGCCGAAGGCGCTGAAGGAGGCGTAGGTGGCCGAGTTGACGTCGCGGGCGACCTTGAGCAGGTCCGGCACCGTGGCGGTAAAGGCCACGGAGGTGGAGTGCAGCATCAGGATCACTTCGTTGCTGAAGGACGGCAGCGCCCGGCGCAAGGCCGACGGCAGGAGGATGCGCCGGTAGAAGGTGAAGCGGTTCATGCCATAGGCCTTCGCCGCCTCGACCTCGCCGTGGGCGATGGAGCGGATGGAGCCGGCGAAGATCTCCGTCATGTAGGCGCAGGTGTTGAGCCCGAACGCCAGCACTGTGCAGTTGAAGCCGTCGCGAAAGAACGCGTCGAGAAAGTCCTGGGCGCGCACCACGCTCAGGCTGTAGACCCCGGCGTAGAAGAACAGCAGCTGGATGTACAGCGGCGTGCCGCGAAACACATAGGTGTAGAGCCACACTGGGGTGCGCAACAGCGGGTTGCGGCTGACCCGGGCCAGGGACAAAGGCACCGCCAGGGTGAAGCCGACCAGCACCGACAGCACCAGCAGCCACAGGGTCATGGTCAGCCCGGACAGCTGCGCGGCATCGCTCCACAGGTAGGCCTGCCAGTATTCCTGAAGAATATCGGTCATAACGCGGCCCTCTTCACACCGACCGAGTAACGCTGGCTCAGCCAGATCAGCACCAGGTTGGAAAGACTGGTGATGGCCAGGTAGATCAGGCCGCCGACCAGGGTGAAGTAAAAGAACTGCATCGAACCCTTGCCGGCGTCCTGGGTGGCCTTGACCACGTCGCTCAGGCCGATGATCGACACCAGCGCCGTGGACTTGATCAGCACCAGCCAGTTGTTGCCGATGCCCGGCAAGGCATGGCGCAACATCTGCGGGAACAGCACTTTGCGAAAGGTCTGGGCGCGGCTCATGCCGTAGGCCCTGGCCGCTTCCTGCTGGCCCCGGGGCACCGCCTGGAACGCGCCGCGAAATGTCTCGGTGAAGTAGGCGCCGTAGATGAAGGCCAGGGTCAGTACTCCGGCGAGGAACGGGTCGATGTCGATCTGCGCCATCTGCAGCCAGTCGGTTAACTGGTTGAGCAGCATCTGCAGGCTGAAGAACAACAGCAGCATGATCACCAGGTCGGGCATGCTGCGGATCAGCGTGGTGTAGCCGCCGGCGAGCGCTTGCAGGACTCGGTTGCCAGAGGCTTTGGCGCTGGCGCCGAGCAGGCCTATCAGCACCGCCAGCAGCAGTGACGACAGGGCCAGTTTGAGGGTGGTCAGGGTGCCCTGCAGAATCTGCGGGCCAAAACCTTCCAGAAGCATTTCACGCCCCTTGTTGTTATTAGAGTGAGCTGAAAAAAGGCGGCGACGCGGCCGTGGTCGCGGCGGGCGTCGCGCCTGGCGTTGCGCGGTCGCGGTCAGGGCCCGCCGTAGATGTCGAAGTCGAAGTATTTGCGGTTGATCCTGGCGTAGGTGCCGTTGGCCAGGATGGTCGCCAGCGCCTTGTTCAGGTCCTCGCGCAGTTCCACATCGTCCTTGCGCAGGCCGATGCCGTCGCCGACACCGAAAAAGCCCGGGTCGCTGAGGGTGTCGCCGGCGAACTCGAAATCCTTGCCCATGGGTTTGGACAGGAAGCCGTAGCTGGCCTGGATCGACGACTGCAACGAGGCGTCGAGGCGGCCGACGAGCAGGTCGGCGTACACCTGGTCCTGGCTCTGGTAGGAGAGGATCTGCACCCCTTGGGCGCCCCACTTGGCCTTGGCGTAGGCCTCCTGGGCCGAGCCCTGTTCGACGCCGACCCGCTTGCCCTTGAGCGAGTCGAGGGTCGGCACCAGGCCCGAGCCGCGCTTGGCGACCAGCCGCGCGGGGGCGTTGGAGATCTTGTCGGTGAAGGCGATGCGGGTCATGCGCTTGGGGGTGACGGTCATCGACGAGGCGATGGCGTCGAACTTGCGCGCCAGCAGGGCGGGGATCATCCCGTCCCAGCTGCTTTCGACCCACACGCAGCGGGCCTTCAGCTCGGCGCACAGGGCTTCGGCGATGTCGATGCCAAAGCCGCTCAGCTTGCCGTCGGGGTCTTTGTATTCCAGGGGCGGGTAGGTTGGGTCCACGCCCAGCTTCAGCACCTTGCCCGACCAGTCGGCCGCGCCGGCGCTGGCCGACATCGACAACAGCACCCATGAAACCGCAGCGATCATTTTTTTCATTGTTTTTTCCTCGGTTAATCGCCGGCTACGTCAGTGATGACACTGCTACAGCCTTTTGTCGCTACCTGCCCACTCAGCCAAGAAAACGCTCGGCCAGCTTGACCCAATAGGTCGCGCCGATGGGCAGGCAGTGGTCGTTGAAGTCGTAACCCGGGTTGTGCAGCAGACAGCTGCCTTCGCCCTGGCCATTGCCGATCACCAGGTAGCTGCCGGGGCAGCGTTCGAGCATGAAGGCGAAGTCTTCGCTGGCGGTGAACGGCTTGAGGTCGTGGATCAACTGTTCGTCGCCCAGCCACTCGCGGGCCACTTCCCGGGCCAGGGCGGTTTCCTCGGGGTGGTTGATCAGCACCGGATGGCAGTGCTGATAGTCGATCTGCGCCTGGGCGCCAAAGCTCGCGGCCTGGCCGTGTACCAGCTCGGTGATGCGTCGTTCGAGCAACTGGCGCACCTCGGGCGTCAGGGCGCGCACGCTGATGCTCATGTCGGCCGAAGCGGGGATCACGTTGGAGACGGTGCCGGAGTGGATCGCGCCGACGCTGACGATGGCCGTGTCCTGGGGGTTGATATTACGCGCGACGATGCTTTGCAGGGCGACCACGATCGAGGCACAGACCAGCACCGGGTCGACCGCCTTGTGCGGCACCGCGCCATGCCCGCCATGGCCGATGATCTTGACGGTCACGGTGTCGGCTGAGGCCATGAACGGGCCGCTGTAGAAGCCCAGGTGCCCGGTCGGATGGCCCGGCACGTTGTGCATCGCGAACACCGCGTCGCAGGGGAACCGCTCGAACAGGCCGTCATCGAGCATCGCCCGGGCGCCGCCCAGGCCTTCTTCGGCGGGCTGGAAAATCAGCTGCAGGGTGCCGTTGAAGTTGCGCGAGCGCGCCAGGTAGTGCGCCGCCGCCAGCAGGGTGGCGGTATGCCCGTCGTGGCCGCAGGCATGCATCACCCCGTCGATCCGGCTGGCATGGGGCACGCCGCTGGTTTCCTGGATCGGCAGGGCGTCCATGTCGGCCCGCAGGCCAAGCGCGCGGCCCTGGCCATTCTTCAGGGTGGCCACCACGCCGGTGCGGCCGACGCCGGTGCTGACTTCATAACCCCATTCGCGCAGTTGCCCGGCCACCAGTTCGCTGGTGACGAACTCTTCGAAACCCAGTTCGGGATGGGCGTGGATCCTGCGGCGCAGGGCGATCATCGCGTCCTGCTGCTCGGCTATCTCGGGTAGCACGTAACGGGCGTTCATGGTGGGGCTCCTCGGCCAGGGTCGCTCGCCAGCTCGGACCCGTCGGGCGAATCGTCGAGGCGCTGTCGGGCTGATCTTAGGCATCGGGCGGCCTGTCGGGGAGGCTCAGTTTGGTTATGATGACAACCTGAAGTTGTCACCTGGGCACGCCGATGAAATTGCATCAACTCCAAGCCTTGATCGCCAGCGCCGAGACCGGCAGCATCCGCGGCGCCGCGCGTTCGCTGAACCTGTCCCAGGCGGCCGTGACCAAGGCGCTGCGCGAGCTGGAAACCGCCCAGCAGCTGCCGCTGTTCGTCCGCACCCCCAGCGGCCTGAACTTCACCGAGTACGGCAAGGTGCTGCTGACCCACGCCCGGCTGGTGCTCAAGCAACTGGAGCATGCCCAGGCCGAACTGGACCAGTTGCGCGGCAAGAACAGCGGCCGCCTGTGTGTCGGGGTCACGCCGTGGATCGCCCTGACCCTGCTGCCCGAGGTGGTGCTGGAGTTTCGCCAGCGCATGCCGCAGGTGCGCCTGGAGCTGTTCGAAAGCCTGATGGCGGTGGCCCAGCCGCTGCTGCGCGACGGCAGCATGGACTTCGCCATCGGCCAGTTGCACCCGTCCCAGGCGCCCCAGGACTTTTCCTGCGAGACCCTGCTGGACTATCAGACCTCGGTGCTGGTGCGCCAGGGCCATGCCCGGCAGGACGCCCGCTCGATCCATGAACTGCTCGATCAGCAATGGACCCTGAACTACGCCCCGGATGGCCACGACGCGCTGATGCAGGACCTGTTCTGGCGCCACGGCGCGCAGATCGACGAACGCCGCATCGTCCGCGCCCATTCCCTGGCGATCCTGCAAATGATGGTCGAGCACGCCGACATGTGTACCTGGGGTCCGACCATCATGAGCACCGCCCCGCCATTCCTCGGGCGCCTGGTGTCGTTGCAACTGGAGGAGCAGTTCGAACCCCGGCACCTGAGTATCGTCACCCGCTGCAACGTCGCCCTGAGCAACCCGGCGCTGTGTTTCACCGATTGCCTGCTGCAGGTGATCCGCCGACATGCGCGCTCGGCGCGCAAAGAGGACCGGGCACTGTTCGAGACCGTGCGCCTGCGGGTCTGAGGCCGGCCGCGGAGCGCAAGCAGGTTGTGGCAATCGTCACTACGCTGGGAGGTGCGCCCGGCGGGTGATTGATCTTTGAAAACGCCCTGGGCGTCTTTCTTTCCTGCGGCTGAACAGGTGCCTTGAACATGCGCAAACTGTGGCGAAAGTATCTGGACCTGCTGGACGGCGACCTGAACACGCGGGTCTTCGACAACGTCAAGAACCTGCTGGTCTGCGCCTTGCTGTTCGCCGCCGGGACCAATGCGCTGCACAGCGACCACCACCTGTTCCTGGGCCTGTTCGGCTCCGGCCTGACCGGCTGGGGGCTGATCGGGGTGTCGGCGCTGCTGATGCTGCTCAATGTCAGCGACGGCCTACGCCGCTTGGCCAGGCTGCCCTATCACCGGCTGCTGCAGGTCGCGCTGTTCCTGGTGTACCTGATATTGGCGGTGCGGGTGGTGGAGATCGTCTGGAACTTCCGGGCCGAGTAGCGCCAGTCACACCAGGGCGTCGTTGACCCGCGCGGTGAGCACATGATCCTGCCAGCGCCCGGCGATTTGCAGGTAGGCCCTGGCATAACCTTCGCGCTCGAACCCCAGGCGTTCCAGCAACGCGGCACTGCGCTGGTTGTCGGGGATGTAGTTGGCCATGATCCGGTGCAGCTTCAGCTCGTCGAACATATGGCCGATGGCGGTCTGCAGCGCCTCGTGCATCAATCCCCGGCCCTGATGGGCCGCGGCAAGGGAATAACCCAGGTAACAGGCCTGGAACGCCCCGCGCATGATCCCGGTGAAATTGCACGTGCCGATCATCTGGCCGCTGGCCTTTTCCAGCAGGGCGAAATGCACGGCATTGCCAAAACCATAGGCGACCGCCTGCTGTTCCAGGCGCAGGCGTACCTGTTCGGGCTTGTAGTAGTGGGCAGGTCGTAACGGCGACCAGGGCGCCAGGTGCTGCTGGTTGTCCAGGTGGTAGGCGCTTTCGAGTTCGGCCTGGGCCGGGGCCAGCACCACCAGGTCGAGGCGGGCGCTGTGGAGTTCAAGGAGGGCCATGGATGCATCTCGAATAAGGAGGACAAAGGCTTGCCGGGGTGTCATCGCGACAACACACACAAACTCTACAAAAAACGCGTGTCGACCACCCCGGAAATACCCTATACAGAGAGCGGCTCGCAATCGTCCATGGCGTTCGCGGGCGCCCGTACCACCCACCACGCAGGAGATGGACATGTTCAGGTTCCTCACGGTCACTGAATTAGAGCAAACCCCTCGGCATCGTCATGGCGGTTCCGTCAGCGGAGCCATTGCTGCCTGGGAGCTGAAAAATCTGGCTCTCAATACCAAGGGGTTTGTCATATGTCCAAAGAATTACTCGGAGTTTCTGCTGTAGGGCTGATGGTGCTGGGCGAGTTCTGCGCGATCTACAGCGAAGTGGTTGCCGCCCGCCTGGCGCATACGGGCAACACGTCATGGCCGGACCTGGCGTTGCCTGTACTGATCATGTGTTTCGCCGGTATCTGCCTGATTGGCGCCTATTGGCTGGGCTATTTGGCGGTCGGCGATATCTGGATGATCACGGTGGTGTCGGTGACCTCGCTGTTGCTGCTCGAACCGCTGGTGATCTGGTCGGTGTTCCGTGAGTCGCCGGGACGCGGCACGCTGATCGGCTGTTGCCTGGGCGCGCTGGGCATGCTCTCGGCGGTCTTTCTGTAACTCGCGCAATGACTCGAATACGGCCTGGCGGTGATCCCGCCGGGCCGTTTTTTTGTCCGCGATTGGCTGCTCGCAAGTGTTAAGTGGCCGCTTCGGTTTGCGCATCGAAGGCCGCCATGGCCATGGGAATCATCGCCAATAGGCGCGACCTGCCGATGCCGTCCCGGGCCTGCACCGACAGCCCATGCAGCACCGTGGCATAGCAGTCCCCGAGGGACATCACGTCGGTGCGCTTGGGCAGCTCGCCAGAGCGCACGGCCTGTTCCAGGCGCTCGATGATGGAGCGGGTCCTGTCGCGGCGGTGTTCGGCCAGCCATTCTCTGATGCCGTCGTTGTCCGCCGAGCAATTGGTGGCGGAGGACACCACCATGCAGCCCAGTGGCCGGTCGGGCTGGGTATAGAGTTCGACGGCTTCCCTGAGCATGCGTTCGATGGCATCGCGGGCGCTGATGTCGTCGCCCAGGGCCGCGTCGGCAAAGGCGCCGTCGCCCGACTCGTAGACTTCGATGGCTTCGCGAAACAACGCTTCCTTGGAGCCAAAGGCCGCATAGATGCGCGCCGAGGCAATGCCCAGCGCGTCCACCAGATCGGACATGGACGTGGCCTCGAAGCCGCGCTGCCAGAACACATCACGCGCCTTGTACAGGGCCTGCTTTCGGTCGAATTCGCGGGGTCTGCCAGCCATGTCCAGTTCTCGATGCAAAGGGAGTGCTGCCAATTATTGGTCGATCGACAAAAAAATCAAGCCATCGTATTGACGGGGTGTCGAGGGGAGCCCTATTGTTTGTCGACCGACAAACAATAGGGCGTGAACCATGAAAACCCTCAAGGGACCGAGCCTGCACCTGGCTCAATTCAGTGATGCGGCACCGCCATTCAATACCCTGCCCGCCATTGCCGCCTGGGCGGCGGGGCTGGGGTTCAAGGCGCTGCAAGTACCGGCCTGGGATGAGCGGCTGTTCGATGTCCGCCTGGCGGCCAGCAGCCAGGATTATTGCGATGAGGTCAGCGGCACCCTGGCCGAACACGGGCTGGTGATCAGCGAACTGACCACCCACCTGTTCGGCCAGTTGGTGGCCGTGCATCCCGCCTACGACAGCCTGTGCGATGGCTTCGCCCCGGCGGCTCTGCGGGGCGACAGTGGCGCCAGGACCCAGTGGGCCCTCGAACAGCTGAAACTGTCCGCCAAGGCTTCGCGCCGGTTGGGGCTCAGCGATATGGGGAGCTTTTCCGGCTCGTTCGCCTGGCCCTATTTCTTTCCCTTTCCACAGCGCCCGGAAGGCCTGGTCGACTCGGCGTTCAATGAGCTGGCCAAGCGCTGGCTGCCGATTCTCGACGCCTGTGACGAGCAGGGGGTGAACCTGTGCTACGAGATCCACCCGGGCGAGGACTTGCATGACGGTGTGAGCTTCGAGATGTTCCTGGAGCGGGTCGGCAACCACCCGCGCTGCAAGATGCTCTTCGACCCCAGCCATTTCGTCCTGCAGCAACTCAATTACCTGGACTACCTGGATATCTACCACGAGTTCATTCGCATGTTTCATGTGAAGGACGCCGAGTTCAATCCCACCGGCCGCCAGGGCATTTACGGCGGTTATCAGCCCTGGGCCGAGCGGGCCGGGCGGTTCCGGTCGCTGGGCGATGGGCAGGTGGATTTCAAGGGGATCTTTTCCAAGCTGGCGCTTTATGACTATGCCGGCTGGGCGACCCTGGAATGGGAGTGCTGCCTGAAAGACCAGGAGCAGGGCGCGCGCGAAGGCGTGGCCTTTATCAATGAGCACATCATCCAGGTGACGGACAAAGTCTTCGACGACTTCGCCGGCGCGCCGCTGGACCAGGCCCAGATCAACCGACTGCTGGGCATTGCCCAGCCCTCCCATCAAGGACGCTGAGCATGGATCTTTTCGAGCAGCAGGCTTTTGCCGGGCGTGACTACCGCCATGGCTACGTACAGGTGGACGGCGGGCGCATTCACTATGTCAGTGAGGGCCAGGGCAAGCCTGTGCTGTTGATCCCCGGGTGGCCGCAAACCTGGTTCACCTGGCGCCATGTCATGCAGGCGCTGGCCGGGCAGGGTTACCGGGCGATTGCGGTGGACCTGCCCGGCATGGGCTTGTCCGATCGCCCTGAGCAGGGCTATGACACCGGCACCACGGCGTCTCGCCTGCAGGCCTTGATGCTGGCGCTGGGTTACAGCCAATACTCGGTGGTGGGGCACGATGTCGGCATGTGGGTGGCCTATGCCCTGGCCTGCGACTATCCGCAGGCGGTGGAGAAACTGGCCCTGACGGAGGCGGTGATTCCCGGCCTGGCCGAGGCGCCGTCGATCTTCGCGCCTGCGGGGCAGAACATCTTTCTCTGGCACTTCATGTTCAACCAGTTGCAGGACCTGCCGGAGATGCTGATCGCCGGGCGTGAGGCGCAGTACCTGGCTTACATGTTCGAAAAGTGGTCGGTGCATCAGGAGCGGGTCGCGGTCCAGACCTATGTCAAAGCCTACTCGGTGCCCGGTGGGCTGCGGGGCGGGTTCGCCTATTACCGGGCCATCCCCGAGAGCATCCGGCAGAACCGCGAGCGTGCCAGCCGCCCACTGGCAATGCCGGTCCTGGCGATTGGCGCCGAACATGCCACTAACGATGCGCCGTTGCTGACGATGAAGGGCAATGCCCTGAGACTTCAGGGGGCGATAGTGCCGGGGTGTGGCCACTTCATTGCCGAGGAGGCACCCGAGGCCTTTATTGCTCATCTGCTGCCATTTCTGCGGCAGGAGGACTGAGTACGCCAGGCTGAGCGATCAGGAGGGAGTGGGACGCCAGCTTGTCTTTGCGAGTAAGGCTGATGGAAGGGCCGGGATTTTTTGCGGCCTGTTCAGGGATGGTTCAGGGCCTGCGGCTGCAACATGGCAGCCGGCATGCCCAAGCCTTCGGGCAACGCACCCTCTGACGGATAATCCATGGACCACCACCGCATTCGCATCGAGATGTTGGGCGTCTTTCTGCTCGCTTTGTTCCTGTTCACTTTCGGCATCTGGGACCAGCCAGCGCAAGGCTTCGACGGGCGCTGGTGGTTGTTCCTGCAGGAGATGTTCCGCCACGGCGCGAGCCTGTTTCCCACCACCTACGGCGAGCCTTACCCGGACTATCCGGGTACCGCCACCTTATTCAGCTATGGCTTTGCCCAGCTGTTCGGCGCCCCTAACGAATTGGCCAATATCCTGCCCACGGCGCTGGCCTCGGCCGGGGTGCTGGCGTTGCTGTATCGCCTGCTGGCGCCGCTCGATCGCACCTGGGCATTGCTGGCGGTGCTGCTCACGGCGCTGACCACCCAGTGGCTGGAGAAGTCGCGCTCGGTATGCCTGGACCAGATGGTCTCGTTGCTGTGCCTGGGCTGTTTTTACCTGTTGCACAGCGGCGAGCAGCTGGGTTCTAAATGGCGCCAGTACGCGATTTTTCCGCTGTTCGTCATTGCCTTCGCGATCCGCGGCCCCTTGGGGCTGATCGAGGTCTGCGGCGTGGCCTGCAGCTACTGGGCATTGAGTATTTGCCGGGCACCGGGCGACGGCTGGCGACTGTTGAGCAAGGTACTCGCCCATGGGCTGATCGGCCTGATCCTGCTGGCCGCCTGCTGGTGGGCGTTGATGCAACTGGCGCAGTTCAGTGGCGGCGAAGCCTTCGCCCGACAGGTCTACCAGATGCAGGTCGGCGGGCGCCTCGATGAAAGCGGCGAGCCGCTGTATTTCTACTTTCAGCTCAGCCTCTACCGGTACTTCCCGGTGGTGCCGCTGGCGCTGGCGACGCTGTTCGTGCTGCGTCGGCAATGGGTCGCGCGGCATGCGGACGATCAGCTGCAACTGCTGGTGCGCTTGGGCGCCTGCGGACTGATGATCCTGCTCGGCTTGTCGGTGCCGCACTTCAAGCGTGCCTATTACATCCTGCCCATGGTGCCGATGTTCGCGGCGGTCGCGGCTTATGGCCTGCTCCATCCGCAGCGCTGGCTGCTCAGGGTGCGCTGGTTTTATCTCGGCCTGGTGGTGCTGTTGCCGGGCTTGTGCGCCGTGCTGCTGCTGGTCTGCCGGCACAGTTGGCAGAAGCACGGTTATTGGCCGGCGCTGTCATTGCCGCTGATGATGGCGGTGTTTTTCGGCCTGCAGGTGCTGGCGCTGCATGTCTGGCAAACCACTCGCAATGCGCCGGGGCGGCGCCTGGTGCTGCTCAGCTTGTTGGCCCTGGCGGCGCAGTGGTGGCTGCTGGTGAAGGTGATCGAGCCGGCCAAGGACCTGCAATTCGCCACCCGGGGTTTTGTCGGGCAGGTCGAGCAGCTGCGTGGGGAGGACCGCGGCACCCTGGTGTTTCTCAACCTGGGCAAAGACACCTGGGCGGTGCGCTACATGATGAACCTGGACCACGACGAGCAACCGCGGTTTATCGGCAAGGACGACCTGTCGCCACTGGCGTCGCTGCCGCGTCCGGCCTGGGTGATCCTGGCGCGCAAGGATCGGGCATTGCTAGCGGGAACTGCGCTGGAGCAGGCGATCCCGGTGTTCGAGGGGCGCTTGAATGACAATCCCTGCCTGGTGTTCGAGCTGAAGTGAAGGCCTGGCAGCCCCAGGGCGGGGCTGCCTGAGGGCGGATTATTTATCCGACTTGATGCTGGTCCAGACCCGGGTGCGCACGCGCTCCAGTTTTTGCGGCAGCGGTTGCACCACATAGAGTTTTTTCAGGGCTTCGGGGGTTGGCGTCAGGTCGGTATTGCCGGTGATCTCCTTGTTGATCAACGCAATCGAATCCTTGTTGGCGTTGGGGTAACCGAGGAAATCACTGATGGGCGCGATGACTTTCGGGTCCAGCAGGGTGTTGAGGAACTCATGGGCCTCGGCGACATTCTTCGCGCTCTTGGGAATGGCGAAGGTGTCGAACCAGATCGGCGCGCCTTCCTTGGGCAGGCGCCAGTCCACCACCACGCCGTTGCCGGCCTCTTTGGCGCGATTGCCGAACTGGTAGAAGCTGCCGGAGTAACCGATGGCCACGCAGATGTCGCCATTGGCGATATCGGTCATGTATTTGGCCGAGTTGAAGTAGGTGACGTAGGGGCGGATCTTCAGCATCAGATCCTTGGCTTTTTCATAGTCCTGCGGGTTCTGGCTGTTGGGGTCCAGCCCCAGGTAATGCAGGGCCAGCGGCAGGATTTCCGACGGCGAGTCGAGCATGGCCACGCCGCAGGATTTGAGCTTCTCCATGTTCTCCGGCTTGAACACCAGGTCCCAGCTGTCCACCGGCGCGTTGTCGCCCAGCGCGGCCTTGACCTTGGCAGGGTTGAAGCCGATCAGCACCGTGCCGTACATGTAGGGCACGCCGTACTGGTTGCCTGGGTCGTTGCGGTCCAGCAGCTTGAGCAGCTCGGGGTCCTGGTGCTTCCAGTTGGGCAGCTTGGACTTGTCGAGCTTCTGGAACACCCCGGCCTTGATCTGGGTGTCGAGGAACTGGTTCGACGGCACCACCAGGTCATAGCCCGAGTTGCCGGTCAGCAGCTTGGCTTCGAGGGATTCGTTGGTATCGAAGGTGTCCCAGGTGACCTTGATGCCGCTGTTCTTGGCGAAGTCCTTGGGCACCGACGGCAGGATGTAGTCGGCCCAGTTGTACACCCGCAGCTCACGCTGCTCGGCCTGTGCCGCGCCGGCCAGCAGCGACAGCCCACAAACGGTGGCACTCAGTATGCGTTTCATAGTGGCCATGAATGGTTTCCCCAGCGTGGCGATGGTTTTTATGTTCTGTACGCGGCAGGCGGTCCTTGAAAGGCAAAGGACAAAGAGGGTCAAGGTTCACAAGGGCGGTTCTGGTGACAGCGTAGGTCACTCGAGTCGGTGGTTTGGGTTCGATTCTTGCCGACGGCCCCTGGGATTCACAGCACGGGGTTGGCCAAAAGGGGATCGTAATGGCCATTGATCGTGGCCATGGCAGGCAACGCGCTGGCCCTGGGTTCAGGGAATGAAGCCCGGCAACCGCGCCACTCGCTCGGCCAGGTACTCCATGAGCAAACGCACGCGCAGGGGCCGGTAGCGGCGCTCGGGGTAGATCAGGAACGCCTCGTTGGCTGGCCCGCTCCAGTCGGGCAGGACCCGCACCAGTTGCCCGCTGTCCAGCAGGTCGCTGACCAGCCAGGCCGGGGTGACGCAGAGCCCGGCGCCCTGCAGCACGCCGTCGCGGATGGCCAACGAGCTGTTGCTCCGGTAGCGCCCTTGGGGGGTGACGCCGACCTTCTCGCCGCTCGGGCCGCTCAGCTCCAGGCGGTCGCCCGCCGCCAGCCAGGCGAAGCGCAGGAAGTTGTGTGCGCCCAGGTCGGCCGGGCTGTTCAAGGGCGCATGCTGGCGCAGGTACTCCGGGGCCGCCACCAGGTAGCGCGGCGACGTCGCGATGCGCCGGGCGATGGCGTTTGGCGGCAGGTCCCCGCCCAGGCGCAGGGCCAGGTCGACGTTTTCCTCGGTGAGGTCGACGAAGCGATCATTGAAGATCAGCTCCACCTCGATGTCCGGGTATTGCGCCATGAACGCCAGCAGCAAGGCATTGAGGTGCAGCACCCCCAGGCTCACCGGCACATTGACCCGCAGCACGCCCTCGGGGCGCTCGGTCAGGCCGCGCACCTCGGTCACCGCCTCGGTGTATTCCTCCAGCACCGCTTTCGCCCGCTCGTAGAAACGCTTGCCCTGTTCAGTGGGCGTCAGCCCGCTGGTGCCGCGGGTGAGCAGGCGGGTGCCCAACTGCTGTTCCAGGGCCGCCACCAGCTTGCTGACGGTGGGCTGCGTGCTGCCCAGCTCCCGGGCGGCCGACGACAGGCTGCCCAGCTCGACGGCGCGGACGAAGCAATGCATCGCTTTGAGACTGTCCATGGGTATTCGATATCGGAATGGGCTATATGAAGTTATGCCTTCTATCACGGTTATTTCGAATGGAGCAATCTGGCTCGCCTCAGCCTTACGGCCTCAAGGAGCTACCCGGATGAAAGCCCTGCACTCAAGATTTTCCCTGCCGCTGATAGTCACGGCCCTGCTTACCGCAGGTCCTGCCCTGGCCCAGGACAACTGGCTCACCACCTGGATGGCCAGCCCGCAACCGACCTGGGGCAACGAGCTGCCGCTGCCCACGCGGATTCCCGCAACCCTGGCCGACAGCACCGTCCAGCAGAAGCTGCGCGTCAGCGTCGGTGGCAGCCGGGTACGGGTGGTGGTGTCCAACGAATACGGCCAGCAGCCGCTGCTGATCGGCGCGGCGCGGGTCGCGGCCGTGGAGGAGACTGAGTCCGTTCGTGCAGGCTCCGGACAAGTCCTGACGTTTGGCGGTGAGGAACAGGTCAGCATCGCGCCGGGCGAAACCCGCACCAGCGACCCGGTGGCGCTGGCGGTGCCGGCCCTTGGTGAGCTGGTTGTCTCGCTGTACCTGCCACAGCCCACGCCGCTGACCACCTTCCACTGGGACGGCAAGCAAACCGCGTTTATCGCTGCGGGCAATCACGTCGACACTCAGCAGTTAGCGGGTGAGCGGCAAGTGGAAGCGCGGCTGTTCCTCAGCGACATCCTGGTGGATGCCGCGCCCGACAGCCGGGCGCTAGTGGTGCTCGGCGACTCCATTACCGACGGCAACGGCTCGACCCTGGACAGCAACCGCCGCTGGCCCGACTTCCTCGCCCAACGCCTGGCCGCCGAAAACATCGCCGTGCTCAACGGCGGCATATCCGGCGCGCGCCTGCTCGAAGATGGTATGGGCGCCAGCGCACGGGCACGTTTCGAACGCGACGTGCTGAGCAAACCCGGGGTGAAAAGCGTGGTGCTGATGCTGGGGATCAATGACATCAGCTGGCCCGGCACCGCCTTCGCGCCGAACGCACCCTTGCCTGCACTGGACAAGCTAATCGCCGGTTATCGACAACTGATCGACCAGGCGCATCGCCACAACCTGCGCATCATCGGCACCACACTGCTGCCCTTCGAAGGCGCCCTGGAAGGCAGCATCATCGAGCGCTACCACAGCCCGCAAAAGGAACAACTGCGCCAGGCGCTCAACCAATGGATACGCAGCAGCCGGGCATTTGATGCGGTGATCGACTTTGACCAACTGACCCGCGATCCACAGCATCCGACCCGGTTGTTGCCGTTGATCGATTCGGGCGATCACCTGCATCCGGGGGATGCGGGGAATAAGGCGATGGCGGAGGGGGTGGATTTGGAGATGCTTTTTTGAGTGTTTGGCGGGTGCGTTGAATTCGAATGCGGCCAGCATTCCAGGCTCGTTCAGGCCGTGTCTGTTTTCCACATGCGCAGGTGATGTCATTAAGGAACAGCGCGGCAGGTCATGCTGCCGCGCCGTGCGTTCGCGGGGTGTTCTACTTCAGCGATGGCGTGTGGCGACTGCCATCGAGCAAGGCGTCTACCACGGCCCGTGCCATCTCCACCGAGTGCACCAGGGACCAGATCAAACCGCGCTCGATGCCACTGCCGCGCTCAGTGATTTCATCGGAAACCTCCTCGGCGCTTTTCAGCAGCAGGGAGACATGGAGCAGGGCTTCTTCGGCGTTGATGCCTTCCCGGACCGAGAACAAGGAGTCGCGGCTCACCGGGATACTGACGGTTTTTTTGAGCGACTGAATCAGAGACACATCAGCAGGCTGAACTGACAGTTTCTGCCGGATGTGCTGATTGGCCAAATCGTGTTCGAGGTTTCTGACGCACTGGGTAGCAGTGCGGGGAGGATCGGGGACGAGCTTTTTCATGGTGTAACTCCTAGTACAGAGATAGGAGCCATCACCGTCGCTGCTAAACGATAGGGTGGCGGCCGTTCGCAGGTTAGCAGACCGGTGACTAGGACCCCGGCGCACCCGAAGGTGCCCTGCGCACGGCCGCCATAAAGCGGAGCCAAAAAAAGCGCCACGTAATGGGGGCGCCATGCGCCTAGTTACACGTCGAGCTGCTAAACCCGGTCACTGAATTTGCAGTGACGAATCGAGGCTAGCCAGTGCAGGGCGGTAGGCGCAAGCGGCTGGAAGTTTCTAGGAAAATTCGCACAATAGAAAGAGACTTAACGCTGCTTCAGGGGAAGGAAGGCTCGGCACTGTGAGTGCGGGGAGGGGGCGGTGGGCGATGGTGGCGGAACGTTAAGGCCAGAAACAACAAAGCCCACACAAGGCGGGCTTTGTTGGTGCTTCGTTTGGTGGAGCCGGGGGGATTTGAACCCCCGTCCGCCAGTACTCCGCTGTCGGTACTACATGCGTAGCCGTGTCTATTGAGTTAACCCTCAGCGACCCGACGGGCAGGGTGCTTTGGGCGAGTTGTGTAAGTTTTAGCCGCTTCGTCCACAACGTACTGCACGGCGATTCTGTTCTGTATGACAATCATTTCGGGTTTACAGACATCCCCTGATGATTGCTGGACCCGAAGGTACCAGAAGGAAGGCTAGCGCCGCTTACGCAGCGAGAGCGTATTCCCCGTAGGTTTCGTCATTGGCAACTATAGGAAGTTGCAACAGTGGATTTACGAGTTCTGTTACCAACTCGGCATGCACCTAAAGTTTCGCAACCGGCGTCGAATCCTAAACGGCCCCGAACCTGCTGTGCATTACCAGCAGGTTTGTACAGTCTACGCCAAAATGGCCCGCAAGGCCATCCCGAAGGCGGGGCCCGTTAGCCGCCGCCTTCACCCTTGGCGCTGTTCTGGATGCTCTGGATCGCGCGGGTGGTCAGGGCGATGCATTCCTTGGTGCCTTCCTCGGTGTTTTTCGCCTGGGCCGCCTGGGCTTGTTGCACGGTGGCGTCGATGTTGGCCTGCAGGTCCGCGGCCTGGATGGTGGTCCGTGCATCACGGATGGTTTGCAGGTTCACCTGGCACAGGTCTTCCTGGTTCCCGGCGAAGCTGGGGGAAGCCAGGACCGAAGCGGTGACGAACAGGCCTAACAGTACAGAGCGTTTCATGGGCGTCTCCTTGAACTGAAGTGCCAGGCGCTGCTGGCCATCAGTACGAACTGCCGAGATTTCAGGAAGCTCCCGTTTTCGGGAGCTTGATCTGTGGACTGCGGTGGTTCGACAGGGTTCTATTTTTCTGCCCAGGGTCGCGACCACTGAGCCTGCGGGTGCAAGAAACCTGTAGGAGCTCGTCATGGTCGTTAACGGTATCGCCCACTCACTGGCTAACCGCAGTGCTCTCCAGTTCATCGCGAGCAAGCTTCGCTCCTACAGTGGGCGCATACCGATCAGCTTTGCCGGGCCTGGGTCACCCGGTCCACAAGGTACACCAGCCCGTGATAATCGATCCCGCCATGCTGGCTCAGACCGATTTCACAGGTGCGGCTGGTGGAGATGCCTTCGCTGCAGTACTGCACCGCGTCCTTGAGACTACGCAGGGAGTGAGCGTTGAGCTCTGGTGTGGTGAACCCTTTATCGCCGGCGAAGCCGCAGCAATGGATGCCTTCCGGGATCACCACATTGTTGCTGCAACGCCGTGCCAGGTCGATCAGCGCCTGGCTTTCGCCCAGGTGCTGGGTGCTGCAGGTGACGTGCACGGCGACCGGTGCTTCCTGAGGGGTGAACTCGAGCTTGTCCATCAGGTGGGTGCGGATGAAGCGCACCGGGTCGTACAGGTCCAGGCGCACGTCGCCCAGGTCCTGCACCAGACGCAGGGTGCAGGGGCTGGTGTCGCAGTAGATCGGGTCGAGGCCACCGCGGCTGGCGTGGAGCAGGGCGCCGATCAGTTCCTGGCGCTTGTGCTCGGCCTGTTCCGCGTAACCCTTGGAGGCGAATGGCTGGCCGCAGCACAGGCTTTCGACGTTGTCCGGGATCACCACCTGGTAACCGGCTTTTTCCAGCAGGCCGCGGGTCTTGTCGTAGAGCGAGCTTTGCTCTTTGTCCCCGGCCGCCGGGCCCATGACCCGCGACACACAGGCCGCCAGGTAGACCACCCGTGGCCGCTGGTCGCTGACCGCCGGGCTGAAGCGAATGGCCCGTTCCGGCTGCGGCATGGCGCTGGTCCATTGCGGCACCTGGCCCTTGGACAGTTTGCTCAGCGCTGCGGAAACCCTGGCCAGGCGTGGCGCCCCCAGCAGCATCCGCGCGCCGTTGGCCACGTGCAGGGTGAACCGCGCGCCTTGCAAGGTGGCGGCGAAATGCGAGCCAAGCCAATCGGCCGCCTTGGCGTGCGTGGCGTGCTGGCTGCGCAGCTTTTTCACCAGCTCGCCGGTATTGATGCCCACCGGGCAACGCTGGGCGCACAGGCCGGTGGCGGCGCAGGTGTCGATGCCCTGGTATTGATAGGCCGCTTCCAGTTCCGTGGTGTCGATACCGGCGCGCTTGCGGGCCTGAATGTCGCGCCAGATCACGATGCGCTGGCGCGGGCTCAGGGTCAGCCCCTTGGACGGGCACACCGGTTCGCAGAAGCCGCATTCGATGCACTTATCCACAATCTCGTCGGCCGCCGGCAGCGGCTTGAGGTGCTTGAGGTGGATCTGCGGGTCTTCGCTGAGCACCACGTCCGGGTTGAGGATGCCGTTGGGGTCGAGCAGGCGCTTGAGTTGCCACATCAACTGGTAGGCATCGCCGCCCCATTCCAGTTCGACGAAGGGCGCCATATTGCGCCCGGTGCCGTGTTCGGCCTTGAGCGAGCCGCCGAACTCCACCGCCACCAGTTGCGCCACGTCATCCATGAAGGCCTGGTAGCGCGCGACCTCCTCGGCGCTGTTGAAGCCCTGGGTGAAGACGAAATGCAGGTTGCCCTCCAGCGCATGGCCGAACAGGATTGCCTCGTCGTAGCGGTGTTTGTCGAACAGCGCGATCAGGCGATTGACGCCGATGGCCAGCTGTTCCACCGGGAAGGTCACGTCTTCGATGATCACCGTGGTGCCGGTCTTGCGCACCGCGCCGACGGCGGGGAAGGTGTCTTTGCGGATCGCCCAGAGCTTGGCGTTTTCCTTCGGGTCTTCGGTGAAGTCGACCTGCTTCTCCACCGGGAAGGAGGCGAGGGACGCCATGATCTGCGCCAGTTGTTCCTGCAGCAGCGCGGAAGATGCCGCGCGGGACTCGATCAGCAGCGCGCAGGCATTGGCGGACAGTTGCTGGACGAAGGCCGGCATCCCGGGTTTGTCCTGCACCGAACGCAGGCTGCGGCGGTCCAGCAGTTCCACGGCGGAAACGGGCTGGTTTTTCAGCACGGTTACCGCGTTGCAGCAGGTTTCCACATCCGGGAAGACGATCAGCGCCGAGGCTTTGTGCGGGTGGTCGATCACCGTGTCGTAGGTCACCGCGCTGATAAAACCCAGGGTGCCTTCGGAGCCCACCAGCAGGTGGCTGAGGATGTCCAGCGGCTCATCGAAATCCACCAGGGCATTGAGCGACAGGCCGGTGGTGTTTTTCAGCCGGTACTTGTGGCGGATCTTCGCCGCCAGTTCACTGTTGGCGCGGGTCTCGCGGCCGAGGCTGGCCAGGCGTTCGAGCAGCTCGCCATGGCTGCTGCGAAACGCCGCGACGCTGGCGGCGTCTTCGGTGTCCAGGCGAGTGCCGTCGGCCAGTACCAGGCGCAGGCCGGCCAGGGTGTGGTAGGTGTTTTGCGCGGTGCCGCAGCACATGCCGCTGGCATTGTTGGCGACGATGCCGCCGATCTTGCAGGCGTTGATCGAGGCTGGGTCGGGGCCGATCTTACGTCCGAATGGCGCCAGCCAGGTGTTGGCCTGGGCGCCGATCACCCCCGGTTGCAGGCGGATCTGCTGGCCCTGGTCGCGGATCTCGCGGGCATTCCAGTTATCGCCGAGCACCAGCAGCACCGAATCGCTGATGGCCTGCCCCGACAGGCTGGTGCCGGCGGCGCGGAAGGTCACCGGTACGCGGTCGCGCTGGGCCAGCTTGAGCAGGGCCACCACTTCGTCTTCGGACTCGACGCGGATCACCAGTTGCGGAATCAGCCGATAAAAACTCGCATCGGTGCCGAAGGCCAGGGTGGAGAGCGGATCGTCGAAACGCCGCTCCTGGGGGATCAGTTGTTGGGCATCACGCAGAAAAGCCGCCGGTAGACTCATTGGTCCTCCAGGATCAGCACCACCAGGTCTTTCGGGCCGTGGGCACCGTAGGCCAGGACCTGCTCGATATCGGCGGTCTTCGACGGGCCGGACACCAGCAGCGCGTTGGTCGGCATGCCCTGGGCCCAGGCGTATTCCTGCTGGACCTGATAGAAGTTGTCGCGGATCTCGCTGGCCTTGAGCAGGGCGAAATGCACCGGCGGCACCAGGCTCATCAGCCGCGGTTCTTCGCGGGTCGGCCAGAGGATCAGGCTGCCGGTGGCGGCGATGGCGCCGAGGGTGGTGGTGAGGCTGGCCGGGGTATCGTTGAACAGCTCGGCTTTCCATTCCTCGACGGGCCGATCGTAGGCCTTCAACGTCGGCAACCCGGGATGCTCGGCCCAGTATTGGCTGACGCGCTGGCCGTGGGGCGTGGTCGGTGCGATCAGCAGGCTCGGCAACTGGCGTTCGCCCAGCAGGTGGGCGAGCAGCGCCGGCCAGTCCTGGGCGGTGGTCTGATGAATCTCGGTGTGCACCGCTTCCATCTGCTTGCGCAGCTGCGGGATGCGTTGTTCCGGTGCATAGGTATAAGGCTCGGTGACCAGGGCCTCATCGAAGTTATCCACAATCGGCGTGGTGCCGCTCAGGCTGCTGCGCAGCTTGCCGAGGATGTTCTGTTTGGCGCTCATCGACGTTCTCCCTGTTTGGCCAGATGCTCGCGGGCCAGGTCGTGCAAGGACCGGGCGGCGGGTTTCGGTGCGCTGTGGTTTTGCGTCCAGGGGCCGACGTTGCTCGGGGTCAGCGCGCGCAGGCGGGTGGCCGCGAGGCTGAACAGGCGATACAAGGTCGGCGAACTGTTGAGCCTGGCCCAGGCGTTCCAGATAAAACGTTCCTTGCGCGAGTACTTGCTGCCCTGGCCGCGCATCACCTGATGGGGGCTGTCCGGAGCCTTGACGTTCTCTTCGCGCAGGCGACGCAACAGGCTCGGGATCGGGATCTTCACCGGACACACTTCGCCGCAGGCGCCACACAGCGAAGACGCGCTCGGATGGTCCGGCACCTTGGCCAGGCCGACCATGTGCGGGGTGATGATCTTGCCGATGGGGCCGGGGTAGACCTCGCCGTAGGCGTGGCCGCCGATGCGGGTGTAGACCGGGCAATGGTTCATGCAAGCGCCGCAGCGGATGCAGTTCAGGGTCTGGCGCAGTTCGCTGTCGGCGAAGGCCTGGCTGCGACCGTTGTCGAGCAGCACCAGGTGCACTTGCTGCGGGCCGTCCAGCTCATGCTCCTTGCGCGGGCCGGAGATCATGTTGACGTAGGTGGTGATCGGCTGGCCCAGCGCCGAGCGGGTCAGCAGCGATAGCAGCGGCACCACGTCACGCAGGTTCTCGACGACCTTCTCGATGCCGGTGACGGCGATGTGCACGGGCGGCACCGTGGTCGACATGCGGCCGTTGCCTTCGTTTTCCACCAGCAGCAGGGTGCCGGTCTCGGCCACGGCGAAGTTGACGCCGGAGACGCCGATGTCCGCTTCGAAGAATTTCTGCCGCAGGACCCTGCGACCGATCTGAATGAGTTGGTCAACGTCCTTGGTGTACTCCACGCCAAGTTTGTCGTGGAACAAGGACGCGACCTGACCGGCGTTCTTGTGGATCGCCGGCATGATTATGTGTGAAGGCTTCTCGTGGTCGAGCTGGACGATGAACTCGCCCATGTCCGACTCAAGGCATTCAATGCCTTGTTCAGCGAGGACATGGTTCATCTCCATCTCTTCGCTGACCATCGATTTGCCCTTGATCACTTGCCGCGCCTCGTGAGCCCGGATGATCGAGAGGACGATGCCATTGGCCTCGTCCACCGTTTCCGCCCAGTGCACTGTCACACCGTTGCGGGTCAGGTTCTGTTCAAGCTGCTCGAGCAGGTCGGGCAGCTTGGATAACGCACGGGCCTTGATCGCATTGCCCAGGGCCCGCAGGTGTTCGCGCTCGTGGGCATCGCTGAACGACGCCGCACGTTTGGCCATGAGGGAATCCATGGCGCTGCGAAAGTTGTTTCGCAGTTGTCGGTCGCCCAGGGCCTGGTGGGCCCGGGTGCGAAAATCGTCCGACACGGTCAGGGTCGGAATCAGCTCCGGGGCGCTCATGCGGCACCTCCGGTACGCTGCCAGAGGAAGCTGGCCAGGTGTTGGCCGCGCAGCGCTTCCCGTTGTTTCTCCAGCGAACCGTTGATGTTCATCAAGCAGCCGCAGTCGGCGCTCAGCACCTGGTGGGCGCCGGATTCCTTCAGCGCGCGGGTCTTGTCCGCGACCATCGCACCGGAGATGTCCGGCATTCGGACGCTGAAAGTCCCGCCAAAGCCACAGCATTCGCTTTCGTGGTCGTGTTCTACCCGTTCCACGTTGCCCAGTTGTGCCAGCAGCTCACGACCGTGCAGGTGGGTGTTCATCTCGCGCCGTGCCGAGCAGGAGGTGTGCAGCGCCACCTTGATCGGCTCGCCACTGTCCTTGAGCTGCACCTTGCATACGTGCAACAGGAACTCCGCCAGCTCGTAGGTGCGTTCGGCCAGGGCCTGCACCTGCTTCAAGGTCTGCGGCTCGTCCTTGAACAAGTCCGCGTAGTGCTCGCGCAGCATGCCCGCGCAGGAACCCGACGGCACCACCACCGGATAGTCGCCGGCGAACAGCGCCAGTTGCGAGCGGGCCACGGTGCGCGCCTGTTCGGTGTAACCCGAGGTGTAGGCCGGTTGTCCGCAGCAGCTTTGCCCTTGCGGGTACTCCACGCGAATGCCTTCGCGTTCGAGCAAGTGAATCGCATCCATCCCGGCTTCGGGATAGAACAGGTCGACCACACAGGTGCCGAACAGGTAGACCCGCGACGGTTTCTCGCTGGGGTACTGGCGCGGTTCGGCCAAGGGTGGTGCGACACGGGTCGTGTTAGGCACGGCGTTGTAAAAAAGCTCGCTCATTAGGCGTGTCTCCGGGTGGTCCCGGTTATCCGTCTGCGGCGGCTGCTGAATATAGAGAGGCAAGCTTTCAGCAGCCTTGCAGACCGGGTTGTGAGTTGCAGGCGCCGGGTGGGTGCTCCGGCGCCGGTTCTTTCGGTGTCGCGATCAGTGCACCAGCATGCCGGTGAACCAGTAGGCCTGGGCCAGGGTGATCAGGCCGACGATGGTGGCAAAGAATAGGCTGTGCTTGAGGGTGAAGCGGAACAGGTCCGATTCCTTGCCTACCAGGCCGGTGGCGGCGCAGGCCACGGCGATCGATTGTGGCGAGATCATCTTGCCGGTCACGCCGCCGCTGGTGTTGGCCGCTACCAGCAGGGTGTCGTTGACGCCGATCTGGTGCGCGGTGGTGGCTTGCAGCGAGCTGAACAGGGCGTTGGACGAAGTGTCCGAACCGGTCAGGAACACCCCCAACCAGCCGAGGAACGGCGAGAAGAACGGGAACGCCGCGCCGGTGCCGGCCAGCACCAGGGCCATGGTCGAGGACATGCCGGAGTAGTTGGTGACAAAGGCGAAGGCCAGCACCATGCCGATGGACAGGATCGGCCAGCGGAGTTCGTAGAAGGTCTCTTTCAAAGTGGTCAGACCAGTTTTGAAATTGATCTTCAGCACCAGCATCGAGATCAGCGCGGAGAAGAAAATCGCTGTGCCGGTGGCGGAAATCGGGTCGAGCTTGAACACCGCCGGAATCGCGGTCGGAGTGGCGACGATCGGCGCGCTCTTGATCACCAGCTGATCCAGGTGCGGAATCGCGAAGTTGAATACCCAGCTGTACATCGAGCCGCCGGCGGCGAACATCGCCTTGAACGGCTTGAGCGTCCAGATAGTGACCAGCACGGTGAGAATCAGGAATGGCGACCAGGCCTTGAAGATTTCACCGAAGCTGTAGGGCGAAGGCTGGGTGGTGCGCGGCTGGCCGAAACCACCGTTGCGCACGGCAGCGGCGCCGACGCTGGCAGTGGCCGCGGCGAACGAACGCTTGGGTTGCCAGACCTTGAGGAACAGCGTCAGGGAAACCAGGCTGGCCAGGGCCGAGGTGATGTCCGGCAGTTCCGGGCCGATGAAGTTCGAGGTGAAGTACTGGGTCACGGCAAAGCTCAGGCCGGCCACCAGCGCCGCGGGCCAGGTCTCTTTGACGCCACGCAGGCCGTCCATCATGAACACCAGCCAGAACGGCACGAACAGCGACAGCAGCGGCAGCTGGCGGCCGGTCATGGCGCCGATCTTGAACGCGTCGATGCCGGTTACCTGGCCCGCCACGATGATCGGGATGCCCAGGGCGCCAAAGGCCACCGGGGCGGTGTTGGCGATCAGGCACAGGCCGGCGGCGTACAGCGGATTGAATCCCAGGCCCACCAGCAGCGCGGCGGTAATGGCGACCGGCGCACCGAACCCGGCGGCACCTTCGAGAAAGGCCCCGAAGCAGAAACCGATCAGCAGCACCTGCAGGCGCTGGTCGTCGGTGATCGACAGCACGGAGCTGCGGATGACCTCGAACTGGCCGCTCTTGACCGTCAGTTTGTAGAGGAATACGGCGGCGACGATGATCCAGGCGATGGGCCACAGACCGTAGGCAAATCCATAGCCAGCGGCGGCAAGCGCCATGTCGGCGGGCATCTGGAAGGCGAAGATCGCCACCAGAATCGATAGCGCCAGGGTGATGCTGCCGGCAACGTGTCCTTTGAGGCGGAACACGGCCAGAGCCAGGAAGAAGAAGACGATCGGGATGACGGCGGCGAGGGCGGACAGGCCGAGGCTGCCGAGCGGGCTGTAAAGCTGTTGCCAGGTTTGCATATGGGGTGGCCCCTAATTGTTGTTGGTCAGGCACTGGTCAGCGTATTTGGTTAATTGGTAAGACCAATTTACAATCGCTGTTGGCTAGGGTAAAAGCCTTGTGAGCGGTGTGTCAATTTGCCGCCCTAAAACTTTTGTCGAAGGTGCGGTGCAGATGGCATCTGATCCGCTCGCCGACATGCGTTCTGATAGGTGCTGGCGCAGCCCCGATAGGCCAGAATAGAGAGCCCGGCGCGCGGTCGGGATCGTGGAGAGTGAGTTATGGGGTTTGATCAGATTCGTCAGCGCCGTTTGTCTGACGATATTGTCGAGCGGCTCGAGGGGATGATCCTCGAGGGCACGCTGAAGTCCGGTGAGCGCCTGCCGGCGGAGCGTGCGTTGGCGGAACAGTTCGGTGTCTCGCGACCGTCGTTGCGCGAGGCGATCCAGAAACTCACGGCCAAGGGCTTGCTGGTCAGTCGCCAGGGTGGCGGCAACTATGTGGTGGAGTCGCTGGGCTCGACCTTCAGCGATCCGCTGTTGCAGTTGTTGGAAAGCAACCCTGAAGCCCAGCGTGACTTGCTGGAATTTCGCCACACCCTGGAAGCCTCATGCGCCTATTACGCGGCATTGCGTGCCACCGAGGTGGATCGTGAACGGCTCACCGCGGCCTTCGAGGAGTTGCAGGATTGCTATTCCCGGGCCGGCGATGTGAGCCGGGCGGAAGAGGGCGCGGCAGACGCGCAATTCCACCTGGCGATTGCCGAGGCCAGTCACAACGCTGTCTTGCTGCACACCATTCGCGGGCTGTTCGATCTGCTCAAGCGCAACGTGGTGACCAACATTGGCGGCATGTACAAGCAGCGCACCGAAACCCGCGACATGCTGATCAGCCAGCACCGCGATCTGTACCAGGCGATTATCGAAGGACGTGCCGAGCAGGCGCGCGAAGTCTCCAGCCGGCACATTCTGTATGTGCAGGAAGTGCTGGAAGAGGTGCGTCAGGAAGTGCAGCGCGTGGCTCGGGCGGAGCGGCGCAAGGGGATTTAGTTGGGAGATTCATCGCTGGCCAGCTCGCTCCTGGTAGGAACGAGCTGGCTCGCGATCATGGCATCAAGGCAGAAGAGCGTTACTCTTCCTTGCCCTTGTTGCGCACCGCGCGATGCAGCTCACGATCGGAGTCGCGCTCGCGTTCGGTATGACGCTTGTCGTATTCCTTCTTGCCCTTGCCGAGTGCGATCTCGCACTTGACCATGTGCTTGCTCCAGTAGAGCGACAGGCACACGCAGGCATAACCCTTCTGCTGCACGGCAGCGAACAGCTTCTCCAGCTCGCGCTTGTTGAGCAGCAGTTTGCGCGAGCGCACGGGGTCGGCGATCACATGGGTGCTGGCGGTGGTCAGTGGCGTGAAGTGGCTGCCCAGCAGCCAGGCTTCGCCGTCCTTGAGCAGCACGTAACTGTCGACCAGTTGTGCCTTGCCCGCACGCAGACTCTTTACTTCCCAGCCGGCCAGGACCATGCCAGCCTCGAACCGATGTTCGATGAAGTAATCGTGACGCGCCTTTTTATTTTGCGCGATGGTCCCTGTTGGGTGTTTCTTCTGTTTAGCCATAGGGGCGGCATTATAGGCAGTTGCACGCGTGTCGGCTACGGTGAAGCTGCGTGCTTGAGCAGGTTGAGTGAATCCCGGACAATGCGCGCTCTTTTTTCTCGGTTGGGCGCGTTTTTGATGTCGACGGACAAGGTTTCTGTCCACGGCGGCTGGGCCAGTCGCTGGGTTTTCATACTCGCTGCGACTGGTTCTGCCGTGGGCCTGGGAAGTATCTGGAAATTCCCATATATGGTCGGCGTCTACGGTGGCGGCGCCTTTGTCCTGGTATTTCTCGCCTGCATCGCGCTGATCGGTGTGCCGGTGATGCTGGCGGAAACCCTGATCGGCCGTCGCGCCCGGCAAAGCCCGGCCAATGCCTTGAAGGCGCTGGCCCTGGAGGCGGGGCATTCGGCCAAGTGGTCCTGGGGCGCGTTCGCCGGGATGATCACGGCCTTGTTGATTCTTTCCTTCTACAGCGTCGTGGGTGGTTGGTCGCTGGACTACATCATCGATATGGGGCGTGGTGATTTCCAGGGCGTGACGGCGGATCAGGTCGGCACCTATTTCGGCACGGTGATTGCCGACCCCTGGCGGCTGACGCTGTGGCACACGCTGTTCATGCTGTTGTCGGCGGTGGTCATCGCCAAGGGCGTGGTGGCCGGGCTTGAGCGCAGCCTGCGGATCATGATGCCGCTGTTGTTCGTGATGCTGCTGATCCTGCTGGGTTACAGCCTGACCACCGGGCATTTCATGGAAGGCGTGCATTTCATGTTCGACTTCAGCACCGACAAGCTGCTCGACGGCCTGTTGCCGGCCATGGGACATGCGTTCTTTTCCCTGAGCGTCGGTGTCGGTTCCATCATGATCTACGGCGCTTACATGCCAAAGCATTCGTCCATTTCCGGCACTATTGTCGGCGTGGCGCTGCTGGATACCTTCGTTTCGCTGCTGGCGGGGCTGGCGCTGTTCCCGATCGTGTTTGCCGCGGGGTTGAACCCGAGTGAAGGTCCAGGGCTGATGTTTGTCAGTTTGCCTTTTGCCTTTGGTAATGTGGCGTTCGGCCAGCTGATGGGCGTGGTGTTTTTTGTCCTGGTGGCCATTGCCGCCTGGAGCTCGGCGATCTCGCTGCTGGAGCCGATGGTGGCTTACCTGGTGGAGCGGACTCGAATCCGCCGTGGCTGGGTGACATTCTGGCTGGCGTTTACCTGCTGGTTCGTCGGATTGGGAACGGTGTTCTCCTTCAATATCTGGCAGCAGGCCAAGTTTTTCGTGAACGAAGGCGGGGCTTTCCACCTCTACCAATGGGGGGCGGCGGGTGGTCTGGATTTCTTCGGGGTGATCGATTTCTTCACCTCGCGGATCATGTTGCCCTTGGGTGGCCTCTGCTTTGTGGTGTTCGCGGGTTGGGTGATGGGGCGCGAGGCGGTTCGTGATGAGCTGTCGATCCGCAGTCCGCTGCTTTTTGCCCTGACCCTGTTTTTGATGCGCTATGTGGCGCCCATCGGCATTCTTATAGTGTTTGCCGCCCAGTTGTGGAAATGACGCTGACATGACGACACATATTCAACGCTCGGCCCTGTTGCCTTATCCGGCGCAGTTTTTGTACGACCTGGTCAACGACGTGGCGCGCTACCCGGAGTTTTTACCCTGGTGCTCGTCGGCCGAGGTGCTGGAGAGCAGCGAGGTGCAGATGCGCGCCAGCCTGGCCGTTGCCAAGGGCGGGCTCAGCCAGCATTTCGTGACGCGCAATACCCTGGTGCCGGGCCAGTCGATCGAGATGAACCTGGAGGAAGGGCCGTTCAACCAGTTGCACGGCGTGTGGATTTTCAAACCGCTGGGCGAGAAGGCCTGCAAGATCAGCCTGGATTTGTCGTTCGACTACGCCGGTCCACTGGTTCGCGCGACCTTGGGGCCTTTGTTCAACCAGGCGGCCAACACCCTGGTCGATGCGTTTTGTCAGCGGGCCAAGCAGTTGCATGCTTGAGCCCATGATCGAAGTCGAGGTGGTGTATGCCGCGGTCGACCGGCAGGTATTGCTCAGTGTTGCGGTGCCAACGGGGACTACTGTTCGTGCGGCAGTGAAAGGCTGTGGGATAGGCGCGCAATTTCCAGAATTGGATCTGGACAATTGTCCGCTGGGGATCTTTGGCAAAGCGGTTGCGGACCCAGGGAAGCAGCCGGTTCGGGCGGACGATCGCATCGAAATCTACCGCCCGCTGCTGGCTGACCCTAAAGAGGTCCGACGTCTGCGCGCGGCAAAGGCGGCGCAGGCCCGGGCTCGTAATTCAGAGTCCTGAGCAAATCGACAGGCAACAAAAAGCCCGGACTCGCCGGGCTTTTTTATTCCACCACAAATTATTGCGGCGAGGTGTCCAGAGGTTCTGGTGTTGGCACCGGAACGGTCTCGACGTTGTCGACGTCCTTCTGGATCTGATCGAGCAGAGAGCCAGGCTTGGCCGGTTTTTCCGGTTTTGGCTGTTCGGCGTTTTCAGTAGGGGCGGTCACGGTAGTGCCGCTGTCCTTGCCCAGGATGGCTTCGTCGCGGCTTACGCCAGGCATGAAGTCACCGGAAAGGCTGACCAGTTGGTCGTTACCGTTGAAGATAACGCTGACGCGCTCCTGCTGGCGTTCACCGCCACCTGGTTGCAGGCTGTACAGATAATCCCAGCGATCGGCGTGGAACGTGTCGGTCAACAGAGGGTTGCCCATGATAAACCGTACTTGCCGGCGGGTCATTCCCGGGCGTAACTGGTCTATCATGTCCTGCGTGACGACATTGCCCTGCTGGATGTCGATTTTGTAAACCCCGGGGAATGAACAACCGGCGAGTGCGAGCAGTCCCACGAAGGTGAAACTGGTTAGCAAGAGCTTGGTGTTTTGCATCGGTGGGCGACTTCCACTATCTTGGCTGGGACAACGTAAACCCCGATCATACCCGCATTAAGAGAAGCTGCGAAGCAGCATCCGCGAGAAAGCTGACCATGGTTGAAAATAGCGAACTACGTAAAGCCGGCCTTAAAGTGACTCTGCCACGGGTCAAAATTCTACAAATGCTCGATTCCGCCGAGCAGCGACACATGAGCGCCGAGGATGTTTACAAGGCGCTGATGGAAGCTGGCGAGGATGTCGGTCTGGCCACGGTTTACCGTGTTCTGACCCAGTTTGAAGCAGCAGGCCTTGTGGTACGCCACAACTTTGATGGCGGTCATGCGGTATTCGAACTGGCTGACGGCGGTCACCACGACCACATGGTCAACGTGGATTCCGGTGAGGTGATCGAATTCTTCGACGAAGAAATCGAGAAGCTTCAGAAGGCGATTGTCGAGAAGCATGGCTTCGAGTTGGTGGATCACAACTTGGTGCTGTACGTACGCACGAAGAAATAAGCATGTCGCGCGGACATAGTCCGCGAAACGATCGAAGGCGACCCAAGGGTCGCCTTCGTGCTTTCTGCTCTTTATTAAAGTGGCAGGGACTCAAGCCTTGGCGGTAACCACCATTTTTTTCGCGTGGGCCAGCGACTCCTTGGTCAGGTCGATGCCGCCCAGCATCCGCGCTACCTCTTCGATCCGCTCGGTCTTGCCCAGTTTGGAAACCGCGGTGTGAGTCGCATCGCTGCCGCGCACCTTGTGCACAAAAAGATGTTGATGGCCCTGGGCTGCCACCTGCGGCAAGTGGGTGACCGTCAATACCTGGCCGCGCTCGCCGAGGCGACGTAGCAGTTGGCCGACGATCTCCGCGGTCGGGCCGCCGATGCCGACGTCCACTTCGTCGAATACCAGGGTCGGGACACGAGAGGTCTGTGCGGTAATCACCTGGATTGCCAGGCTGATCCGCGACAGTTCGCCCCCGGATGCCACTTTGGCCAGGGCCTTGAGCGGCTGGCCGGGGTTGGCGCTGACCAGTAGCTCGACCTGCTCGAGGCCGTTGGGCTGCAGTTCATCGCCGCTGTTGGCGTGCAGTTCGATGGTGAAGCGGCCGCCAGGCATGCCCAGGCGCTGGATTTCCTGTTCGACGGCGCTGGCCAGGCTGGTTGCGGCCTGCTGGCGCAGCTCGCTCAGCTCCCTGGCCTTTTCGTGATAGTGCCGGGCATAGGATTTCAGCTCATCGCCCAGGCGCTCAATGGATTCGTCATTGGCATCCAGAGTTTCGATTTCCTCCAGCAGTTTCTGCTGCATGGCTGCCACCTCGGTGGGCTGGATCCGGTGTTTGCGAGCCAGGGTATAGATGGCATCCAGCCGCTCCTCCAGTTGTTGCAGGCGCGCCGGGTCCGCATCGAAATGGTCGACGAAGCGATTCAGTTCGCCGACGGCTTCTTCGACCTGGATTTGCGCGCTGGCCAGCAGGTTGGTGGCTTCCGCCAGGGCGCCGGAGGTGTTGCCGATGCTCGACAGGCGATTGAGGCTCGCTGTGAGGGCGCTGAGGACGTTGCCCGAATCACTTTCGCTGCAATGCTCGACGACTTGCCGGCAGATGCCCAGCAGGCTTTCGGCATTGGTCAGGTTCTTGTGTTCGAGTTCCAGTTGCTCGAGTTCGTTTTCGCCCAAGGCCAGGTTTTCCAGTTCCTCCAGCTGATAGCTGAGGAGCTGGTGGCGCGCCCGCTGCTCGTCCCCGGAGTTGGACAGGCGCTCCAGTTCCTGGCGGGTCTGGCGCCAGCGCTGGGCTGCCAGCGATACCTGGCGGGCCAGGTCGGTGGCGCCGGCGTACTCGTCGAGCAGGCGGCGGTGGGTATCGGTTTTCAGCAGCGACTGGTGTTCATGCTGGCTGTGGATGTCGATCAGCAGTTCGCCGAGTGCCTTGAGGTCGCCTAGCGGGCACGGGGAGCCATTGATGTAGCCACGGGAACGGCCTTCGGCGGTGATGACCCGGCGCAGGATGCATGGGCTGTCGTTGTCCAGGTCGCGTTCGGCGAGCCAGGTGCGGGCCTCGGGAATGTCTTCCAGGTCGAAGGTGGCGAGAATGTCGGCCTTGTCGGCACCTGGGCGTACTACGCCACTGTCGGCGCGATCACCCAGGGTCAGCCCCAGGGCGTCGAGCATGATCGATTTGCCGGCGCCGGTTTCACCCGTGATGACGCTCATCCCACGATCCAGTTCCAGATCGAGATGCTCAACGATGGCGTAGTTGTGTACGGACAGGTGCACCAGCATAAAGGCCGCTCCCAAGCTTTAGGTCTGGTTATTTATACAGTGTTTTGTTTTCGGCTGACAATGCCCGCCCTTAGCTCGATTCGCTTGCTTGACGGATTTTTTTATCGTGTGCGGGAATAATTGGTGACCGGCGTTTGGGGTCGTCCAATGATTTTTGCCGAGGGTGCGGCCCTTGAACCTGGAAAATGCGACCCCATATATCGGGGCAGAAGCGTGAGTTGAGCTCGCGGACGATATTGAAAGGAGAATTTTATGGCTGACGAACAGACGCTGGATACGCAAAATCTCGACGCCAATCAGGCCCCCGAGGCCTCGGGCGAAGATCTGGCGGCTCGTGTGCAAGTGCTCGAAGAGCAGTTGGCTGGCGCTCAGGATCAGGCATTGCGTGTCGCAGCCGATCTGCAGAACGTCCGCCGCCGTGCCGAGCAGGATGTAGAAAAAGCTCACAAATTCGCCCTCGAGCGTTTTGCTGGCGACCTGCTGCCAGTGATCGACAGTCTCGAGCGCGGTCTTGAGTTGTCCAGCCCGGACGACGAAAGCATTCGCCCGATGCGTGAAGGTATCGAACTGACCCTGAAGATGTTCCAGGACACCCTGAAGCGTTATCAGCTGGAAGCGATCGATCCGCATGGCGAACCGTTCAACGCTGAACAGCACCAGGCGATGGCCATGCAGGAAAGTGCCGACGTCGAGCCGAACAGCGTTCTCAAGGTGTTCCAGAAGGGCTATCAGCTCAACGGTCGCCTGCTGCGCCCGGCCATGGTCGTGGTCAGCAAGGCACCCGCACCGGTTTCGCCTTCGATTGACGAGAAGGCTTGAAATCGCGCGCAGGGCCCCCATTTATAGGTCAAGCGTTTAAGTGCTACCGCAGTCGGCCACCACTGCTGCGGCAACAAAATCTAAAGTTTCGGGAGAGTTAACATGGGCAAAATTATCGGTATCGACCTGGGGACTACCAACTCCTGCGTCTCCATTCTTGAAAACGGCAACGTAAAAGTTATCGAAAACGCTGAAGGCGCGCGTACCACGCCGTCCATCATCGCTTACGCCAACGATGGCGAAATCCTGGTTGGCCAGTCGGCCAAGCGTCAGGCCGTGACCAACCCGCACAACACCCTGTACGCGGTGAAGCGTCTGATCGGTCGCCGTTTCGACGAAGAAGTCGTACAGAAAGACATCCAGATGGTCCCTTACAAGATCGTCAAGGCTGACAACAATGACGCCTGGGTTGAAGTGAACGGCCAGAAAATGGCTCCGCCACAGATCTCGGCCGAAATCCTCAAGAAAATGAAGAAGACCGCCGAAGACTACCTCGGCGAGGCCGTGACCGAAGCGGTGATCACCGTTCCGGCCTACTTCAACGACAGCCAGCGCCAGGCGACCAAAGACGCCGGCCGCATCGCGGGCCTGGATGTAAAACGCATCATCAACGAACCTACCGCGGCCGCTCTGGCTTACGGCATGGACAAGGCCAAGGGCGATCACACCGTGATCGTTTATGACCTGGGTGGCGGTACCTTCGACGTATCCGTGATCGAAATCGCTGAAGTCGATGGCGAGCACCAGTTCGAAGTACTGGCAACCAACGGTGACACCTTCCTCGGTGGTGAAGACTTCGACATCCGTCTGATCGACTACCTCGTGGACGAGTTCAAGAAAGAAAGCGGCATGAACCTCAAGGGTGACCCGCTGGCCATGCAGCGCCTGAAAGAAGCCGCTGAAAAAGCCAAGATCGAGCTGTCCTCGAGCCAGCAGACCGACGTCAACCTGCCGTACATCACCGCAGATGCTACTGGTCCTAAGCACCTGAACGTGAAGATTTCCCGCGCCAAGCTGGAGTCGCTGGTCGAAGACCTGGTTCAGCGCACCATCGAGCCTTGCCGCATCGCCATGAAAGACGCCGGTATCGACGTCAGCAAGATCGACGACGTGATCCTGGTCGGCGGTCAGACCCGCATGCCGCTGGTGCAGAAGCTGGTCACCGATTTCTTCGGTAAAGAAGCACGCAAGGACGTGAACCCGGACGAAGCCGTTGCCATGGGTGCTGCCATCCAGGGCGCGGTACTGGCCGGTGACGTGAAAGACGTACTGCTGCTGGACGTCAGCCCGCTGACCCTGGGTATCGAAACCATGGGCGGCGTGATGACCGCGCTGATCGAGAAAAACACCACGATTCCTACCAAGAAATCGCAAGTGTTCTCGACTGCCGACGACAACCAGGGCGCAGTGACCATTCACGTGCTGCAGGGCGAGCGTAAGCAAGCCGCGCAGAACAAGTCCCTGGGCAAGTTCGACCTGGCCGAGATTCCACCAGCTCCACGTGGCGTGCCGCAAATCGAAGTGACCTTCGACATCGACGCCAACGGCATCCTGCACGTAGGTGCGAAAGACAAGGCGACCGGCAAGACCCAGTCGATCGTGATCAAGGCCAACTCCGGTCTGTCCGAGGAAGAAATTCAGCAGATGGTTCGTGATGCTGAAGTCAACGCCGAAGAAGACCGCAAGTTCGAAGAGCTGGCCAGCGCGCGTAACCAAGGCGATGCCCTGGTTCACTCGACTCGCAAGATGATCGCTGATGCGGGCGACAAAGTGACTGCTGAAGAGAAGGCTGCGATCGAAGCTGCCGTGGTTGCCCTTGAAGCCGCTATCAAAGGCGACGACAAGGCTGCCATCGACGCCAAGGTCGAAGAGCTGTCGAAAGTGTCCGCTCCGGTCGCTCAGAAGATGTACGCCGAGCAGGCTCAGCCGGCAGAAGGCGCAGCTTCGCAGGGTGAATCGGCCGAGAAAGCCGACGACGTCGTCGACGCTGAGTTCGAAGAAGTAAAAGACCACAAGTAAGACTGCTTGTTGGTCGGCCGGTTGACTGCCTTTGTGCGGTGACTGGTAGGATGTCGCCGCGCGGGAGCTTGCTCCCGCGTTGGCGTGTCTGGAGCAAGCGAATTTTTTACGGCGTGCGGCTCTTTTCGCACGCTGGCGGTACGGCCGGAAATGCTCCTGCTTTCCGTTCGGGATTACCGCAGTTGTCGGCCAGTCTGTTGGTCGTCTATCCAAGACCAGGATCGTTGAATTGACGTGAGTTGGGTCCGGGCCTGTATTGGGGCTCAACGAGTTTGGCGAGGCTCAGGAGAGCGTTGTCGAACGTCCTTAAGAGTGCGAAGACTTATGGCAAAGCGTGACTATTACGAAGTATTGGGTGTGGAGCGAGGCTCGAGCGAAGCCGACCTGAAAAAGGCTTACCGCCGTCTGGCGATGAAGCACCACCCGGACCGTAATCCCGGCGACAAAGCGTCGGAAGATATGTTCAAGGAGGCCAACGAGGCCTACGAAGTATTGTCTGACTCGAGCAAGCGCGCGGCTTATGACCAGTACGGTCACGCCGGTGTCGATCCGAGCATGGGCGGTGGTGGCGCCGGCTTCGGTGGCCAGAACTTCTCCGACATCTTTGGCGATGTCTTCAGTGATTTCTTTGGTGGCGGTCGTGGTGGCTCCCGTGGCGGGGCTCAGCGTGGCAGCGACTTGCGCTACACCCTGGAGCTGAACCTGGAAGAGGCGGTGCGCGGCACCACCGTGAATATCCGCGTTCCGACGCTGGTCAACTGCAAGCCTTGCGACGGCTCGGGCGCCAAGAAAGGCTCCTCTCCTGTTACCTGTCCGACCTGTGGCGGTATCGGCCAGGTGCGCATGCAACAGGGCTTCTTCTCGGTGCAGCAGACCTGCCCGCGTTGCCATGGCCAGGGCAAGATCATTTCCGATCCGTGCGATTCCTGTCATGGCGAAGGTCGCGTCGAAGAGTACAAGACGCTGTCGGTTAAGGTGCCGGCGGGCGTCGATACCGGCGACCGCATTCGTCTGTCCGGAGAAGGAGAGGCGGGGACCCAGGGCGGCCCTACGGGCGACCTGTATGTGGTGATCAATGTGCGTGAGCACTCGATCTTCCAGCGCGACGGCAAGCACCTGTTCTGTGAAGTGCCTATCAGCTTCGTTGACGCGGCGCTGGGCGGCGAGCTGGAAATCCCGACGCTGGACGGCCGGGTCAAGCTGAAGATCCCTGAGGGCACCCAGACCGGCAAGCAGTTCCGTGTGCGTGGCAAGGGTGTGGCTCCGGTGCGTGGCGGCGGTGCTGGCGACTTGATGTGCCGGGTTGCGGTGGAAACGCCGGTGAACCTGAGTCGTCGTCAGCGTGAATTGCTCGAAGAGTTGCGTGGTTCCCTGGCGGACGACAATACCCACTCGCCGAAAACCACTGGCTGGTTCGAAGGCGTGAAGCGCTTCTTCGGCGACCTGTAAGGAGCGAAGCATGCGACGTATAGCTGTGATGGGCGCCGCAGGGCGCATGGGTAAGAACCTGGTGGAGGCCGTGCAACAGCGCTCGCCGCTCTCCGGGCTTACCGCGGCGATCGTGCGGCCTGGCAGTTCGTTGGTCGGTGCCGATGCTGGCGAGCTGGCATCGCTGGGACGCATCGGTGTGCCGATGTCCGACAGCCTGGAAAAGGTTGCCGATGAGTTCGATGTGTTGATCGATTTCACGCTGCCGGAAGTGATGCTGAAGAACCTGGCGTTCTGCCGCAAGGCGGGCAAGGCCATGGTGATCGGTACCACGGGCTTGGGCGACAAGGAAAAGCAGGTGCTGGCCGAGGCGGGCAAGGATATTCCGATCGTGTTCGCCGCCAACTTCAGCGTTGGCGTCAATCTGTCGCTGAAGCTGCTCGACATGGCAGCCCGTGTGCTGGGCGATGATGCAGACATCGAAATCATCGAGGCGCATCACCGGCACAAGATCGACGCGCCTTCGGGAACCGCTCTGCGCATGGGCGAGGTGATTGCTGATGCGCTGGGGCGTGATCTGCAGAAGGTCGCGGTGTATGGCCGTGAAGGCCATACCGGCGCTCGTGAGCGTGAAACCATTGGTTTCGCCACGGTCCGGGGGGGGGATGTGGTGGGCGATCACACGGTGTTGTTCGCTGCTGAGGGCGAGCGTCTGGAGATTACCCATAAGGCTTCCAGTCGCATGACTTTCGCCAAGGGTGCAGTACGTGCTGCGTTGTGGCTGGACGGTCGTCCGGCGGGTCTTTATGACATGCAGGATGTGCTGGATCTGCGTTGAGATGCATCCAAAACAGGGCCAGGCTTCGCGCTTGAGCCCTGTTTTACCCCGCTAAGCGATGTTCTGTCGCATTCCTCTGCCTTTAAGGCTCTTTAGCGGTGGACCAAAAAAGCCTTTTTCTGTAAGCTACAGCTTTAGTGTGTCCACTAAAAGCGCGCAGAATAATTCGGTGAAGAAGCGGGGTGACGTGTCCATACGTCACTCCGCTTTTTTACAACCTGCGATCGCCCTTTCAGGCTTTATTTACGGGAGGTCTTCTTGACTAAGCCAGCCATACTCGCCCTTGCTGATGGCAGCATTTTTCGCGGCGAAGCCATTGGAGCCGACGGTCAAACCGTTGGTGAGGTGGTGTTTAACACCGCAATGACCGGCTATCAGGAAATCCTTACCGATCCTTCCTACGCCCAACAGATCGTTACCCTGACTTACCCGCATATCGGCAATACCGGCACCACGCCGGAAGACGCCGAGTCCGATCGTGTCTGGTCGGCCGGTCTGGTGATTCGCGACCTGCCACTGGTTGCGAGCAACTGGCGTAACACCCTGTCCCTGTCCGATTACCTGAAAGCCAACAATGTTGTGGCGATCGCCGGTATCGACACCCGTCGCCTGACGCGCATCCTGCGCGAGAAAGGCGCGCAGAACGGCTGCATCATGGCCGGTGACAATATCTCCGACGAAGCGGCGATTGCCGCAGCGCGCGGCTTCCCTGGCCTGAAAGGCATGGATCTGGCGAAGGTCGTCAGCACCAAGGAAAGCTACGAGTGGCGCTCCAGCGTCTGGAGCCTGAAGACCGACAGTCATCCGACCATCGAGGCTTCCGAGCTGCCGTACCACGTGGTTGCCTACGACTACGGCGTCAAGCTGAACATCCTGCGCATGCTGGTCGAGCGCGGTTGCCGCGTGACCGTAGTGCCTGCGCAAACTCCGGCCAGCGACGTCCTGGCACTCAAGCCTGACGGCGTGTTCCTGTCCAACGGCCCTGGCGACCCCGAGCCTTGCGATTACGCCATCCAGGCGATCAAGGACGTGCTGGAAACCGAGATCCCGGTCTTCGGTATCTGCCTGGGCCACCAACTGCTGGCACTGGCCTCCGGCGCCAAGACGGTGAAGATGGGCCACGGCCACCACGGTGCCAACCACCCGGTCCAGGACCTGGACAGCGGTGTAGTGATGATCACCAGCCAGAACCACGGTTTTGCGGTGGACGAAGCCACCCTGCCAGGCAACGTGCGGGCGATCCACAAATCGCTGTTCGACGGTACCCTGCAAGGCATCGAACGTACCGACAAGAGCGCGTTCAGCTTCCAGGGTCACCCTGAAGCGAGCCCGGGCCCGAACGATGTGGCGCCGCTGTTCGATCGTTTCATCAACGAGATGGCCAAGCGACGCTGAGTGCTCGCCCCTGAAGGTGGCCCCGGCCTCGGCGGCCCCTTCAGCGCTTCAGAGATTTGATCAAGACGGCTTGCCGACTGACCTGCGGATTTGAGTGACAACCCATGCCAAAACGTACAGACATTAAAAGCATCCTGATTCTCGGCGCTGGCCCGATCGTGATCGGCCAGGCTTGCGAATTCGACTACTCCGGCGCCCAGGCCTGCAAGGCCCTGCGCGAAGAGGGTTACCGGGTCATCCTGGTGAACTCCAACCCGGCGACCATCATGACCGACCCGGCCATGGCCGACGCCACCTACATCGAGCCGATCAAGTGGCAGACCGTTGCCAAAATCATCGAGAAAGAGCGTCCGGACGCTCTGCTGCCGACCATGGGTGGCCAGACTGCGTTGAACTGCGCCCTGGACCTGGAGCGTGAAGGCGTTCTGGAGAAGTTCGGCGTGGAAATGATCGGCGCCAATGCCGACACCATCGACAAGGCCGAAGACCGTTCGCGCTTCGACACCGCGATGAAGGCGATCGGCCTGGAGTGCCCGCGCTCCGGTATCGCCCACAGCATGGACGAGGCCAATGCGGTCCTCGAGAAGCTGGGCTTCCCGTGCATCATCCGCCCGTCCTTCACCATGGGCGGCACCGGTGGTGGCATTGCCTACAACCGTGAAGAGTTCGAAGAAATCTGCGCTCGTGGCCTGGACCTGTCGCCGACCAAGGAACTGCTGATCGACGAGTCGCTGATCGGCTGGAAAGAATACGAGATGGAGGTGGTCCGCGATAAGAAGGACAACTGCATCATCGTTTGCTCGATCGAAAACTTCGACCCGATGGGCGTGCACACCGGTGACTCGATCACCGTGGCTCCGGCACAGACCCTGACCGACAAGGAATACCAGATCCTGCGCAACGCCTCCCTGGCGGTACTGCGTGAGATCGGCGTGGAAACCGGTGGCTCCAACGTCCAGTTCGGCATCTGCCCGAACACTGGCCGTATGGTGGTGATCGAGATGAACCCGCGGGTATCCCGTTCTTCGGCCCTGGCTTCGAAAGCCACCGGCTTCCCGATCGCCAAGGTCGCCGCCAAGCTGGCCGTGGGTTACACCCTGGACGAGCTGTCGAACGACATCACCGGTGGCAAGACCCCGGCGTCCTTCGAGCCGTCCATCGACTACGTCGTGACCAAGCTGCCACGCTTCGCCTTCGAGAAATTCGCCAAGGCCGATGCCCGTCTGACCACTCAGATGAAGTCGGTGGGTGAGGTGATGGCCATCGGCCGGACCTTCCAGGAATCCCTGCAGAAAGCGCTGCGTGGCCTGGAAGTGGGTGTCTGCGGTCTGGATCCGAAGCTCGACCTGAGCAACCCGGAAAGCATGAACGTGCTCAAGCGCGAACTGACCGTGCCGGGCGCCGAGCGTATCTGGTACGTGGCTGATGCGTTCCGTGCCGGCATGACCGTCGAGCAGATCTTCGGCATGAACATGATCGACCCTTGGTTCCTGGTGCAGATCGAAGATCTGATTAAGGAAGAGGAGAAGGTCAAGACGCTGGGCCTGTCGGCCATCGACCGCGACCTGATGTTCCGCCTCAAGCGCAAAGGTTTCTCCGACCAGCGTCTGGCCAAGCTGCTGGGCGTGACCGAGAAGAACCTGCGTACCCACCGCCACAAGCTGGAAGTGTTCCCGGTCTACAAGCGCGTCGACACCTGCGCGGCCGAGTTCGCCACCGATACCGCCTACCTGTACTCGACCTATGAGGAAGAGTGCGAGGCTGCACCTTCGGGTCGCGACAAGATCATGATCCTGGGTGGTGGCCCGAACCGTATCGGCCAGGGCATCGAGTTCGACTACTGCTGCGTGCACGCGGCACTGGCGCTGCGTGACGATGGTTACGAAACCATCATGGTCAACTGCAACCCGGAAACCGTTTCCACTGACTACGACACCTCCGATCGTCTGTACTTCGAGCCAGTGACCCTGGAAGACGTGCTGGAAATCGTCCGCGTCGAGAAGCCAAAAGGCGTGATTGTCCAGTACGGCGGCCAGACTCCGTTGAAACTGGCGCGAGCCCTGGAAGCGGCCGGCGTGCCGATCATCGGTACCAGCCCTGACGCCATCGACCGTGCCGAAGACCGCGAACGCTTCCAGCAGATGGTCGAGCGCCTGAACCTGCGTCAGCCGCCAAACGCCACCGTGCGCAGCGAAGACGAAGCGATTCGTGCTGCGGCCAAGATCGGCTACCCGCTGGTGGTGCGTCCGTCCTATGTGCTGGGCGGCCGGGCGATGGAAATCGTTTACGAAGAAGAAGAGCTCAAGCGCTACCTGCGTGAAGCGGTGCAAGTGTCCAACGACAGTCCGGTGCTGCTGGACCACTTCCTCAATTGCGCCATCGAGATGGACGTGGATGCGGTCTGCGACGGCAAGGATGTGGTGATCGGCGCGATCATGCAGCACATTGAACAGGCTGGCGTACACTCCGGTGACTCCGCTTGCTCGCTGCCGCCGTACTCGCTGCCAGCGCACATCCAGGACGAGATGCGCGAACAGGTCAAGAAGATGGCCCTGGAGCTGGGTGTGGTCGGCCTGATGAACGTGCAGCTGGCCCTGCAGGGTGAGCAGATCTACGTCATCGAAGTGAACCCGCGTGCTTCCCGTACCGTGCCGTTCGTTTCCAAGTGCATCGGTGTCTCCCTGGCGATGATCGCCGCGCGCGTCATGGCGGGTAAGACCCTGAAAGAGCTGGGCTTCACCAAGGAAATCATTCCTAACTTCTACAGCGTCAAGGAAGCGGTGTTCCCGTTCGCCAAATTCCCGGGTGTCGACCCGATCCTCGGCCCAGAGATGAAGTCGACCGGCGAAGTGATGGGTGTCGGTGACACCTTCGGCGAAGCCTTCGCCAAGGCCCAGATGGGCGCTAGCGAAGTGCTGCCGACTGGTGGTACCGCGTTCATCAGCGTGCGTGACGACGACAAGCCGTTGGTTGCGGGCGTGGCTCGTGATCTGATCAGCTTGGGCTTCGAAGTGGTCGCTACTGCCGGTACTGCCAAGCTGATCGAGGCGGCAGGCCTGAAGGTGCGCCGTGTGAACAAGGTGACTGAAGGTCGTCCGCACGTGGTCGATATGATCAAGAATGACGAAGTCACGCTGATCATCAACACCACCGAAGGTCGTCAGTCGATCGCTGACTCTTATTCCATTCGTCGTAACGCCTTGCAGCACAAGATCTACTGCACCACCACCATTGCTGCGGGCGAGGCCATCTGTGAAGCGCTCAAGTTCGGTCCGGAAAAGACCGTGCGTCGCTTGCAGGATCTACATGCAGGATTGAAGGCATGAATAAATACCCAATGACCGTCCAGGGTTCCAAGGCCCTGGAAGAAGAGTTGACGTTCCTAAGCAAGGTCGAGCGGCCACGCTTGAGCCAGGCCATCGGTGAGGCTCGAGAACTCGGTGACCTCAAGGAAAACGCTGAATACCATGCTGCCCGCGAGGAGCAGGGAATGGTTGAAGCGCGCATCCGTGATATTGAAGGCCGCCTGCAAAACTCGGTTGTCATCGATGTGACGAGCATTCCTCATACAGGCAAGGTGATTTTCGGCACTACCGTCGAAATCGCCAACGTCGAAACCGATGAGAGCGTCACTTACCAGATCGTTGGTGAGGATGAGGCTGATATCAAGCTCGGAAAGATCTCTGTAGGTTCGCCTATTGCCCGTGCCTTGATCGCTAAGGAAGAGGGTGATGTGGTTGCCGTTAAAACGCCTAGCGGCGTGATCGAGTATGAGATTGTCGAAGTCCGCCACGTCTGAACGAGGGCGCCTGCTGAATGCAGGCGCCATGCTTTGGCAACTGACTCAGATGTTGTGGGTCGGTGGTGTGTGGTTGTTGCATGTCGGCTTGTTGCCGGTGCTGGGCCAGATTGGCCTGGCGCCGCTGCTGATCGAAGAGATCGGTAATGCGCTGAGTGCGCTGCTGGTTGGTTTTTCAGCGGTATGCATCGTTCTTCAGGTGCTGGTATTGGTGCGTGCTGAAGGGCCGGCGAGCCTGTGGCGGGATATGCGAGGGCAGCTGCTGTTGGTGGCGTTATGTGCGTGCACGATGTATTTCGTGGTGCGCTTCGGGCTGTCGGATGTCGAGCGCTGGCAGCTGTTCAGCTATCTTGTCTTGGCTTTTTCCGGTCTGGTGCTGGTATTGCAGCCGGTGCCTGGGTGGAGTGGCAGGGCGCGCGAAGCACGCCCTTGACCCCTGTCGACGTCAGTGGAAGCGATGGACGTTGGACAGTTGCTTGTTTACCTTGGCGTTCTTGCGATAAATCAACGCCATTTTGCCGATGACCTGCACCAGATCCGCTTTGCCGGCCTTGCACAGTTCTGCAATGGCTTCCAGGCGGGACTCGCGTTCGAGGATGTTGAGCTTGATCTTGATCAGCTCATGATCGCTCAAGGCACGTTCAAGTTCGGCCAACACACCTTCGGTCAAACCGTTGTCAGCCACAGTCAATACTGGTTTCAGATGGTGGCCAATGGATTTGTACTGTTTCTTCTGCTCTTGAGTGAGCGGCATAATCTGACCCCTGCGTCTGATCTTGTAAAAAGCGGCGGCCAGTTTACCCGAGCGCGTCCGGGACCGCCCAGTTAATCACGACCCGTTTTATTTTTTGAGGTGGCCCGTGGCCCGTTCCAAGACAAGCCATAACTGGCTGAAAGAGCACTTCAACGACCCATTCGTCAAAATGGCGCAAAAAGATGGGTACCGTTCGCGTGCCAGCTACAAGCTGCTGGAAATCCAGGAAAAGGATCGCCTGATCCGTCCTGGAATGAGTGTTATCGATCTGGGCGCGGCGCCAGGGGGCTGGTCGCAGGTGACCAGTCGTCTGATCGGCGGGCAGGGGCGACTGATCGCTTCCGACATTCTGGAAATGGATAGTATCCCTGATGTCACCTTCATTCAGGGTGACTTCACCGAAGATGCAGTGTTGGCTCAAATCCTCGAGGCGGTCGGAAATTCCCAGGTTGACCTTGTGATTTCCGATATGGCCCCCAATATGAGTGGTACGCCTGCCGTAGATATGCCGCGGGCGATGTTTCTGTGCGAGTTGGCACTTGATTTGGCGGGGCGGGTTCTGCGTCCCGGTGGCGACTTCCTGATAAAGATTTTCCAGGGAGAAGGTTTCGACGAATACCACAAGAACGTTCGCAAGATGTTCGACAAGGTGGTGATGCGCAAACCGAGTTCTTCCCGTGATCGTTCTCGCGAGCAGTATCTGCTGGGGCGTGGCTTTCGCGGGCGTATCGAGTAAAGGTTGTTTTTGACCGGGTTGATAGTTTTTTCGTATTTCGCCCCGGGGGCTTAAGCGAATATTGTGTAATCTGGGTTTCACAAAGGGTTACAGACAGCGCCTGCCAGAGCTGTAGGTAATGTAGTAAGTTAGGTCGGTGAATATCATGCGAAGCGCGCGCCAGCAGCGGAGCTTGCTTCAGAGGGTAGTTAATTGAACGATATGGCAAAGAATCTGATCCTGTGGTTGATCATCGCGGCTGTCCTGGTGACGGTGATGAACAACTTCTCCAGCCCTAACGAGCCGCAGACCCTCAACTATTCCGACTTTATCCAGCAAGTTAAGGATGGCAAGGTCGAGCGCGTAGCCGTTGATGGTTATGTGATTACCGGCAAGCGCAACGATGGCGATAGCTTCAAGACCATTCGTCCTGCGATTCAGGACAACGGCCTGATCGGTGACCTGGTGGATAACCACGTGGTCGTCGAAGGCAAGCAGCCTGAGCAGCAAAGCATCTGGACCCAACTGCTGGTCGCCAGCTTCCCGATCCTGGTGATCATCGCCGTCTTCATGTTCTTCATGCGGCAGATGCAGGGTGGTGCTGGTGGCAAGGGCGGGCCGATGAGCTTTGGTAAGAGCAAGGCGCGCCTGTTGTCCGAAGATCAAGTGAAGACCACATTGGCGGATGTCGCGGGTTGCGACGAGGCCAAGGAAGAAGTGGGCGAACTGGTTGAGTTTCTCCGCGATCCGGGCAAGTTCCAGCGCCTGGGCGGTCGTATTCCTCGTGGCGTGCTGATGGTTGGCCCGCCGGGTACTGGTAAGACCTTGCTGGCCAAGGCCATTGCTGGTGAAGCCAAGGTTCCGTTCTTCACCATCTCCGGTTCCGACTTCGTCGAAATGTTCGTTGGGGTGGGTGCCAGCCGCGTTCGCGATATGTTCGAACAGGCCAAGAAACACGCTCCGTGCATCATCTTCATCGACGAGATCGATGCCGTTGGTCGCCATCGTGGTGCCGGCATGGGTGGTGGTCATGATGAGCGTGAGCAGACTCTCAACCAACTGCTGGTAGAGATGGATGGCTTTGAAATGAACGACGGCATCATTGTTATTGCCGCCACCAACCGTCCTGATGTGCTGGACCCGGCGCTGTTGCGTCCAGGCCGCTTTGACCGTCAGGTTGTGGTTGGTTTGCCGGATATCCGTGGCCGTGAGCAGATTTTGAAAGTTCACATGCGTAAAGTGCCGATGGGTGAAGATGTCGCGCCGGCCGTGATTGCCCGTGGTACGCCCGGCTTCTCTGGTGCCGACCTGGCCAACCTGGTGAACGAGGCGTCGCTTTTCGCTGCCCGTAGCGGCAAGCGCATCGTCGAAATGAAAGAGTTCGAGCTGGCAAAAGACAAGATCATGATGGGCGCGGAGCGCAAATCCATGGTCATGTCCGAGAAGGAAAAGCAGAACACGGCTTATCACGAAGCGGGTCACGCCATTGTCGGTCGCGTAGTGCCTGAGCATGATCCGGTCTACAAGGTTTCGATCATCCCGCGTGGTCGGGCTCTGGGTGTAACCATGTTCCTGCCGGAAGAAGATCGCTACAGTCTGTCCAAGCGTGCGCTGATCAGTCAGATCTGCTCGCTCTACGGCGGTCGTATCGCTGAAGAAATGACATTGGGCTTCGATGGTGTAACTACTGGTGCTTCCAACGACATCATGCGCGCGAGCCAGATTGCGCGGAACATGGTGACCAAATGGGGGCTTTCCGAAAAACTGGGTCCGTTGATGTACGCCGAAGAAGAGGGCGAGGTCTTTCTGGGGCGCAGTGCTGGTAGCCAGCATGCAAGCCTGTCTGCGGAAACCGCCAAGCTGATCGACTCCGAAGTTCGTAGCATCATCGACCAGTGTTATGGCACCGCCAAGCAGATCCTCACGGATAACCGCGACAAGCTGGATGCGATGGCCGATGCCTTGATGAAGTATGAAACCATCGATGCCGAGCAGATCGACGACATCATGGCTGGTCGTACCCCTCGCGAGCCTCGCGATTGGGAGGGCGGCTCGGGTACCACGCCTCCAGTGGTGCAGAACGAACGCCCAGAGACACCGATCGGCGGCCCGGCTGCTGACCACTAAGGTTTGAAATGACTTCTATGTCGTCCTCGACCCGGTTGCCTTGCGGCAACCGGGTTCTTGATTTGGCCCATACGCATGTCATGGGCATTCTTAATGTAACTCCCGACTCCTTCTCCGATGGTGGCCGTTTCAGTCAGCTTGATGCTGCCTTGCGCCATGCCGAAGGTATGGTGCTGGCGGGCGCGACGCTCATCGATGTGGGGGGCGAGTCCACTCGTCCTGGTGCACGGGCAGTATCGCCGCTTGAAGAGCTTGAGCGGGTAGCACCTATCATCGAACGTATCCATCGTGAACTGGATGTCATTATTTCGGTCGATACATCCACGCCTGCGGTCATGCGCGAAACTGCGCGCTTGGGCGCGGGATTGATCAATGATGTCCGCTCGTTGCGGCGGGATGGCGCGCTGGATGCTGCAGCAGCTACAGGTTTACCGGTCTGCCTTATGCATATGCTCGGTGAGCCTGGCGATATGCAAGACAATCCGCAGTATCGGGATGTAACCAAAGAAGTGGGGGAATTCCTGGCTGACCGTATAGCTCAGTGTGCAGCAGTGGGTATCGGATCGGAACGGATCATTCTGGATCCGGGTTTTGGCTTCGCGAAGACCCTGCAGCACAACTTGAGCCTATTCAAGCATATGGATGCCCTGCATGCCCTTGGTCGACCTCTGCTGGTCGGAGTTTCACGAAAGAGCATGATAGGTCAGGCATTGAGTCGCCCCGTCGGCGAGCGGCTGTATGGCGGACTGGCTCTTGCCGCTCTGGCAATGTCCAAAGGGGCAAAGATCCTGCGGGTCCATGATGTGGCTGAGACGGTGGATGTCGTGCGGATGATTACAGCTGTGGAATCAGCCGAATAAGAATGATGGAGCACTTATGAGCAAGAAATACTTTGGCACCGACGGCATTCGCGGTCGTGTGGGCGTGTACCCTATTACTCCCGATTTCATGCTCAAGCTGGGCTGGGCTGCGGGTATGGCCTTTCGCAGTATGGGTGCCTGTCGTGTGTTGGTGGGTAAAGACACGCGCATTTCCGGTTACATGTTCGAGTCTGCGCTTGAGGCGGGCCTGTCCGCTGCTGGGGCGGATGTAATGCTGCTGGGGCCGATGCCCACTCCTGCCATCGCCTACCTGACCCGCACTTTCCATGCCGAGGCGGGGATCGTGATCAGCGCGTCGCATAATCCTCACGATGACAACGGGATCAAGTTTTTCTCGGGTGAAGGTACCAAGCTCCCGGATGAAGTCGAGCTGATGATCGAAGAGCTGCTGGATGCGCCGATGACTGTGGTGGAGTCCAGCAAGCTGGGTAAGGTATCGCGCATCAATGACGCCTCGGGCCGTTACATTGAATTCTGTAAGAGCAGCGTTCCTTCCAGTACCAGCTTTGCGGGTCTGAAGATTGTTGTCGATTGTGCCCACGGTGCGACCTACAAGGTCGCGCCCAGTGTTTTTCGTGAGTTGGGCGCTGAAGTGGTGGTGCTCTCCGCACAGCCTAACGGTCTGAACATCAACGACAATTGTGGCTCGACCCACATGGGGCAGTTACAGGCTGCGGTATTGGCCGAGCACGCCGATCTGGGTATCGCCTTCGATGGTGATGGCGATCGGGTGTTGATGATCGACCATACAGGCGCCATTGTCGATGGTGACGAACTGTTGTTCATCATTGCCCGGGATTTGCACGCGCGTAACAAGCTGCAGGGCGGTGTGGTCGGTACCTTGATGAGCAATCTGGGTCTCGAGCTGGCCTTGGCTGATCTGGGTATTCCATTCGTGCGCGCCAATGTCGGTGACCGTTATGTCATTGCCGAGCTGCTTGAACGCCAATGGCTGGTAGGCGGTGAAAACTCCGGCCATATCGTGTGCTTCCAGCACACTACCACGGGTGATGCGATCATTGCCGCCCTGCAGGTGCTGATGGCACTGAAACGGCGTGATGAAGGCTTGGCACAGTCGCGTCAGGCGCTGCGCAAATGTCCGCAGATTCTGGTCAATGTCCGTTTTGGCGGTGGTGCCAATCCTGTCGAGCATCCGGCTGTGAAAGAGGCATGCGCGCGTGTTACTACCGCGATGGCTGGGCGTGGGCGGGTGTTGCTGCGCAAGTCGGGCACCGAGCCTTTGGTTCGCGTCATGGTCGAAGGTGATGATGAAGCCCAGGTCCGTGGCTATGCTGACGAACTGGCAAAACTGGTTGCGGAAGTTTCTGCCTGATTTCGGCTTGCCAGTGTTGATGCGGTTGGGTAACATCTGCGCCCACTTTGACCGACGAGGTACAGCATGCGTCGCCCTATGGTAGCTGGTAACTGGAAAATGCACGGTACCCGCGCCAGCGTCGCTGAGCTGATCAATGGCCTGCGTCATCTGGCCTTGCCTAGCGGTGTTGATGTCGCGGTATTCCCGCCTTGCTTGTATATCAATCAGGTGATTGATGGCTTGAAAGGCAAGTCGATTTCGGTCGGCGCGCAGAATTCTGCGGTGGAGCCCATGCAAGGTGCGCTGACAGGGGAGATTGCTCCGAGTCAGCTGGTGGATGCAGGTTGTTCCCTGGTGTTGGTTGGGCATTCCGAGCGTCGCCTGATGATGGGTGAGCGTGACGGTACGCTGAATCGCAAATTCGCAGCAGCACAGGCTTGTGGCTTGAAGCCGGTCTTGTGTGTAGGGGAAACCCTCGAGCAGCGCGAGGCCGGGAAGACTCTTGAAGTTGTCGGGCGTCAGCTGGGTAGCATCATCGAAGAGTTGGGTGTTGGCGCGTTTGCCAATGCCGTTATCGCTTACGAGCCGGTCTGGGCCATTGGTACCGGGCTGACTGCTTCGCCGCAACAGGCCCAGGATGTGCACGCAGCCATTCGGGCGCAGTTGGCGGCAGAGAATTCTGAAGTGGCACGAGGTGTGCGGCTTCTATACGGCGGCAGCGTGAAGGCGGCCAATGCGGTCGAACTGTTCGGCATGCCGGATATCGATGGGGGGCTCATTGGTGGAGCTTCCCTGAATGCAGATGAGTTCGGTGCGATTTGTCGCGCCGCGGGAAACTGAAAAAATGCTGGAAACAGTCGTAGTCGTTTTTCATCTGCTGGGTGCGCTGGGCGTAGTAGCTCTGGTATTGCTGCAGCAGGGTAAAGGTGCGGACGCTGGCGCGTCTTTCGGAGCAGGTGCTTCAAATACTGTGTTCGGAAGCCAAGGTTCCTCTACCTTTCTTAGTAAGTTTACTGCTATACTTGCCGCAGGTTTTTTCATAACCAGCTTAGGGTTAGGTTACTTTGCTAAAGAGAAAGCTCATGAGCTGACTCAAGTAGGTCTGCCAGATCCAGCGGTGCTTGAAGCGCCAAAGCAAAAACCGGCTTCTGATGATGTCCCGGTGCTCCAAGAGCAAAAGTCGGCAACCAATGCGACTGACGTACCTCCAGCTCAAGAGCAGAAGTAAGAAGAGTTTCACGCAGTAACGTAGTCTATGCCGAGGTGGTGGAATTGGTAGACACGCAACCTTGAGGTGGTTGTGCCCATAGGGTGTAGGGGTTCGAGTCCCCTTCTCGGTACCAATTATCAGGAGAGCCCGCTGTTGCGGGCTTTCTTGTAGGTGGAAGGTTACATTGACCCAAAAAGGGATCGGTCGTATACTTCCGCCCCAGCTTTGTCGCGGGGTGGAGCAGTCTGGTAGCTCGTCGGGCTCATAACCCGAAGGTCGTCGGTTCAAATCCGGCCCCCGCAACCAGTTTTAGCGGAGCCCCTTTTCAGGGGCTTTTTGTTAGCTGGACACTTTATAACGCCGCTATTCAACGGCGTTTCCGGGATGGGCGCTTCGCCCATTTTTTATTTGCACAAGCATGCACGAGGGGGTTCAGGTGTCGAGCAAGCTAGAACAGTTGCAGGCCTTGTTGGCCCCGGTGGTCGTGGCCCTTGGCTATGAATGCTGGGGTATCGAGTTTTCGGCTCAAGGTCGCCACTCACTGTTGCGCGTTTATATCGATAAAGAAGGCGGTGTGCTGGTGGACGACTGTGCCATCGTCAGCCGTCAGATCAGCGGCGTTCTGGATGTCGAAGATCCGATCTCCGTTGAATACACCCTTGAAGTTTCCTCTCCTGGCATGGAACGCCCGCTGTTCACCCTTGAACAGTTTGCCAAGTATGTCGGTGAACAAGTGAAGATCAAGCTGCGCTCGCCTTTTGAAGGTCGGCGTAATTTTCAGGGCCTTCTCCGCGGGGTGGAGGAGCAGGACGTCGTGGTGCAGGTGGAAGACCACGAGTTCCTGTTGCCGATCGACATGATCGACAAGGCCCACATAATTCCCAGTTTTGACTGAGACGCGGATCCCGCGGATCCAATGGCTTGCGAAAGGCGAGGCGTACGATGAGCAAAGAAGTACTGCTGGTTGTTGAGTCGGTATCCAATGAAAAGGGTGTACCGGCAAGCGTAATTTTTGAAGCGCTGGAGCTGGCTCTGGCCACTGCTACCAAAAAGCGTTTCGAGGACGAAGTTGATCTGCGTGTGGAAATCAATCGCCACACCGGTGCTTACGAGACTTTCCGTCGCTGGACGGTAGTCGAGGAAGCCGATCTGGACGATCCGGCTGTGGAAACCTGGCCGAGCAAGGTCCAGGAAACCCATCCGGGCGCGAAAGTCGGTGATGTCGTCGAGGAAAAGATCGAGTCGATCGAATTCGGCCGCATTGCTGCGCAGACCGCCAAACAGGTCATCGTGCAGAAAGTCCGCGAAGCCGAGCGTGCTCAAGTCGTTGACGCTTACCGCGAGCGCTTGGGTGAAATCATCTCCGGCACCGTGAAAAAAGTGACCCGCGACAACGTGATCGTCGACCTGGGTAACAACGCTGAAGCGCTGTTGGCCCGTGAAGACATCATTTCTCGCGAGACTTTCCGTGTTGGCGTGCGTCTTCGTGCGCTGCTCAAGGAAATCCGCACCGAGAACCGCGGCCCGCAGCTGATCCTGTCGCGCACCGCGCCGGAAATGCTGATCGAGCTGTTCCGTATCGAAGTGCCGGAAATCGCCGAAGGCCTGATCGAAGTCATGGCTGCCTCCCGTGATCCGGGTTCGCGCGCCAAGATTGCGGTCCGTTCCAAAGACAAGCGCATTGACCCTCAGGGTGCGTGCATTGGCATGCGCGGTTCGCGCGTCCAGGCCGTTTCCGGTGAGTTGGGCGGTGAGCGTGTGGATATCGTCCTGTGGGACGACAACCCGGCGCAGTTCGTGATCAACGCCATGTCGCCGGCTGAAGTCGCGGCAATTATCGTCGACGAAGATGCCCATGCCATGGACATCGCCGTTGGCGCAGACAATCTGGCTCAGGCCATCGGTCGCGGTGGTCAGAACGTGCGTCTGGCTAGCCAGTTGACTGGCTGGACCCTGAACGTGATGACCGAATCGGACATCCAGGCTAAGCAGCAAGCTGAAACCGGCGACATCCTGCGCAACTTCATCGATGAGCTGGAAGTCGACGAAGAGCTGGCACAGGTGCTGGTTGATGAAGGCTTCACCAGCCTGGAAGAGATTGCCTACGTACCGTTGGAAGAAATGCTCAACATCGACGGCTTTGACGAAGACATCGTCAACGAGCTTCGCGCTCGTGCCAAGGATCGCTTGTTGACTAAAGCCATCGCTACTGAGGAAAAGCTGGCAGACGCCCATCCGGCCGAAGACCTGCTCTCGCTTGAGGGTATGGACAAGGATTTGGCGATGGAACTGGCGGTGCGCGGCGTAATTACCCGCGAAGACCTGGCCGAGCAGTCTATTGACGACCTGCTCGACATCGACGGCATTGACGATGATCGTGCCGGCAAGTTGATCATGGCCGCCCGAGCCCATTGGTTCGAGTAATAGGCGCGGCCTGAGGAGAGAAGTGCATGACGCAAGTCACGGTGAAACAACTGGCCGATGAGGTCAAAACACCGGTAGAGCGCCTGTTGCAGCAGATGCGTGAGGCAGGTCTGCCGCACACCGCCGCCGAGGAACATGTGACCGACAGTGAGAAGCAATCGTTGCTGACTCACTTGAAGAGCAGCCACAAGGCGAAAGTGGAAGAACCGCGCAAGATCACGTTGCAGCGTAAAACCACCAGCACCCTGCGTGTGGCCGGCAGCAAAAGCATCAGCGTTGAAGTACGCAAGAAGAAAGTCTTCGTACAGCGCAGCCCGGAAGAAATCGAAGCCGAGCGCCAGCGTGAACTGGAAGAGCGTCGCGCAGTAGAAAATGCTGCACGTCAGAAGGCTGAAGAAGAAGCCAAGCGTCGCGCCGAAGAAGAAGCGCGTCGCCAGCCTGCTGCTGCGCAACCTGCTGCCGTTGAAGCGGTTGCCGCACCTGCGGTGGTTGCCGAGCCGATTGTTGAAGATGTCCCTGTTGTCGCTCCAGCGCCGGTCGCTGAAGTGCGCAAGAAGGACGAGCAGCGTCGCCCGGACAAGAGCCGTAACGACGACAATCGTCGTGGTGGCGATGGCGAGCGTAAAAACGCTCCGCATCGTGCTTCCGTCAAGGAAAAAGCTCCGGCTCCACGCGTTGCCCCACGTACCACCGACGAAGAAAGCGATGGCTTCCGTCGTGGTGGTCGCGGCAAGGCCAAGCTGAAGAAACGCAACGCTCACGGTTTCCAGAGCCCAACCGGCCCGGTCGTGCGTGAAGTGAAGATCGGCGAAACCATCACTGTTGGCGATCTCGCCCAGCAGATGTCGGTCAAGGCTGCCGAAATCATCAAGTTCATGTTCAAGCTGGGCACCCCGGCCACCATCAACCAGGTACTGGACCAGGAAACTGCCCAGCTGGTTGCTGAAGAACTGGGCCACAAAGTGACCTTGATCAGCGACACCGCCCTGGAAGACTCCCTGGCCGAGTCCCTGAAGTTCGAAGGTGAAGCGGTTCCTCGTGCGCCAGTCGTGACCGTAATGGGTCACGTTGACCACGGTAAGACCTCGCTGCTCGACTACATCCGTCGTGCCAAGGTAGCGGCTGGCGAAGCCGGCGGCATCACCCAGCACATCGGTGCGTACCACGTTGAAACCGAACGCGGCATGGTCACCTTCCTCGATACCCCTGGTCACGCCGCGTTTACCGCCATGCGTGCTCGTGGTGCCAAGGCGACCGACATCGTGATCCTGGTGGTTGCAGCGGACGACGGCGTGATGCCGCAGACCGTTGAAGCCGTTCAGCACGCTCAGGCGGCTGGCGTACCTCTGGTGGTCGCGGTGAACAAGATCGACAAGCCGGGTGCCGACCTCGATCGCATCCGTAGCGAACTGTCGGTTCACGGCGTGACTTCCGAAGACTGGGGTGGCGATACCCCATTCGTTCCGGTTTCCGCGAAGATGGGTACCGGTGTCGACGAATTGCTCGAAGCCGTACTGCTGCAGGCCGAAGTGCTCGAACTGACTGCCACTCCTTCGGCCCCTGGCCGTGGTGTCGTGGTTGAATCGCGCCTCGACAAGGGCCGTGGCCCGGTCGCGACCGTACTGGTTCAGGACGGTACCCTGCGTCAAGGCGACATGGTGCTGGTCGGCTCGAACTATGGCCGAGTGCGCGCCATGCTCGACGAGAACGGCAAACCGATCAAGGAAGCAGGTCCGGCCATTCCGGTCGAGATCCTTGGCCTGGACGGTACCCCGGACGCTGGCGACGAGATGAGCGTGGTTGCCGACGAGAAGAAAGCCCGTGAAGTGGCTCTGTTCCGTCAAGGCAAGTTCCGCGAAGTCAAACTGGCTCGCGCTCACGCCGGCAAGCTGGAAAACATCTTCGAAAGCATGGGCCAGGAAGAGAAGAAGACGCTCAACATCGTCCTCAAATCCGACGTCCGTGGTTCGCTGGAAGCTCTGCAAGGCGCTCTGAACGGCCTGGGCAACGACGAAGTGCAAGTGCGCGTAGTCGGCGGCGGCGTCGGTGGTATCACCGAAAGCGACGCCAACCTGGCCCTGGCTTCCAACGCTGTACTGTTCGGCTTCAACGTGCGTGCCGATGCCGGCGCTCGCAAGATCGTCGAGCAGGAAGGTCTGGATATGCGTTATTACAACGTGATCTACGACATCATCGAAGACGTCAAGAAAGCCCTGACCGGTATGCTGGGCAGCGACGTTCGGGAGAACATCCTGGGTGTTGCCGAGGTTCGTGACGTGTTCCGTTCGCCGAAGTTCGGCGCGATCGCCGGTTGCATGGTGATCGAGGGTGTCGTTCACCGTAACCGTCCAATCCGTGTACTGCGTGAAGACATCGTTATCTTCGAAGGCGAGCTGGAATCCCTGCGCCGCTTCAAGGATGACGCTTCCGAAGTGCGTGCCGGCATGGAATGCGGTATTGGCGTGAAGAGCTACAACGACGTCAAAGTCGGCGACAAGATCGAAGTCTTCGAGAAGGTTCAGGTTGCTCGCAGCCTCTAACTCGCGCACCTCAAGAGCCATGATGGCCAGTTGCATGCAAATGCACGGCGCATCGTCCGGACTCTAAACGCAACGCCCGGTCTGGCTTCTGTCAGGCCGGGCGTTTGCCGCTTTCAGACCTTGCGGGTTTCACCGCGAGGCAGCAACAGGTAACAAGACATGGCAAAAGAATACAGCCGCACCCAACGTATCGGCGACCAGATGCAGCGTGAGCTCGCTCAGCTGATCCGTCGTGAAGTCAAAGATCCGCGCGTCGGCCTGGTCACCATCACCGCCGTTGAAGTCAGCCGTGACGTCGGTCACGCCAAGATCTTCATCACCGTGATGGGCCAGGACAACGCTGACGATATCGCTCAGAGCATCAAGGTGCTCAATTCGGCCGCCGGCTTCCTGCGTATGCAGCTGGCTCGCGAGATGAAGTTGCGCAGCGTTCCACAGCTGCACTTCCACTACGACGAAAGCGTCGTGCGGGGTGCGCATCTGTCGGCCCTGATCGAGCGCGCCGTGGCCGAAGACAGCCAGCACGCCGCTACACCCGAAGACGCCAAGGAGTAAGCGGTGGCTCAGGTCAAGCGTATCCGTCGTAACGTCAGCGGTATCATCCTGCTCGACAAGCCGCTGGGGTTCACCTCCAACGCGGCGCTGCAGAAAGTCCGCTGGTTGCTCAACGCCGAGAAGGCCGGGCATACCGGCAGCCTCGATCCCCTGGCCACCGGCGTGTTGCCGTTGTGCTTTGGCGAGGCGACTAAGTTCTCGCAATACCTGCTCGATTCCGACAAGGGTTACGAAACCCTGATGCAGTTGGGCAAGACCACCACCACGGCCGATGCCGAGGGTGAAGTCCTGCAGACTCGCGAAGTGACCGTTGGTCGCGCCGATATTGAAGCGGTGCTGCCGGAATTTCGTGGGCAAATCAGCCAGATACCGCCGATGTACTCGGCCCTCAAGCGTGATGGCCAGCCACTTTACAAGCTGGCCCGTGCAGGCGAAGTGGTGGAGCGCGAAGCGCGTTCTGTTACTATTGCGCGCTTGGAATTACTGGCCTTTGAAGGCGATACTGCGCGGCTAGCGGTGGACTGCAGCAAAGGCACCTATATCCGCACCCTGGTGGAGGATATCGGTGAGAAGCTGGGTTGTGGTGCATACGTCGCGGAACTGCGTCGCACCCAGGCCGGCCCTTTCAGTCTGGCCCAGACCGTCACGCTGGAAGAGCTTGAAGCGGTACATGCCGAAGGCGGCAACGAAGCGGTGGATCGCTTCCTGATGCCATCGGACAGCGGCCTGCTGGATTGGCCGCTGCTGCAGTTCTCCGAACACAGCGCGTTCTACTGGCTCAACGGCCAGCCGGTACGGGCTCCCGATGCACCGAAGTTCGGCATGGTGCGGGTACAGGATCATAACGGTCGCTTTATCGGTATCGGTGAAGTGAGCGAAGACGGGCGCATCGCGCCGCGTCGACTGATTCGGTCGGAATGACCGGAACCAGCCTGTGTAACAGCAGGCTGGAGAGGGTGGCTGTTAACAGGCACGGTCACAGCTCATTTATAGATACGGGGATTTGTCCCTGGCCTGTTGGTGGCGTTTCTCGGAACGCTGCCTTTTGAGAGGAAAGCCAAATGGCACTCAGCGTTGAAGAAAAAGCTCAAATCGTAACCGACTACCAGCAAGCTGTTGGTGACACTGGTTCGCCAGAAGTGCAAGTTGCACTGCTGACCGCCAACATCAACAAACTGCAAGGTCACTTCAAGGCCAACGGTAAAGACCACCACTCCCGTCGTGGTCTGATCCGCATGGTTAACCAGCGTCGTAAGCTGCTGGACTACCTGAAAGGCAAAGACCTGAGCCGTTACAGCGCTCTGATCGGTCGCCTGGGTCTGCGTCGCTAATCAGCGATTGCGCTAGAGGTTGGTTGTTTGCCGTGCGTCAGTGGGTTTCCCGCAGGCGCATGGCAGGCTCCCAGCCTCAAGTTTTATCTGGACCGTAGTTTTACCTGGACAATAAAGGCCGGGCCGATTCCCGGGATTGCCCAAGAATTTCGCAAGAAACCAGTTCCCCCAAGAGCCACAAAGAAGGTAGGACACCGTGAACCCGGTAATCAAAAAATTCCAGTTCGGTCAGTCGACCGTTACCCTCGAGACTGGCCGTATCGCCCGTCAGGCCTCCGGCGCAGTATTGGTCACCGTTGACGACGACGTCAGCGTATTGGTGACCGTGGTTGGCGCCAAACAAGCCGATCCAGGCAAGGGTTTCTTCCCTCTGTCTGTTCACTACCAGGAAAAGACTTACGCTGCCGGTAAGATCCCTGGCGGTTTCTTCAAGCGTGAAGGCCGTCCTTCCGAGAAAGAAACTCTGACCTCGCGTCTGATCGACCGCCCGATCCGCCCTCTGTTCCCAGAAGGCTTCATGAACGAAGTGCAGGTTGTCTGCACCGTGGTTTCCACCAGCAAGAAGACCGATCCGGACATCGCTGCGATGATCGGTACCTCGGCTGCGCTGGCGATTTCCGGCATTCCTTTCGATGGTCCGATCGGTGCTGCCCGCGTTGCTTTCCATGAAAGCACCGGCTACCTGCTGAACCCGACTTACGAGCAGCTTCAGGCATCTAGTCTGGACATGGTCGTAGCCGGTACCGAAGAAGCGGTACTGATGGTTGAATCGGAAGCCAAAGAGCTGACCGAAGACCAGATGCTGGGTGCCGTACTGTTCGCCCACGACGAATTCCAGGCCGTTATCCAGGCCGTCAAAGAGCTGGCTGCCGAAGCCGCCAAGCCAACCTGGGACTGGGCTCCGGCTCCAGAAGCCACCGACCTGCTGGGTGCTATCCGCTCCGAGTTCGGCGAAGCGATCTCCCAGGCTTACACCATCACCGTCAAGGCCGACCGTTATGCACGCCTGGGCGAGCTGAAAGACCAGGTCGTCGCCAAGCTGTCCGGCGAAGAAGGCCAGCCTTCCGCCGGCGACGTCAAAGCCGCTTTCGGTGAAATCGAATACCGCACCGTTCGCGAAAACATCGTCAACGGCAAGCCACGTATCGACGGCCGTGACACCCGCACCGTACGTCCGCTGAACATCGAAGTCGGTGTTCTGCCGAAGACCCACGGTTCGGCCCTGTTCACCCGTGGCGAGACTCAGGCCCTGGTCGTCGCGACCCTGGGTACCGCCCGTGACGCACAGCTGCTGGACACCCTGGAAGGCGAGAAAAAAGACCCCTTCATGCTGCACTACAACTTCCCTCCGTTCTCGGTGGGCGAGTGTGGTCGCATGGGTGGCGCTGGTCGTCGTGAAATCGGTCACGGCCGTCTGGCCCGTCGTTCGGTTCAGGCCATGCTGCCAGCCGCCGACGTGTTCCCCTACACCATCCGCGTGGTATCGGAAATCACCGAGTCCAACGGTTCCAGCTCCATGGCTTCCGTGTGCGGTGCTTCCCTGGCACTGATGGATGCTGGCGTGCCGATGAAGGCACCGGTTGCCGGTATCGCCATGGGCCTGGTCAAGGAAGGCGAGAAATTCGCCGTCCTGACCGACATCCTGGGTGACGAAGACCACCTGGGCGACATGGACTTCAAGGTAGCCGGTACCGCCAAAGGCGTCACCGCGCTGCAGATGGACATCAAGATCAAGGGCATCACCGAAGAAATCATGGAGATCGCCCTGGGCCAGGCCCTGGAAGCTCGCCTGAACATCCTCGGCCAGATGAACCAGATCATTGGCCAGTCGCGTACCGAACTGTCGGCCAACGCTCCGACCATGATCGCGATGAAGATCGACACCGACAAAATCCGTGATGTCATCGGTAAAGGCGGCGCGACCATCCGTGCGATCTGCGAAGAGACCAAGGCTTCGATCGACATCGAAGACGACGGCTCGATCAAGATCTTCGGCGAAACCAAGGAAGCCGCAGAAGCTGCGCGTCAGCGCGTTCTGGGTATCACCGCGGAAGCCGAGATCGGCAAGATCTACGTTGGCAAGGTTGAGCGCATCGTCGACTTCGGCGCATTCGTCAACATCCTGCCTGGCAAGGACGGTCTGGTTCACATCTCCATGTTGAGCGATGCTCGCGTCGAGAAAGTGACCGACATCCTGAAAGAAGGTCAGGAAGTGGAAGTGCTGGTGCTGGACGTGGACAACCGCGGCCGTATCAAGCTGTCCATCAAAGACGTGGCAGCAGCCAAGGCTTCGGGCGTTTAAGACCCCTGACGCTGTAAGCTGAACAAGCAGACGCCCCGACTGGTTCGGGGTGTTTTGCTATGTGCCGTTTGTGCCTTGCTCCCTGTCGGGCGGGTGACATGGCAAAACCCCGGTCCCGGTGCTAGGTTTAGCCCAGCGCCCGTGTAGCTCAGCCGGTAGAGCAGCGCACTCGTAACGCGAAGGTCGCAGGTTCGATTCCTGTCTCGGGCACCAAATCTACTTTCGCTGTATCCCGCCAAGCTTTACAACCCTCCTTATAAGGCCGCAATTTGCGGCCTTTTTCTTTCGTAGCATTTCGCATTCTTTCGCTGCGTGCCGCGCATTTTTAGTACATCATTCAGCACTTCTCCATTCGAGTGACTTGGTGATGTACTGATGCCCCTCACTGATCGAACGTGCGAGGTGAGGCAATCGTTGTTTCGAGTGTGCAGGGTGGATCGATGGCCGACAACATTGTTCGACATCAAAACACTAACTTTAACGCGATACGTCTTTCAGCGATTGGCGCAAACTACACAGGTCACCGACTATCTGGAAACAAAGTAACACTGAATGGAAGTTCTGGTGGGATACTTGTTGCAGGTATTAGCTCCGGAAAGTTTATTGGCTTTGGCATGTCTGGTGATTTCGTAAACGGGACTACGAATGGTACGGCCGTTTTCTTGTCAGATATCACCAACTCTCAGATCACGGGGATTTCAACATTGTCCAATAGCGCTGCACTTGTTGTGAACAACTGCCCACGTATACGATTCACATGCAGCTCTTTTGAGTCAACGCAGACCGTAAACCCAGCAGTTGTCTTCACAGGCAGCAGCCCGAGCAGCGTATTCGATGAGTCCAATGAAATTGTTGGACGCACAGAGAACAACGCATCGTCGGGCGTACTTGTCTCGCGCTATGACGACTCCGTTCCGCCGCTGGGGATTGCTGCCGCTGGGGATCGCGTGATTCGCAGAATTCCGGTGGTTGGTCAGCCGAAGGGCTGGAGATGCACATCAGCTCCTGGCACCTGGGTCAGCGAAGGAAACCTGTAGTTGGTGCTCAACACTCGCCGAGCAGACCTTTCTTCTTTTATTCATTAAATTCATTACAAAGCAGGCCGTACCCCACGCGAACGCTGGGTACGGCCAGCCAATTGGCTTTGAAACAATGATTCCAATCGTGCTAACAATCACGGAATAAACGAGAATCTCAACCTGTGGTATTGATCTTGCGTACCTGAAGTATTTGAATGCAGTCATTATCGAGCACATAGTCAATGCTATGAACATGGAGAAAGCCAATATTCCATATTGCTGATACACAGATAGAATGTTATGTATGTAGGCCCCTGCATTTCCAAAGTCCCTAACTTGACCCAAATAATCGCCAACAAAAGGATTTCTCAAAATTCCTTCTATCCCGGCCTGGAATAACATTGTTCTTTCATCCATGGATTGGCTTGATCCAAACACAGAGATAAATCTATCGTTAAGCCCGAACGAAAGTGCTGCGTATACTGCTAGCGGAGAAAGCAGTATAGACATCAATATTGAGGCCTTAAGTCCGTACTGGATTAGCATAAATGCAGGAATTACAGCTATCAGTAAGAAAAATTCAGTTCTAGACCCTATGAAGTATAGAATCGCAGTAGATGCAGTCATAAGGAAAATCTTGCTGTTCCTTCCATCTATAAATGGGCAAAGTATTAGCGATGTGTAAAGTACGCACATTGCGAGGCTTTGATATGTCGCAGTGTTTTCGACGCCTCCACCTTGCACTACCGGCAATATCATCGTGAAATTTTCTTTGCTGTAAAACTCCCATGTGAAAAATGCAAATCCTGCATAAACTATAAATATAAGTGCTTTATATTTTTTACCTACTTTAACTTTTAAATTTGCCCCTATGACGAACAGTGCAGCCAGAAGCAATATATTGGTAAGGCTCCACCTTAAACCCGCGTCATCGAAGTATTTTGTTTCTGGGTATACGACGTGATTAATTAATGTTATCAGTGTCATGTAAATTAGTAGTGCGACCGATGGTAATGCTGTAAGTAATGCTGATCCTGTGAATTCAGTTATCGGGTTTCGCTTTTTTAGAATGGAACTCAAAGTTATTAATAGCGTCCCAGCCAAAGCAAATGCACCAAACCATCCAAAATAAGGAACATATCCCATGCTATGAAATACATGAAAGAAAAAGTACCCAGGGAAAAGCAGGAATAGATACACCTTGAAAAGGTCGGACTTAATGATTTTCATGAGCTTCCTTTCTGATGGCGCCTTAAATGTGCAGCATGATAGCAAAGGATTGGTTCGCTGCCCGCTGACAACTTTATGGCTTGCGGCTACCGATCCTTGTCGGCATCACCAATGCGGGCGACCTGGGACGATCGCGCTTCAGGCGTTCCAAGAGCATGTGCGGGTATTGCAACGATAGGGATTGTGTTCGGTCGGCAGAACGCCGGAGGTGATTCCAGCGCGCCTAAAAAAGTACAGTGGCTAGTACATTTGAAATTCTTATCTCTGGTAAATGGCTGTAAATAATGGAGTTTTTGGCATGAGTTCGATTCCTGTCTCGGGCACCAGTCAGCCGTTTCAAACAATCCATGAATGCCTGTCAGATACCTACAAAGCCCACCCAGTGCGGGCTTTGTCGTTTCTGGTGTTCGTGATGTGTGCCCGGGCGATTGATGGATGTTCCGGCTCCGCCAGGAAACCTGCTCAAGCCTTGCCAAGGGCCCCGGCCAGCCAGTCGCAGAAGCTGCGGGTGAGGGCATCGCCTTCGCTGTCGCGGTGCACCAGCCAGCTCCAGTTCGGGCCGCGTACGGTCTGCTCCGCCAGCGCCACCAGCAGCCCCTGATCCCGGGCGCGGCCGGCCAGCAGCTGGCTGACCAGGGCTATCCCCAAGCCTTGGCTGGCGGCGTCCAGCAACAGGCCGGGGTCGGAGAAGTTCAGCCCCTGGCTGTGCTGGCCGACGTCGATGCCGCCCTGGACCTGCCAATGGCTCCAGTCCATCTCGCGCTCGCCGTGCAGGGTGGTGCGCGCGTCCGCTGCCTGTTCCAGCAAGGCGGGATGGCAGGCCGGGTACAGGCGGTCTTCCAGCAACACGCGAAAGCTGCATTCGGCCTGGGCGCTGAGGTCGTCGCGCACGGCGATGTCGATGGTCTGGGTGGCCATGTCGGGTGTTTCGTCGGTGGTCAGCAGCCACAGGTCAACCTGCGGATGAAGTCGGTGAAAGTCCGCCAGGCGCGGCACCAGCCAGTGGCGGGCAAAGGCCGGGGTGGTGTTGACCACCAGTTGATTGGGTTTGCGGTACTGGTCCAGGCGGCGGATGCCCACGGCCAGTTGCTGCAGCAGCGACTGGGTGGTGCTGAGCAGGTCGAAGCCGGCATCGGTCAAGGCCACGCTGCGACCGTTGCGGAAGAACAGCGGCTGTTCGAGGAAACTTTCCAGGCTGCGAATCTGCTGGCTGATGGCCGACTGGGTGAGGTGCAGCTCTTCGGCGGCCTTGTGGAAGCTGCCCAGGCGGGCGGCGGCCTCGAAGCCGCGCAGGGCATTCAGGGGTGGCCAGTGTTTAAGCATGATTGATAAGTCCAGCTAATCAGAATTCGACAAAATCTATCGTTTGTTCGGTCGTTTTTACAGGCCTAGCATACAAGTCATGGCCGCGGTCGCGGTTTTCAGTGATAACAAAATCTTAACTGAAGGTACTTGCATGCAATTCAACGATGCGCAGAACGGCTGGTTCATGCCCGCCGAATGGGTACAGCACGCCGCCACCTGGATGGCTTTTCCCCATAACCAGGCCCTGTGGGAAAACAGCTGGGGCGTGACCCTGGCCGAGGTGCAGGTCGACTTTGCCCGTGTGGCCAACGCTATCGCCCATTTCGAACCGGTGAAGATGGTGGTTGACCCCTGCGCAGTGGCGCGAGCCCGTGAGTTGTGTGGAGCGAATATCGAGCTGGTTGAGCTGGCGATCAACGACAGCTGGTGCCGCGACTCCGGCCCGAGTTTCGTCTGCCATCCGCGCCTGGGCACGGCCGGAGTCAACTGGCGCTTCAACGCCTGGGGCGGCAAGTCCGCCTGCGACCTGGACCAAAGCCTGGCGCGGCGGATCCTCGACAGCCTCGGCCTGCAATGCTTCGACACATTGCTGACCAACGAAGGCGGCGCGATTCATGTGGACGGGCAGGGCACCCTGATCACCACCGAATCGGTACTGCTCAACGGCAACCGCAATCCCGGCATGAGCAAGGCCGAGATGGAGGAGATCTTCGCGCGCCTGCTGGGCGTGAAGAAAACCATCTGGCTGCCCGGCGATCCCGACTACGTGACCGGCGACATGACCGACGGCCACGTCGACGGCGTCTGCGCCTTCGCCCGGCCCGGTGCGTTGCTGGTGGACGCGACCCGGGATTCATCTTCGGTGTACGCCGAGGTCGTGCGCGAGAACCGCCGCGCCCTGGAACTGGCCACCGATGCCCAGGGACGCCGCTTCGAAATGCTCGAACTCTTCGAAGCCAGCGATGCCGTGGATCAGGAGGCCGAGGTGTTCTGCGCTTCCTACACCAATTTCTACATCGCCAATGGCGCGATCATCATGCCGGCCTACGGTATCGCAGCCGATGACGAGGCCGCGGCGACCCTGCGCCTGGCTTTCCCCGGGCGTGAGGTGGTGCCGGTGCGGATCAACCAGTTGGCCCACGGCGGCGGCGGTGTGCATTGCATCACCCAGCAGCAACCGGCCTGGCCGCTGAAGGGGTAATGCCATGACTCATCTGACCGTCGCCACCACCCAGTTCGCCTGCAGCTGGAACCTGGAGGACAACCTCGACCAGGCCGAGCAACTGGTGCGGGAAGCCGCCGCCAAGGGCGCGCAATTGATCCTCCTGCAGGAGCTGTTCGCTACCCCGTACTTCTGCATCGAGCAGGACCACAAGCACCTGGCCTTGGCCCAGGAATATGGCAAAAGTGCCGTACTCCGGCGCTTCGCCGACCTCGCCCGAGAACTGGGCGTGGTGTTGCCGCTGAGCTGGTTCGAGCGTGCCGGCAACGCCTTCTTCAACTCGCTGGCGGTGGCCGATGCCGACGGCCGCCTGCTTGGCGTCTACCGCAAGACCCACATCCCCAACGCCATCGGCTACCAGGAGAAGGAGTACTTCAGCCCCGGCGATACTGGCTTCCGCGTCTGGGATACCGCTTTCGGCCGCATAGGCGTGGGCATCTGCTGGGACCAGTGGTTCCCCGAGACCGCCCGCTGCCTGGCCTTGATGGGCGCGCAGGTGCTGCTCTATCCCACGGCCATCGGCTCCGAGCCGGGCGCCGCCGGGCTGGACTCGCGCGACCACTGGCAACTGACCCAGCGTGGCCACGCGGCCGCCAACATCCTGCCGGTGATAGCGGCCAACCGTGTCGGGCAAGAGACGGCAACCACCGATCCGCAGTTGCGGATGAGTTTCTACGGCTCGTCCTTCATCACTGATCACAAGGGCAAGCTGCTGGCCGAGGCTGACCGTGACACTACGGGCGTGCTGGTACAGCGGCTGGATCTTGCGGCCATGGCCGAGGAACGCCTGAGCTGGGGCATCTACCGGGATCGCCGCCCGGAAATGTACGGCCCGCTGCTGGGCTTGGACGGTTGCCGAACCCATGAACACTGGTCGCGCCAGGGAGCCTGAAGATGAATCTCATCAAGAAACTGTCGATGTTGGCATTGGGCCTTGGCCTGGGTTGTTCGCAGTTCGCCGTCCAGGCCGAGGACAAGGTCCTGCGCCTGTACAACTGGGCGGACTACTTCGCCCCGCAGACCCTGGCTGCCTTCACTCACGAGACCGGTATCCAGGTCATCTACGACGTGATGGACAGCAGTGAGACGCTGGAAGCCAAAATGATGTCCGGCCACAGTGGTTATGACCTGATCTTTCCCGGCGACACCGTGGCCGAACGCCTGATGCGCGCCAGTGCCCTGCAGAAGCTCGACCAGGGCAAGCTCGAACACCTGGATGACATCGAGCCCGGCTTGCGCACGTTGCAGGCCCGGTATCCGCATTCGCAGAATGCCACCGTGCCCTACACCTGGGGCACCATCGGCCTGACCTGGAACCAGGCGATGATCGACAAGCGTCTGAATAATGCGCCAGTGAACAGCCTGGATATGATCTTCAAGCCCGAGGTCGCGGCGAAGTTCGCCGATTGCGGCATCTCCATGATCGACTCGCCCGACGAAGTGCTGGCCGTGGTGCTCAACTACCTGGGCCGCGACCCGCGCAGCAGCAAGCCGGACGAACTGGCCGAGGCGGTGGCGTTGCTCAAGGGCATCAAGCCGTACATCCGCAAGTTCCAGTCGCAGCCGGTGACCCAACTGGTCAATGGCGACATCTGCCTGTCCCTCGGCTACAGCGGCGACATGACCCAGGCCCAGCGTACCGCCGACGAGTCCGGCAAGGGGACGCGTTTCCAATACCGTATTCCGCGGGAGGGCACCACGGTGTGGATGGACACCATGGCCATCCCGGCCGATGCCCGCCACCCGGAATACGCCTATGCGCTGATCAATTTCATCATGCGCCCGCAAAACATGGCGGCGATCAGCAACGCCACCGGCTATCCCACCTCCAGCGCCAAGGCCAGGCCGATGGTGGCGGCTGACATGCGCAATAATCCAGATATCTATGTGGACGAGGCCACCTATGGGCGGCTGATCCCCGGCAAGGACATTGCGCAGCGCGACATGCGGGCGCGAATGCGCGCCTGGACCACCTTCAAGACCGGCCTTCACGACTGAAGCCAGCAACCGCCAGAGCAGGGCGGGCACCCGGCAGCCGGGTGGCCACGCCCTTCGGGATTCACTCAACAGAGAACACCTCATGTCTACCCGTCGTGACTTCATCAAGCAGCTGATGGCGGCCAGCGGAGTCGGTGCCGCCGCCTCCCTTGGCCTCGGCTTCGGCGCCCCGCGCATTGCCGCCGCCCCGGCCGGCAACTGGTACATGCCCGACGAGCACGGCCCGCAGGAGCGGGTGATCCTGGCCTTCGGCGCGTCGTCCCGGGTCTGGGAGGACTGGGCGGGCGCGGTGAACGACACCATCGCCCTGCTGGCCAGGACCATCGCCAAGTATCAACCGGTGACCGTGCTGTGTCGCACCAACCAGCTGTCATTGGCCAAGAGCAAGTGTGGCACCAGCAATATCGACTTCCTGACCTTGTCGCTGGACGACGTCTGGGTGCGCGACTACGGCGGCTGCTTCGTGGTCGACGGCGCGGGCGGCCTGGGCCTGGTGGATTTCAACTTCAACGGCTGGGGCGACAAGCAGACCTCGGCCAACGACACCCGCGTGGCCGATACCCTGAGCGAGGAGATGGAGGCCGACTACGTTCGTAGCGCGCTGGTGGGCGAGGGCGGCGGCATCGAGGTGGACGGGCATGGCACCGCGATCATCACCGAGAGCTGCTGGATCAACGACAACCGCAACCCGGGGCTGGGCAAGGCGCAGATCGAAGCCGAGCTGAAGGCCAACTTCGGCCTGCGCAAGATCATCTGGTTGCCGGGTATCAAGGACAAGGACATCACCGATGCCCATGTCGATTTTTATGCGCGCTTCGTCAAGCCCGGCGTGGTCATCGCCAACCTGGACAATGACCCCGGGTCCTATGACTACGCCGTGACGCGCAGGCACCTGGAAATCCTCAATGCCGCTACCGACGCCGATGGCCGCAAGCTGGTGGTCCACACCCTGCCGCCGCCGACCAGGATGCGCAGTAACCTGTATACCCGCGACAACCCGGATTTCGCGCCGGGTTACATCAACTTCCTGCCGATCAACGGCGCGGTGATCGCTCCGCAGTTTGGTGACGCGGCGGCGGACCAGTACTGCAAGGACCTGCTGGCCAGGCTTTATCCGGGGCGGGTGGTGGAACAGGTCAATATCGACCCGATCGCCGCGGGTGGCGGCGGCATTCATTGCGTGAGCAAGCATCTGCCACGGGTGTGAGGTGGCTTTGGGGGGGCGTAAGACCTGGGGAGCGGATCTGACTCGATCCTTCATGCACAACAAAGCCCGCATCGAGCGGGCTTTGTCGTGTTTACTGGCTTTGAATCACTTCACCTTGCTTCTCAGGTCCTCGAGGCTGCGTTTGAGTTGGTCCAGGTTCTGGCCCTGATTGCTGACCTCGCTCTTGAGGCTGGACAGCTCGCTGGAGCTCGAACTGGAGCTTGAGCTGCTGCCACGCTTGAGGTCATCGATCTGACTCGCCAGCTTATCCAGGGTGCCGGCCTGACTACCGACCGTGCTCTTGAGGCTGGACAGCTCGCTGGAGCTCGAACTGGAGCTTGAGCTGTTGCCACGCTTGAGCTCCTCGATCTGCTTGCCGAGCTTGTCCAATTCACTGGCCTGGCTACTGACCGTGCTCTTGAGGCTGTTCAGCTCGCTGGAGCTCGAACTGGAGCTTGAGCTGTTGCCACGCTTGAGCTCCTCGATCTGTTTGCCGAGCTTGTCCAGTTCACTGGCCTGGTCGCTGGTAACGCGCTTGAGGCTGTTCACTTCACTGGTGCTCGAACTGGAGCTTGTGCCGCTGTTGCGCTTGAACTCTTCAAGCTGGGTTTCCAGCTTTTTCAGCTGGTTGGCTTGCTCGCCGGTGGTTTTCTTGAGGTTGCTCACCTCACTGGCAGTGGAGCTGGAGCTGCTGCCGGTGTTGCGTTTGAGCTCTTCGATCAGGCGCGCTTGGCTGTTGACGACGTCCTTGAGCTTTTCCAGTTCGGCGCTGCTGCTCTTGAGGCCGTCCTGCAGCTTTTGCAGGTCGTCCACGGTGAAGCCGCTGGGGCGGACGGTGTACTTGAGGTCTACTTCCTGGTGCAGGGCCGAGATCCTGTCCGAGTACGAGGCGCTGCTGGAGTTGAATTCGACGGCCTGGGCGGAGAGTGACAGGCTGCTGAGGATCAGGGTGGAGAGGCTGGTGGCGAGGAAGGCGGACGAACGCTGAGTGCGGCTGAACATCACTGGGTTTCCTTGTGAAGCGCCGATATGGCACATCGCTATGACTGCATCCTTGCCTTCTTGTTCCAGGGGCAAGAAGGCGGCTCGGGGAGAGGAATGTAACAACGTATTTTTCGTGAAAGTGCCTTGAGCGAACGGACAGGTTTTTTGTCGGTGCGCTGTAAGGATTCGTATGCATCCGCAGACAAAGGCCCTATATTCGCAGCCTGTCTGAATGGTTTTCAGATGATCCCGAATGGTTCACGGCCAGATAAATCGGCTTTCACAGCGCTTTTTTGCGGCAAAGAGATCCCAACGATCCAGATCCATCTTCCATTCCCATGATCAGAGAGAACGAGATGATTCCTAAAGAAGCCAGAATTGACGTAGCCCTTGAAAAGTACCTGGCTGCCACGCCTTCCTTGCAGGAAGAAATCAGCGCCCTGAGCCCGCAGGAGCAGAAGCAGCAGGCCCAGTGGGCGTTCGAGGACGAAGCGGAGTCGCGCGGCATCGAGCCGTGGGAGCTTGTGCTGGAGTTGGTGGCCGAGTCGCCCGAGGAGCTCAAGGCCATGCGCCTGGAGGTCCATCAGGAGGTGGCCGAGGCCCTGGGCATGGACCTTCAGGACTACCTGGAACTCAACGAAATCGACGACTGATGCAAAAACGCCAGCCTTTCAGGGGCTGGCGTTTTTCTTTGAGGGTATCGCGCAGGCTTTTGAAAATCAGAGGCTCAAGCGCATCGACAGGTCGACCGCCTTCACATCCTTGGTCATCGCCCCGATCGAAATGTAATCGACGCCGGTCTCGGCGATCGGGCGCAAGGTGCTTTCATTGATCCCGCCGCTGGCTTCCAGCTTGGCCTTGCCGGCATTCAGGCGAACCGCTTCACGCATATCGTCCAGGCTCAACTCGTCGAGCATGATGATGTCCGCGCCCGCCGCCAGGGCTTCCTTGAGTTCTTCCAGGCTTTCCACTTCGACTTCCACCGGCTTGCCCGGGGCGATCCTGTGGGCGGCGCTGATCGCCTGGGCGATACCGCCGCACGCGGCAATATGGTTTTCCTTGATCAGGAAGGCGTCGTACAGGCCGATGCGGTGGTTGTGGCAGCCACCGCAGGTCACCGCGTACTTCTGCGCCAGGCGCAGCCCCGGCAGGGTCTTGCGGGTATCCAGCAACTTGACCTGGGTATCGGCGACGAAGTCGGCGTAATACTGCGCGCGGGTGGCCACGCCGGACAGCAGCTGCAGGAAGTTCAGGGCGCAGCGTTCGCCGCTGAGCAGCGAACGGGCCGGACCTTCGAGGTGGAACAGGGCCTGGTTGGGGCTGACGCGCTCGCCGTCACGCACCTGCCAGTGCACGGCGACCCGCGGATCGAGCTGGCGGAACACCGCGTCGACCCAGGCCGTGCCACTGATGATCGCCGCTTCGCGGGTAATGATGGTGGCTTTGGCCAGGCGTTCGGCCGGGATCAGTTGCGCGGTGATATCGCCGCTGCCGATGTCTTCCAGCAACGCACGGCGCACGTTGGCTTCGATTTCGGCGGTCAGGTCGGCGAGGCGTAGATTCGGCATAGCAGGCTCCACAAACAAAGTGGCCCGATTATAGGGCCATGGCGCAAGCGAACCCAAGGCGGCGCCCCTCCAGTACCTGCATTTGGTCGCCTGGCCTGAGCCGTTTGCGAGAAAGGGCGGTCGCTATATGAGCACTATTTCAAAGCCCGCGCAGAGTCTGCTGGCACAAGAAGGGGCTTTTGCCAGATAATCCGACTTCTAATTGACGTCATAGCTTTGACGTTTGCTTGGCTCCCCAATATTTGAACTGCAGCGGTGCGTATCGATGCCCGCTGGGACTCGACTGTGAGCGTCGACCGACCTTTTATTGCGCGGCAGAGAAAACCTTTCAGGAGGCTTGGATGCACAACGACGGGAATGTAGTGCCTTTGCACAAGGTGGCTACGGATCAGGCGAACCCTTCGCCGCTCGCCCGCCTGCCTGTGATTCTGCTTCAGGTCCGTGACAAGGCCGCCCAGCAACTGCGCCATGGCCTGCAGGAACTGTTCGATAACGCCGACGACACCTTGTTCGAGATGGCCGACCGGGCCCAGAACAATGTCGACCAGAACACCTTTTTCGAAGCCATGCGCGACCTGCGCCTGAAACGCAAAAGCATCGAGCGCGGCTTCCTGGAAAAACTCTTCGAGGCCTTTGTCGGCCTGGTCCAGTACGACCCTGCGCCGGCGATCGCCCAGGCCGTCGCCTACGTCCCACCCGCTGACACCTGCCAGGATGACCTGGAGCGCACCGTGGCCCTCGAGGCGATGGTCGCCAAGGCCGGCAACCGTGACGGCTTTGCCCTTGGCCAGCTCACCGCGCGCCTGAACGCGCTGCTGGGCAAGCGCCTGGATGACCGCAGCAATCCCTTGGGCCCGGCCATGCTCTGCGAGTATTTCCTCGAGTCTGGGCGCAGCCTGGGGGTGGAGATCAAGGTCAAGCTGATCATTCTCAAGCTGTTCGAACGTTATGTGCTCAGCGAAGCCGACCAGCTGTACGCCGAAGCCAATCAGCTGTTGGCCGCCACGGGCGTGTTGCCGGAGCTCAAGCCCGCGCCGGCGCGCCGGTCTATCGATCAGGCGGCCGCAAGTATCCAGGCCACGCCGGAGCCCGGCGAGGCGCAGATGGACGAAAGCGTTCAGCAAGTGTTCGCCGCCTTGCAGGAGCTGCTGTCGCATGTCCGCGGCAGCGTGGTGCCGACCCTCGAGGCGAGCGCCGAAACCCAGCCCATTTCTACCCGTGACCTGCTGCGCCTGCTGTCTCACCTGCAGCACTACGTGCCGGCGGGCACCCAGGACGATTTCGACCTGCGCAACCACTTGGAACAGCTGCTGACCCGGGTCAGCGTGAAAAGCGGCAAGTCGCGGGTGGTCGGGGTGGCCGACGAGGACGTGATCAACCTGGTGGCCATGCTTTTCGAGTTCATCCTGGCCGATCGCAACCTGCCGGAATCCTTGAAGACCCTGATCGGCCGGTTGCAGATCCCCATGCTCAAGGTCGCGGTGCTGGACAAGAGTTTCTTCAGCCGCAGCAGCCATCCCGCGCGCCGCCTGCTCAATGAAATCGCCGCCGCGGCCATGGGCTGGGGCAGCTGCGACGATTATCAGCGCGATAGCCTGTACCTGCGCATCGAGCAGGTGGTGCAGCGGCTGTTGAGTGACTTCGTCGACGACCCGGCGATCTTTTCCGAGCTGCTCGCCGAGTTTCTCGCCTTCACCAGTGACGAGCGGCGCCGCAGCGAGCTGCTGGAGCAGCGTACCCGTGACGCCGAAGAGGGCCGGGCCAAGGCCGAACTGGCGCGCCGTCGCGTCGAGCAGGCGTTGAACGAAGGGTTGCTGGGCAAGGTCCTGCCGCTGACAGTCGTCGAGTTCGTGCAACAGGCCTGGAGCAAGGTCTTGCTGTTGACCTGTCTCAAGCATGGCGAGCAGTCCAGCGAATGGCGCCAGGGGCTGCAGACCATGGAGCAACTGATCTGGAGCGTGCAGCGTCACACCGATCCGGATGCCGCCATGCAGCTGCTGGCGCTGGTGCCCGACCTGCTCAAGGCGCTGCGCGACGGCTTGAACAGCGCGGCGTTCGACCCATTCGCCACCAGCGAGTTCTTCAGCCAGTTGGAAGCCTTGCACCTGCAGGCGTTCGAGCACTTTGCTCAGGACGCCGGGCAGCATCGGCCGGGCGTGACAGACGAGCAGCCGGCGATGGTCGCGGTCGAGGAGCACATCATCCTGCCCTGTGCCGAAGAGGGCCCGCTGGAGGCCGCGCCCCTGGCGCTGGCGGCCAACGATCCCGGGTTGCTGCGGGTCGAACAGCTGCGGCTGGGGGCCTGGGTCGAATTCCTCGAGGACGAGGACAACAGCGTGCGCTGCAAGCTGGCGGCCATCGTTCAACCCGGTGACAAGTACATCTTCGTCAACCGCACCGGCATGAAGGTCCTGGAGCGCACCCGGGTCGGCCTGGCCCTGGAGTTTCAGCGCGGGGCCGTGCGAGAGCTGGACGACACCTTGCTGTTCGACCGGGCGCTGGAATCGGTGATCGGCAGTTTGCAGCGACTCAATCGCGGCAAGTGATCGCAACCTGGGCGTGGAACGCGGCATACTGAGCCGTCACAGGCTTCGTTGAAGGAATCGGTATGCAGTTGGACCCCGCAAGCGGCTGGTGTCACGGCGTTCGCCATTGCCCGTCACCCAATTTCAACGCACGCCCCGCGGATGAAATTTCCCTGCTGGTGATCCACAACATCAGCCTGCCGCCGGCCCAGTTCGCGACGGGCAAAGTGCAGGAATTCTTCCAGAACCGTCTCGATGTCACAGAGCACCCCTATTTTGCCGGGATCGCCGACCTGCGTGTGTCCGCGCATTTCCTGATCGAACGTGACGGAACCGTGACTCAGTTTGTCTCCTGTCTGGACCGTGCCTGGCACGCCGGTGTGTCGTGGTTCGACGGGCGCGAAAGCTGCAATGATTTTTCCCTGGGGATCGAACTGGAAGGCACCGACGAGCTGCCGTTCACCGATGCCCAGTACGACGCGCTGATTGCCTTGACCGGGCAGTTGCGGCAGGCCTTCAAGGCCATCACCCCACAGCGGATTTGTGGGCACAGCGATATCGCTCCGGGGCGCAAGACCGATCCGGGGCCCGGATTCGACTGGGTACGCTATCGCGCGGCCCTGAACGAAGGGGAAGGACAATGAGTTTTCTGGTGTTGTTGCTGGCGGTCTGGATCGAGAAGTTCTCGGCCTTGCGCCAGCGCGTTCAGCATGACGAGCCGTGGCTGCGTCAATTGCTTGGGCAGGAGGCCAGTCCGCGTCTGGCCAAGCGTCCCTGGTGGGTGCTGGCGCTGCTGGTGCTGCTGCCGGCAGTGCTGCTGGGGTTGCTGTTGCTGGTACTGGAGCCGCTGGCTTACGGCCTGCTGGCGTTGCCGGTGCATCTGCTGGTGGTGATCTACAGCCTGGGGCGGGGCGACCTGCTGGGCGAACTCGGACCGTTTCGCGATGCCTGGCGCCGCGAGGACCTGCAAGCCGCGGCACATGTCGCCAAGCGCGACCTGGATATCTGCGCCGACAGTGGCGAGCAGTTGCTCGAGCAGGTTCAGGGGCACCTGTTGTGGCAGGCCTACCAGAGCTTTTTCGCGGTGATCTTCTGGTACTTCCTGCTGGGCCCGGTGGCCGCATTGAGCTATCGCCTGCTGGCGCTGGCCGCCGAGCACAGCAAGAACCCGGCGGTCGCCGAGCGCGCCGGGCAGCTGCGGCATGCCTTCGACTGGTTGCCGGTGCGCCTGCTGGCGGCCAGCTTCGCCCTGGTGGGCAACTTCGTCGCGGTCAGTCGCGTGATGCTCCACGAACTGCTGAACTGGAACATCAGCGCCGCGCAGCTGGTGGAAAAGGTCGGCCTAGTCGCCGCGGAAATCCCTGCGCCGATCACCGGGCCGGATGGCATTCTCAGCCTGGACCGGATCTGGGAACTGTTGCTGCGGGCCGCGGTGCTCTGGTACGCCGGTTTCGCCCTGTGGACCGTGCTGCCCTGACGACGAGCAGCGAGTGAGCGCTGGCGAGCCCCGGTCTCGCCAGCGCAACTGAAGCCTTCCATCCGTCCGCCGTCCCCGCGGTTAACCTTAAGTTACAAACCCTTTTGCCGATTTGAGCTATACAGAAGCAGCGCCAAATAGTGGCTATCTGCCGTCTTCGCGTACCTGCCAATAAAAATAAAAGCAAAAAGGGAGACTTCTTGTGAAGAGCTTGCTCTATCCCGCCATTGCCCTGATGAACCGCCTGAGCTTCGGCATGAAGTTCAGCCTGATCAGCGTGCTGTTTTTCCTGCCGATGCTGGTCACCAACTTTTATCTGGTGCGCGATTCCTACCGTGAATTCCAGGGCACCCAGGTCGAGCTGCAAAGCCTGGACCTGTTGGGCAGCAGCCTGACCTTGCGCCGCGACCTGGAAACCCTGAACAACATGGTGCAGATCAACGCGACCCTGGGGCAGTCCGGCAAGGCCGGGGATATCGAGAGCAAGATAGGCACCCTGGAAAAGTCCGTGCTTGAGCGCTTGCAGGGCTTGGCTGCGGTCACCGTGGACCCCGAGCAGATCGGCGTGTTCGACGGCAAGCGCGATGAAATGATCGCCGCCTTCAAGGCGCAACAGGCGGAAAGCTCGCTGCAAAGCAAAAGCGCGCTGATCGGCAAGCTCTTGGGCAGTGCGCAGATTTTCAGCCAGATCATCGCCAGCCAGTCGGGCCTGAGCCGCGACACCCAGAGCGATGTGCGGCAGTTGAGCGAACTGCTGACCAGCGTCACGCCCCAGATGACCCAGGTCCTCGGCGAAGGGCGGGCGATGGGCGCGTATTCTCTGGGCCAGGGCTTTCTCAACTCGTCCGCCAGCACCCGTTTCGACGAGTTGCTGGTGCAGATCGAAAAGCTCCAGGCCGAATACAGCCTGAAACTGCAGGATGCGCTGGGATCGAGCAAGGCCGCCCAGGGCGCGCTGGACGCCCAGGCCAGCGCCAGCAAGGGCAGCCTCAAGCAAGCCAGCGAGCTGTTCGAAGAACAGGTGGTGATGGCCGATACCCTGGATGCGCCCTGGCAGGGCTTTTACGACCAGGTCAGCGGGCTGATGGCGCAGACCTACCAGCTCAACGAGGCGACCCTGAAGTTCCTCGGCGAGGAACTGCAACAACGGCTGGGGCAGAACCGCACGCACATGGTGCTGTTGGTGGTGGCGCTGGCGGCGGTGTTCCTGCTGATCTTCTATCTCTACGGCGCGTTCTATGTCTCGACCCGCACCACCCTCAAGCGCCTGGGCGCGATGATGGACAAGGTGGCGGCCGGGGACATGACCGTCACCTTCGATGCCCAGAGCCGCGATGAACTGGGGGAACTGGGCACTGTGTTCAACGGCACCGTGGCGAAGATCCACGACCTGATCGAGTTGGTGGGCAAGACCGTCGGCGAAGTCGAGCACCAGGCCGGGCAGGTGGAAGCCGTGTCGGCCCAGAGCAACCAGGCGGTGGCCGGGCAGCGCAGCCAGATCGAGCAGGTGGCGACGGCGATGAACCAGATGTCCGCCACTTCCCAGGAAGTCGCGCGCAGCGCCGCGGCCGCGGTCAGCAGCGCCCACAGCGTCAACGACGAGACCATCAGCGGGCGCGGGCTGGTGGAATCCCAGCAAGGCAGCATTGCCCAGTTGGCCAGCGAGATCGACCAGTCGGTGCTGGTGATCAATCAACTGGCCAGCGACAGCCAGGCCATCAGCCGGGTGCTGGAGGTGATCAAGAGCATCGCCGAGCAGACCAACCTGCTGGCCCTCAACGCCGCCATCGAAGCGGCCCGCGCTGGCGAGCAGGGCCGAGGCTTTGCGGTGGTGGCCGACGAAGTGCGGACCCTGGCCAAGCGCACCCAGCAATCGACCGAGGAAATCGAGCAGATGATCGTCAAGCTCCACGGCGGCGTGGGGGCTGCGGTCAAGGCCATGGGCATCAGCCACCAGATGGCCAATGGCACGGTCGGGCAGTCGGAAAAGGTCCAGCAGGCGCTGGAGAACATCCTCGGCGCGGTGGGCATGATCGTCGACCAGAACCAGCAGATCGCCGCGGCGGTGGAGCAGCAGACCGCGGTGGCCCACGACATCGATCAGAACATCGTCGAGATCAACCGCGCCGGCGAGCGCACCGCCGAAGGCGCGTACCAGACTGAAAACGCCAGCCGCCAGTTGTCCGCGCAGGTGGTGCAGTTGAAGCAGTTGATCAGCGCGTTCCGGGTCTGATTCAGGCGCTGTGGGGCCAGCCGAACAGCGCGCAAGCGTTGGCGGTACTCGCCGCCGCCAACTGTTCGGGGCTGACGGCCATGAGCTCGGCCAGGGCCGCGCAGATCTCCGGCAGGTGCTGCGGGCTGTTGCGCTGGCCGGGGTACATGGCCGGCGCCATGTCCGGCGAGTCGGTTTCCAGCACCACCGCGTCCAGCGGCAAGTCGGCGATGACCTTGCGCAGGCGCAGGGCCTGCGGCCAGGTCGCGGCGCCCCCCAGGCCCAGTTTGAACCCCAGCTTGAGGTACTCGCGGGCTTCCTCGCGGCTGCCGGCGAAGGCGTGGATGATGCCGGCGCGCTTGAGCTTGAAGCGCTTGAGGGTGGCAATCACCGCGGCATGGCTGCGCCGTACATGGAGCAGGGCCGGTAGCTGGAAGTCCGCGGCCAGTTGCAGTTGTGCTTCGAACAATTGCTGCTGGCGCTGGCGATCCAGCTGCTCGAGAAAATAATCCAGGCCGATCTCGCCCACCGCGCACAGCTGCGGATGGCCCGCCAGGCGGCTCAGCCAGTCGCCCAGCTCAACCAGGTCGGCCGGTCGGTGCTCGTCGAGATAAACCGGGTGCAGGCCGAAGGCGGCGTGCAGGTCGGCATCGCTCTGCACCAGTTCCCAGAGCCGCTGCCAATTGCGCTGATAAACCCCCAGCAGCACCATCCGCCGCACGCCGAGGGCGCGGCTGGCAGCCAGCAGCGCCTGACGATCCGCGTCGAAATCCGGAAAATCCAGATGGGTGTGGCTGTCGATCAGTTCCACGTTCAAGCCTTGTGAATGCGCTGCTTGAAGGTCCGGGCGATGGCGTTCACGCCGGGTTGGTAATGGGCTTCTTCAATGGCGGCCAGGGCCAGTTGCAGGGCCTTGTCGGCGATCAGCTGGTGCTGCTGGGCCATGGCATTGACCGGCAGCGGCAAAAAGTCCAGCAGCTGGGTATCGCCGAAGGTGCCCAGGCGCAGCGGCCGCGACTTGAGCGGAAAGTCATGCAGCGCGTCGAACACCCCTTGCAGCAACACATAGGAGGTGGTCACCAGGGCATCCGGCAGATGGCCCAGGCGCTCCAGCAGCGCTTCCATCAACTGGCGCCCGCAGTCGCGGCTGAAGGCTTCGCCCTGTTCGATCAGCACCTGGCCGTCGAAACCTTCCAGCGCCTGCTTGAAGCCGGCGGCGCGCTCGCGGCTGATGCCCAGCTCGGGGCGGGCGCCGATCAGGGCGATCTGCCGCGGCTGGGGCTGCAGCAGGCTGCGGGTCAATTGCAGGCTGGCTTGCTGGTCGTCGCTGATCACCGAGCAGAAAAACTCCGGCTCCATCACCCGGTCGATGGCGATGATCGGCAGGCCCTGGGCCTGCAACAGGCGATAGGTGTCATCCTCCGGCGGCAGGCAGCTGGCGACGAACAGCGCATCGCAGCGGCGCGCGCGGAACAGTTGCAGCAACTGCCGCTCGCTGTCCGGGGCATCGTCGGAGCTGGCGATCAGCAGCTGGTAGCCACGGGCGCGGGCACCTTGCTCGAGCAACTTGGCAATGCGCGCGTAACTGGGGTTTTCCAGGTCCGGCAGGATGAAACCCAGGGTCCGGGTCCGCCGACTGCGTAGCCCGGCGGCTTGAGGGTTGGGCGTGAAGCCATGTTCCTCGACCACCGCCCGGACCCGTTCGACGGTCGCGTTGCTGATGCGTTGCTGTTCGGCCTTGCCGTTGATGACGTAGCTGGCGGTGGTGACGGACACACCGGCCAGTCTGGCGATATCGCTGAGTTTCAACCCGGGTTTTCCTTGTTTTCTGGAGCTTGCCCCGACATTTTCGCCAATCCTAACCGATATGGGCAGGCGACCAATGTCGGAACGTGCAGCCGACAGGTAGGACTTCAAGGATGATTGATTATCGAGTAACGTGCCCGTCATTGTAGATTAAACGTTTCAGCACGCGTATTTTCTAGGAATATGAGCAAACGGAAACAGGGCCTTGCCAAGCCGACGGTCCCGTTTGTGGCATTAACGCCGCCTGACTGATTCACTCAAAACAATACCTAGCGCCCCAGCGCTAAATAGGAGAAAGCATGCTCGAGCTCACTATTGAGCAGATATCCATGGGCCAGTCGGCTGTGGATAAGTCCGCCGCACTGCACCTGCTCGCCGACAAACTGGTGGCCGACGGCCTGGTCGCCGAAGGTTACCTGGCTGGCCTGCAGGCCCGCGAAGCCCAGGGCTCGACCTTTCTCGGTCAAGGTATTGCCATTCCCCACGGCACCCCGGAAACCCGCGACCAGGTGTTCGCCACTGGCGTGCGCCTGCTGCAATTTCCCGAGGGCGTGGACTGGGGCGATGGCCAGATCGTCTACCTGGCGATCGGCATCGCCGCCAAATCCGACGAACACCTGCGCCTGCTGCAACTCTTGACCCGCGCCCTTGGCGAAACCGACCTGGGCCAGGCCCTGCGTCGCGCCAGCTCGCCCGAAGCCCTGCTGAAACTGCTGCAAGGCGCGCCGCAGGAGCTGGCGCTGGATGCGCAGATGATCGGCCTGGGCGTGGCCGCCGAAGATTTCGAAGAACTGGTGTGGCGCGGCGCCCGTCTGCTGCGCCAGGCCGATTGCGTGAGCAACGGTTTTGCCGCCGTGCTGCAACAGGTCGAGGCGCTGCCCCTGGGCGATGGCCTGTGGTGGCTGCACAGCGAGCAGACCGTCAAGCGCCCGGGCCTGGCCTTCGTCACCCCGGACAAACCGATTCGTTACCTCGGCCAACCCCTGGCCGGGCTGTTCTGCCTGGCCAGCCTGGGCGAGGCCCACCAGGCCCTGCTCGAGCGCCTGTGTGCGCTGCTGATCGAAGGCCGTGGCCATGAACTGGGCCGGGCCACCAGCAGCCGTGCGGTGCTGGAAGTACTGGGTGGCGAACTGCCGGCCGACTGGCCGAGCGCGCGCATCGTGTTGGCCAACGCCCACGGCTTGCATGCGCGCCCGGCGAAGATCCTGGCGCAGTTGGCGAAAAGCTTCGAGGGCGAGATCCGCGTGCGCATCCTCGACACACCGGGCTCCGCCGTCTCGGTGAAGAGCCTGAGCAAGCTGCTGAGCCTCGGCGCCCGCCGTGGCCAGACCCTGGAGCTGATCGCCGAACCGAACATCGCCGCCGACGCCCTGCCAGCCTTGCTGGCGGCCATCGCCGAAGGGCTGGGGGAAGAAGTCGAGCCGGTGGCGCAAGCCAGCGTGCCCCAGGAAGTGCCGGAAGAAATCGAGGTGCCCATCAGCGCGCCGGCTTCCGGCAGCCTGGTCCAGGCCATCCCGGCGGCGCCCGGCATCGCCATTGGCCCGGCGCATATCCAGGTGATCCAGCCTTTTGACTACCCGTTGCGCGGCGAATCCACCGCCAGCGAGCGCGAGCGTCTGCAACAGGCCCTGGCCGAGGTCCGTCATGACATCGACGGCCTGATCCAGCGCAGCAAGGCCAAGGCGATTCGCGAGATTTTCGTGACCCACCAGGAAATGCTCGACGACCCGGAACTGACCGACGAAGTCGACACCCGCCTCAAGCAGGGCGAAAGCGCCGCAGCGGCCTGGATGACGGTGATCGAAGCCGCCGCCCGGCAACAGGAAGCCTTGCACGATGCGCTGCTGGCCGAACGCGCCGCCGACCTGCGGGATATCGGCCGCCGGGTGCTGGCCCAGCTGTGCGGAGTGCAGACCCCGGTCGAGCCGGATGAAGCCTACATCCTGGTGATGGATGAAGTCGGCCCGTCGGACGTGGCGCGCCTCGATCCGGCGCGGGTGGCCGGCATTCTTACCGCCCGTGGCGGCGCCACCGCCCACAGCGCGATCGTCGCCCGCGCCCTGGGGATTCCGGCGCTGGTCGGCGCCGGGGCTGGCGTGCTGCTGCTCAAGCCGGGCACGCCGCTGCTGCTCGATGGCCAGCGCGGTCGCCTGCATGTGGATGCCGATGCCGGCACCCTGCAACGGGCCACCGAAGAGCGTGATACCCGCGAGCAACGGCTCAAGGCCGCCGCCGAGCAGCGCCATCAACTGGCGCACACCACCGACGGCCATCACGTCGAGGTCTTCGCCAATATCGGTGAAAGCGCCGGGGTGACCAGCGCCGTGGACAACGGCGCCGAAGGCATTGGCCTGCTGCGCACTGAACTGATTTTCATGGCCCACCCACAAGCGCCGGACGAAGCCACCCAGGAAGCCGAATACCGCCGCGTGCTCGATGGCCTGGCCGGGCGGCCGCTGGTGGTGCGCACCCTGGATGTTGGCGGCGACAAACCGCTGCCGTACTGGCCGATCGCCAAGGAAGAAAACCCCTTCCTCGGCGTGCGCGGCATCCGCCTGACCCTGCAACGTCCGCAGATCATGGAGGCCCAGCTGCGCGCGCTGCTGCGCTCGGCGGACAACCGCCCGCTGCGGATCATGTTCCCCATGGTCGGCAGCGTCGATGAATGGCGCGCCGCCCGTGACATGACCGAGCGCCTGCGCCTGGAGATCCCGGTGGCTGACCTGCAACTGGGGATCATGATCGAAGTGCCGTCCGCCGCCTTGCTGGCGCCGGTGCTGGCCAAGGAAGTGGACTTCTTCAGCGTCGGCACCAACGACCTGACCCAATACACCCTGGCCATCGACCGTGGTCACCCGACCCTGTCGGCCCAGGCCGACGGCCTGCACCCGGCGGTGCTGCAACTGATCGACATCACCGTGCGCGCGGCCCATGCCCACGGCAAGTGGGTCGGTGTGTGCGGCGAGCTGGCGGCCGATCCGCTGGCGGTGCCGGTGCTGGTCGGCCTGGGTGTGGACGAACTGAGCGTCTCCGGACGCAGCATCGCCGAGGTCAAGGCACGCATTCGCGAACTCAGCCTGACCCAGGCGCAAACCCTTGCTAAACAGGCCCTGGCCGTCGGCAGCGCGAACGATGTGCGCGCCCTTGTGGAGGCCATGTAATGGCAAAGATTCTTACCCTGACCCTGAACCCGGCGCTGGACCTCACCGTCCAGCTGACGCGCCTGGAACCGGGGCAGGTCAACCGCAGCGAAGCCATGCACACTCACGCCGCAGGCAAGGGCGTGAACGTGGCCCAGGTGCTGGCCGACCTTGGCCATCAGCTGACCGTCAGCGGCTTTCTTGGTGCAGACAATCCCCAGGCCTTCGAGGCGTTGTTCGCCCGGCGCGGTTTTGTCGACGCCTTTATTCGCGTGCCGGGGGAAACCCGCAGCAACATCAAGCTGGCCGAACAGGATGGGCGCATCACCGACCTCAACGGCCCCGGCCCGGAGGTCGACGCGGCGGCGCAACAGGCGCTGCTCGAACGCCTGGAACAGATCGCCCCGGGGCATGACGCGGTGGTGGTGGCCGGCAGCCTGCCGCGCGGCGTCAGCCCGCAATGGCTGCACGCCTTGCTGACCCGTCTCAAGGCACTGGGGCTGAAAGTGGCGCTGGACACCAGCGGCGAAGCCCTGCGCGCCGGCCTGGCCGCCGGGCCCTGGCTGGTCAAGCCGAACACCGAGGAACTGGCCGAGGCCCTGGGCAGCCCGCTGCTGTCGCTGGCGACCCAGGCCGCAGCCGCCAGGCGCCTGCACGCCCAGGGCGTCGAGCATGTGGTGATTTCCCATGGCGCCGAAGGCGTGAACTGGTTCAGTGCCGCGCCGGCCCTGCAGGCGTTGCCGCCCAAGGTCAGCGTGGCCAGCACCGTCGGTGCCGGCGACTCGTTGCTGGCCGGCATGCTTCACGGCCTGCTCAGCGCCCATGGTTTCGAACAGACCCTGCGCACCGCCACGGCCATCGCCGCCATGGCCGTGACCCAGATCGGTTTCGGCATCACCGATGCCGCGCAGTTGGCACAGCTTGAACAGGGGGTGCGCGTTCATCCCCTCATAGAACAATAAGAGGGTTGGTCATGAAGTTAGCCATTGTTACCGCCTGCCCGAACGGCATGGTCACCAGTGTGCTGTGCGCCCGGTTGCTGGACGCCGCGGCCCAGCGCCAGGGCTGGAGCACCAGCGTCGAAGTGCATGACGAGGCGCACCCGGAACGGCAATTGTCGGCCGCCACCCTCGAAGCGGCCGAGTGGGTGCTGGTGGTCAGCACCGGGCCTTTGGATATGTCGCGCTTTGTCGGCAAGCGGGTGTTCCAGAGCTCGCCCTCCGTGGCCCTGCAGGACGTCGAGGGCGTGCTGCGCCGTGGCGCCGAGGAGGCCCAGGTGTATGCCGCGGCCGAAGCCGTGGCCGAGCCGGCGCCGGCCAGCAAGAATGCGCCACGGCTGGTGGCGGTCACCGCTTGCCCGACCGGCGTGGCCCACACCTTCATGGCGGCCGAGGCCTTGCAGCAGACCGCCAAGCGCTTGGGGTACGAGCTGCAAGTGGAAACCCAGGGCTCGGTGGGCGCACGCAACCCGTTGAGCGCCGAGGCCATCGCCGCGGCGGATGTGGTGCTGCTGGCCGCGGACATCGAAGTGCCCACCGAGCGCTTCGCCGGCAAGAAGATCTACCGCTGCGGCACCGGCATCGCCCTCAAGCAAGCCGAGGCGACCCTGAACAAGGCCCTGGCCGAAGGACAGGTGGAGTCGGCCGCGGCGGGTGCTGGCGCGGCCCCGGCCAAGCAAGAGAAAACCGGGGTCTACAAGCACCTGCTGACCGGTGTGTCGTTCATGCTGCCGATGGTGGTGGCGGGGGGCTTGATGATCGCCTTGTCCTTCGTCTTCGGCATCACCGCGTTCAAGGAGGAGGGGACCCTGGCCGCGGCGCTGATGCAGATCGGCGGCGACACCGCGTTCAAGCTGATGGTGCCGCTGCTGGCCGGTTACATCGCCTATTCCATCGCCGACCGCCCGGGCCTGGCGCCGGGGATGATCGGCGGCATGCTCGCCAGCACCCTGGGCGCGGGCTTTATCGGCGGGATCATTGCCGGTTTCATCGCCGGCTATGCAGCCAAGGCCATCAGCAAATACGCGCGCTTGCCCCAGAGCCTGGAGGCCTTGAAGCCGATCCTGATCATCCCGTTGCTGGCCAGCCTGTTCACCGGCCTGGTGATGATCTATGTGGTCGGCAAGCCGGTGGCGGGAATGCTCGCCGGCCTGACCCACTTCCTCGACAGCATGGGTACCACCAACGCGATCCTGCTGGGGGTATTGCTCGGCGGCATGATGTGCGTCGACCTTGGCGGGCCGATCAACAAGGCGGCCTATGCCTTCTCCGTGGGGCTGCTGGCGTCGCAGAGTTATGCACCGATGGCGGCGACCATGGCCGCCGGCATGGTGCCGCCGATCGGCCTCGGGATCGCGACCTTTATCGCCCGGCGCAAGTTCGCCCAGAGCGAGCGGGAAGCCGGTAAGGCGGCGCTGGTGCTGGGGCTGTGCTTTATCTCCGAAGGGGCGATTCCGTTCGCCGCCAAGGACCCGTTGCGGGTGATCCCGGCGAGCATCGCCGGCGGCGCGCTGACCGGGGCGCTGTCGATGTATTTCGGCTGCAAACTGATGGCGCCCCATGGTGGGTTGTTTGTGATGTTGATTCCGAATGCGATCAACCATGCGTTGTTGTATTTGCTGGCGATTGTGGCGGGGAGTTTGTTGACGGCGGTGGTGTATGCGCTGGTGAAGCGGCCGGAGGCGACTGAGCTGGCGCTGGAGCCGGTCAAGGCTTGACGGCTGTTCTGTGTTGACTTCGATGGCGCCCGGGTGGCGCCATTGTTGTTTCTGATGATCGCTGATCTTGTAGGCGCGAGGCTTGCCCGCGATAGCGTCCGTCCTGGCGCTGCATTTTTTTGGACGGGGTACATATCCATTCCTGCGGTAACGGCGGCTTAGGGTTCCGCCCTTACGGCGGGTCACTTTTGGCAAACGCCCGGAATGCCGGCCCAGCCAAAAGTAACCAAAAGGTCTCGCCCCTGGCGTACGGCCTTCCGATGGGGCGGGTGGATCAAGATCAAAAGCCAAAGCTGCGTCATGCGCGACCTACCGGTCGGCGCTAACCCCTGTAGCCGCTGCCGAGCCTGCGAGGCTGCGATCGACTGCGCAGCAGGCGCAGGATCTTGAGCCCGCTGGAGGACCTTCGGTCCTATCGCAGCCTTCGGCAGCGGCTACAGAGATCGCGGTTATATCGGAGCCTTTTGTAGGTGCGAGCTTGCTCGCGATCAGGTCCCGCGGCTGACAGGTTTGTTGTGTAAGACGCTGTCTGAAAGTGAGGCGCTTCGCTTTCCTTTGTAAGGCTTTTCCGAGAAACTCCGGGCCGCTTGCGTCTGGTAACGGCGCTATCTAGCCTCGGGTTCGTCACTGACTTTTCGGTGATCGGGTCTAGCAGCCCGGGTCAAGACGCAAGTCGCACCATCAGCACTGCATTTTCCATTTGCAGTGTTCTGTTATGGCGGCTGTGCGTGGGAGCGCCTTCGGGCGCGCCGGTTTCCTTGACCCGGTCTGCTAGCCCGCGTACAGCCGCCACCTTTCTATGCCGTCTAGCAGCGGTGGGTGGTGGCTTCATGTCGAGGAGCCACACCATGAAAAAACTCGTCCCCGATCCACCCGTTTCCCTGCTGTTCTCACGCCGCAATCCAGACCACGACCAGGCCAATGAGCAGGTCCGTCAGGCGTTGGCCAACCATCCGGTGGAAGGTTCGTTGCTCGCAGCCTTGAAACCCACCGCGGCGGGGCCTGCGGGTAACGACTCGCTCTTCACCGTCCGTCCCGGCATCAGCGCCGAAGAGGCGTTGCTTCACGTTTCGATCCTGCTCAAGGCGGCTGAGGAGGTGTCCGATGAGATCACTGAGCGGGCCAGCGGCGTGGAGCGTGGCTTGATCTGGTCGATGATTCATAGCGTCGAGATGGCGCGGGGTGTGGTGGATGCGTTGCTCGACGGCAGCCGCCCGCCAACGCAGGCCTGAACCCTGTAGCCGCTGCCGAGCTTGCGAGGCTGCGATCGGCCGCGAAGCGGGCGCAGGGTCTTGAGACTGCTGGAGGACCTTCGGTCCTATCGCAGCCTTCGGCAGCGGCTACAGAGATCGCGGTTATATCGGAGCCTTTTGTAGGAGCGAGCTTGCTCGCGATCAGGTCCCGAGGCTGACAGGTTTGTCGTGTAAGACGCTGTCTGAAAGTGAGGCGCTTCGCTTTCCTTTGTAAGGCTTTTCCGAGAAACTCCGGGCCGCTTGCGTCTGGGAAGGGCGCTGTCTAGCCTCGGGTTTGTCACTGGTTTTTCAGTGATCGGGTTTAGCAGCTCGGTAAGTCTCAGGCGTATAAGACACCATGTCTTCCCGGTCGGATTTCATTCTGGCTGGTCTGTTATGGCGGCTGTACGTGGGGCACCTTCGGGTGCGCCGGGTTCCTGAGCCCTGGTCTGCTAACCCGCGTCCAGCTGCCACCCTCAATCGTTTAGCAGCGACGGGTGAAAGCTCCATTGCTCGGGAGTTACACCATGAAAAAACTCGTCCCCGATCCACCCGTTTCCCTGCCGTTCTCCCGCCGTAATCCAGACCACGACCAGGCCAATGAGCAGGTCCGTCAGGCGTTGGCCAACCATCCGGTGGAAGGTTCGTTGCTCGCAGCCTTGAAACCCACCGCGGCGGGGCCTGCGGGTAACGATTCGCTCTTCACCGTCCGTCCCGGCATCAGCGCCGAAGAGGCGTTGCTTCACGTTTCTATGCTGCTCAAATCCGCCGAGGAGGTTTCCGACGAAATCACCGAACACGCCAGCGGTATCGAGCGTGGCCTGATCTGGTCGTTGGTGCATTCCGTGGAGATGGCGCGCGGAGTGGTGGACGCCTTGCTCGACGGTAATCGCCTCTGATCGACAACTGGCCGCTGACCGCGTCGCCCAGGGCGAACGGGTTCACTGCCGAATAGGCAGCTGCGATAAACGCATTGAAGGTATGGCCCAACTCGCTTTAACGACTGGCGTTAATGGTCGGTAGAGTGGGAGCTCGCCTCGATCCCAGTCGGGGCGTTTTTTTGTCTGTAGACCCGTAAGAGGCGAGCTACCAAAACAGCCACGTCATCAAAGTTCAGAATCGTCTTACAGCCTTGCCTTTCGCCACTTGCTAGGTTCGGGGAGTTGCAAAGAATCAGAGCCTCCCCCCACGGATCAGCTAAGGCAAGGATGATAAATGCTCCCCTCTGCTCGCCTGGGCGACAAACACGTCTGCCCACTTCCAGGTCATGGCACCACCTCGATTACCTCCGCTTCCAGTGACATAAACATCAACTTCATGGGTGCCGCCCGAGTTGGAGACACCTGCGGTTGTGGTGCGGTTATCACCACGGGGTTTCCCTCGATCATCTTGAACGGGCGCCCAATGGCTCACCTGGGCAGCCCTACCAGTCACGGCGGAACGATCATCTCGGGCAGCCCCGATACCTTCGGCGGTTTCCAGTTCGGTGGTGCAGCAACCCAGGCTATCGTTGACTTCGCCAAGCTCGGTGCCGTGCGCCCGGACGGCTCAGTGAACGATCAACTGATGTCTGAGCTGTTGGCCGACCCACAACTGGAGCAGCGCGCCTTACTCTCGGGCGCTCTGGTGCAACCTGGCAACTCGACTTCAACACCCCCCAAGGAGCCGTTGACTCCCGAGCTAATCGCTGTCGCCGGCAGCCAGCACGACACAGGCTCGGGTAACCAAATGATGTTCATCGGCCAGGCCGTGCGCGAGCTGGCTGAATTCAAACGCAGCAAGCCTGCCCTGGCGCGGACGCTGGTAGTGTTCACCCCGGCATACAGTGAAGCAATGCTCAGTGCTGCCCGCGGATCCGCCGATGGCTATGGTGCTGGCTTTATTGGCGTGGCCAACGTCCAGGAACTGATCGACTTCCTGAACCAAGGCAAGGACCGCAAGCAATCACCCATCGAACACCTATCGCTATTCAGCCACGGCGTGCCGCATCGGATCGCCTTCGGCTATCAGCTTGCCGAGGACTTCCAAATGTCCCTGGACGTACTGAGCTACGATAAAATTTTACCTTCGGCGTTTGCCAGTTCGGCGCAGATCGACAGCTACGCCTGTAGGACCGGCATGGGCAATCGCTCGGACTTCCCCGTCGAAGACGGTATTCAGTTCTTTCCGCAGACGAATGAGAGCCTGGCGCAGTTGCTGGCCAATCACCTGCAGATCAAGGTGCACGCCTTTATTCGACGCTCGGACTACAAGAACACCTGGGGTTCGTTCGAGGAGCGCCGCATGGGCGATCTTTGCGGAATCAGTGGCAACGCAGCACCTGGGAAAGAATGGTGCAGGAAGTGGGGCACACTGAAGGACGAGCGAAAGCTATCTCACAAGAAACATAGGTTCACCTATCAGACCATGGGGGCCATCAACCCTGTGATCTCAGGTGACACACCAGTTGGCGTACCAGGAGGCCATTTTGAGTTTCTACCGAAGTAAAGGCTTCTGGATAGCCGTCACAATTATTTCTCCCTTGCTGCTGACCGCGGCCAACTACGGACTCAAGGTAATGACGAGTGTATACAAGACGGACTTGGGCAACGGCGTAGTGATCTATGCCGACGATTACGTGAAGACCGGACGCTGGGTGTTCGACTGCGAGTATTCACGATTGATCAGCCGTGAGCCGCTGCCAGTCCCTCTCTCCGAACTGGAAAGCGTAGGGAGACTCACCATTGGCAATGCCCTCCTGAAAGAGGTAGACGAGCAGCCTGCCAAGGAGGCATTGAAGGCTGTTACGGGCAATCGCGACTGGTATAAGAATCTGCGCTATCTCTACTCTGCACTGGATGAGAGTAGCGACTTGAATTCCCATGCGTTCTATCTGGTCGCCCAGCACGCTGGCCGGTCATGGGCTGTGGAGGTAGACCAGTCAATCGGCTACGACGGCATGTCTCACTTTACCGTGACTATTGAACCCTACGATCCCAAAACCTACGTGGACTACGCAAAGGCGCTCCAGGCCGCCGCCAAGAGCTGTCCTGTTCCACAGTAAAAGCAGGCACAGCTCCAGGAGCTGGTGGATCTGGTGAAACAGGACCAGACCATGGGAGCTATCAACCCTGTGATTTCAGGCGACACGCCCATTGGAGTACCAGGAGGCCATTTTGAGTTTCTACCGAAGTAAGCCCTTCTGGATCGCAATAGCCATTTTCTCACTGCTACTACTGGTCGCGAGTTACTACGGGTTTAAGTTGATGACGAGCAAATTCAAGACGGATTTTGGCAACGGCGTGGTGATCTATGCCGACGATTATGTAAAGACCGGTCGCTGGGTGTTTGACTGTGAATATTCGCGCTTGATCAGTCGTGAACCACTAACAGCACCAATAGCAGAGCTTGAAGGAACCGGGAAGCTAACAATCAGTGACATGTACTCCCTGAAAGAGACTGACAGGGAGCAGGCAAAGGTGGCAATTAGAGCGATAACTGGAATTGACGGCTGGTACAAAAAACTACGCTATCTCTACTCCGGCCTGGATGAAAACAGCGATCTCAATTCGCACGTTTTTGATCTGCTAGCCAAGCATGATGGTAGGCAGTGGGCATTGAAAGTTAGGCAGAGAATTAACTACCAGGGCAAGTCGAGTTTCAGGATTACTGCAGAGCCATACGATCCAGAAACTTACGTGGATTACGGCAAGGCACTCCAGGCCGCAGCCAAGAGCTGTCCTGCTCCACAGTAAATGGCGGGCCTGATCCTTTCCGTCCTTGAATCACCCTGAATGAGCACACGCTGACAGCTGCGGCGGGCAGGTAGCATTCGATTACGAGCAGCTCGCCACAGATGATCGAGCCTGAACGAATGTCTGCACTCGCGGAACAGGCGTTCACTGCTGTATAGGCAGCTCAGAAAATCCAGTTTTTGAGGTTGTTCGCCGCTTCGTCGTTCACTGCCGTACAGGCAGCCCCAACGCCTATCCCCCAGCATCCGCCAGTGCCGGGAATAACACCGCGTCCCGTTTTTGCAGCCATGTCATTTGCCAGCCCCGTCCCTTGTCATATCCCCTTCATCGCCGCCTACTAAGGTTGCCTTTTGACAGGTGGTCAGGGAGCAACCATGAGCGATTTCACTCTCGGTCGGCGGCGTTTGATTCAGGTGGCGGGGGCGGGGTTGTTGCTGCCGGGGCTGGCGCCGGCGGTGATCGCGTCGCCCAAGGACCGGCCGAAGATGGTCGATGGCGTGCAGTCCGGGGACTTGCTTGGCGACCGGGCGATGGTCTGGAGCCGTACCGACCGGCCGGCGCGGATGGTGGTGGAGTGGGATACCCGCAGCCTGTTCAGCAACCCGCGCAAGTTTGTCTCGCCGCTGGCCGATGCCCGCACCGACTTCACCGCGCGGGTCGAGCTGGGCGGGCTGCCCACCGATCAGGCGATTTTTTATCGGGTGTATTTCGAGGACGCGCAGACCGGCGTGCGCAGCAAGCCCTGGTTCGGCCATTTGCGCAGCGTGCCGCAGACTCGCCGCGATATCCGTTTTGTGTGGAGCGGCGACACCGTCGGCCAGGGTTTTGGCATCAACCCGGACATTGGCGGCATGCGTATCTACGAGGCCATGCGCCGGCGCCTGCCGGACTTTTTTATCCACAGCGGCGACACCATTTACGCCGACGGCCCGGTGCCGGCGCAGCTGACCACCGAGAACGGCCGGGTGTGGCGCAATATCACCACCGAGGCCAAGAGCAAGGTCGCCGAAACCCTCGACGAATACCGCGGCAACTACCGCTACAACCTGCTGGACGAGAACGTGCGGCGCTTCAACGCCGAGGTGCCGCAGATCTGGCAGTGGGACGACCATGAGGTGGTCAACAACTGGTCGCCGAGCAAGGTGCTGGATGAGCGCTACACCAGCAAAGATATCCACACCCTGGTGGGGCGCGCGCGGCAGGCCTGGCTGGAGTACGCGCCGATGCGCTTGCAGAGCGCCGACCAGGGCGGGCGCATCTATCGCAAGCTGAGCTACGGGCCGCTGCTGGATGTGTTCGTGCTGGACATGCGCAGCTATCGCGGTGGCAACGACGACAACCTTGGCGCGGCCAAGCCGTTTCTTGGCCGCGAACAGCTGGACTGGCTCAAGCAGGGGCTCAAGCACTCCAAGGCGCAGTGGAAGGTGGTGGCGGCCGACATGCCCATCGGCCTTGGCGTGCCGGACGGCGAGGTCAGCCCCGGCGTGCCGCGCTGGGAGGCGATCGCCAACGGCGACCCGGGCCCGGCCCAGGGCCGCGAGCTGGAGATCGCCGAGTTGCTGGCGTTCCTGCGCAAGCACAAGGTGCGCAACCATGTGTGGCTGACGGCGGATGTGCATTACTGCGCGGCGCACCATTACCACCCGGACCGCGCGGCGTTCCAGGACTTCGAACCGTTCTGGGAATTCGTCGCCGGGCCTTTGAATGCCGGTAGTTTCGGGCCCAACGCGCTGGACCAGACCTTCGGCCCGGAGGTGGTGTTTCAGAAGGCGCCGCCGGCGCAGAACACCTCGCCGTTCGCCGGGTTCCAGTTCTTCGGCGAGGTGCAGATCGAAGGGCAGAGCGGGGAGTTGAAGGTGACGCTGCGGGACCTGGACGGGGTGGCGGTGTTCGAGCGCAAGTTGCAGCCGGTGTAGTCATGTAGGAGCGAGGCTTGCCCGCGATGGCGGTATCAAGGCCGCTACCGGCCTTTGGCCTATCGCGAGCAAGCTTCGCTCCTACAGAAGCGTGGAGTGGGTCAGTAGACGTCGCGGCGATAGCGGCCTTGCTCGATCAGCTGTTCGACGACCTCGGCGCCCAGCACTTCGTTGAGCGCCTGATCCACGCCCGAGGCCATGCCTTGCAGGCTGCCGCAGATGTAGATCGCGGCGCCGTCGGCCAGCCATTGCTTGAGACGTTCGGCCTGTTGGCGCAGGCGATCCTGGACGTAGATTTTCTCGGCCTGGTCGCGGGAGAAGGCCAGGTCCAGGCGGCGCAGGTCGCCGGCGGTCAGCCATTCCTGCAGCTCGTCCTTGCAGTAGAAGTCATGCTCGGCGTTGCGCTCGCCGAAGATCAGCCAGTTGTCTTGCTGGCCCTCGGCGATGCGCGCCTTGAGCAGGCTGCGCAAGCCGGCCAGGCCCGTGCCGTTGCCCAGCAGGATCAGCGGGCAAGGCTCGGCCGGCAGATGGAAGCCGCTGTTGCGTCGCACCCGCAGGCTGATGCTGGAGCCGACCGGCGCATGCTCGGTGAGCCAGCCGGAGCCGATGCCCAGGCTGCCGTCGGGGTGGCGTTCCTGGCGCACCACCAACTCCAGCTGGCCATCGCTGGCAATCGAGGCGATGGAGTATTCGCGCATGGCCAGCGGCACCAGGGCATCCACCAGCGCCTGGGCATGCAGGCCCACCAGGTGGGCACGGTTTTCCGGGAGCTGGCGGCTGGCCAGGGCCTGGGTCAGGGTTTCCGTCAGGCCGTCGAGCTGCACCGTGGCGCTGCCGTCCAGGCCGAGGCCGTCGAGGAAGAACTCGATGGCCCACGCGCAATTGCGCGGCAGCACTTCTACCAGGTCGCCGGCCAGCCAGCTGTTTGGCTGCGGTGGGGTGAGGCCCAGCAGGTAGACGCCCGAACCGCTGCTGTCCGGGTTTAACAGCTCGCGTTGGTTCAGGGTCCAGTTGTCGTAGGCGGGCGCCTGCCACAGGTCCACCGGCGCCTGGCCGATCAACTGGCCCAGTTGCTGCTGCCAGTGGCGCAGGGCGTAGCTGTCGCCGCTGTCGACTTCCACCGGGGCGAACAGGGTGTTGCCGCCATGTTCGGCCAGCCAGCCATGCAGGCGCTTGGCAAAACCGCAGAAGTGCGGGTATTGCCGGTCGCCCAGGCCCAGTACGGCGTACTTGAGGTTGTCCAGGGACAGGGCACGGCCCAATACCTTGCGCTCGAAGCCCCGGGCGCTGTCCGGCGCTTCGCCGTCGCCGAAGGTGCTGACCACGAACAATGCGTTCTGGGTATTGAGCAGGTCCTGCTCGCTGACGCTGGCCAGCGGCTGGACCTTGGTCGGTACGCCGGCGGCCTGCAATTGCCCGGCGGTCTGCCAGGCCAGTTGTTCGGCGAAACCGCTCTGGCTGGCGAAGCCGATCAGCCAGGCCGAGGCATCGCCGGTGTCGGCGCTCAGGCCCTGGCGCGCGTCCTTGATCTGGCGTTTCTTGCGCCGGCGATCCAGGTACAGCAGCCAGCCGGTGATAAAGAACAGCGGCATGGTCAGCGAAGCAATGGTCACCAGGATCCGCCCGACAATGCCGAAGTAGCTGCCCACGTGCAGGGCATAAATGCTGGTCAGCAACTGCGCCTTGAGGCTCTTGTCGCTGTAGCGGTCATGGCGGCTGACCACGCCGCTGTTGGGGTCGATGGTGATCTGGTTCAGCGCCCGGTCATGAGGCGAATTCTTGAGCAGGTAGAACACGGTCGCCGGCTGGCCGGCCACCGCCGGCATGCGGATGTTGTAGGAGCTCAGGTCCTTGCCGGCGGTGCTGTAGATGCCCAGCCACATGGCGTTGTAGTCGGCGGTCGGCGCCGGGCCCTGGGGCGGCGCGCCTCGGCCGCCCTTCATGCGTTGGCTCTGTGGCGAGTCGGCCAGCAGCTTGTTCAGGCCCTTGTTGTACCACTCGTAGGACCAGGACAAGCCAGTCAGCGCCGCCAGTAGATAGAACAGCAGGCACCAGGTCCCGGCCACGGCGTGCAGGTCCCAGTTGAAGCCGCGACCTTTTTTCGCCCAGTCCAGGGTCAGCCAGGCACGCCAGCTCGCCACCTGGCGCGGCCAGCGCAGGTAGAGGCCGGACAGGCAGAAGAAAATCAGGATCAGGGTGCAGGCGCCGGTGATCTGCCGGCCGCTGTCGCCCATGGCCAGGAAACGGTGCAGTTGCAGCATCAGGCCGAAGAAGTCCTGGCCCAGGGCGGCGCCCATGAATTCGCCGGTGTAGGGGTCGAAATAACGCATTTCGCCACGGCGCTGGCCCGGTGGCGGGGTGAACCACACGCGGGCTGCGTTGCCGCTGTCGGCTTCCACGGTGAGCATCGACACGGTCTTGCCCGAGACCGCCTGGATTTTTTCCACCAGCTCGGCGGGCGGCAGGACGCCTGCCGGCTGCTTTTCCACCTGCAGTGTGGAGGGGTTGAGGGCACGCAGGATTTCATCCTGGAACGACACGGTCGCTCCGGTAATGCCCATCAAGGCCAGGACCAGGCCGGCGCTGATGCCGAAAAACCAGTGCAACTGGAACAGGGTTTTCTTCAACACATCGACCGCCTCGTTGGTTCTTAAGTCTGTGCCACGGCGCGCATTATGCCGTGAGTTGTCGAGAAACATTCTTTCTTACGCACAAAAGCCCCACTTGCCGAAACAGGTGGGGCTCATGCGTTTGTAGCCGCTGCCGAAGGCTGCGATAGGACCGCAGGTCCTCCAGCGATCTTGAGATCCTGCGCTCCCCTGCGGCAGCGGCTACAGGTCCACCGTGTAGCCGCTGCCGAGCCCTGGCGAGGCTGCGATCGGCTTGGGCGGCATTCCGACGCAGCAGTCGCCAAACCCGACGCCCGTACAGGTCAGGCATACCGCAGCGCCAGCTTTGCGGGGCTTCGCCCCGATCGCAGCCTGCGGCAGCGGCTACAGGTGAAACCCGCCGCGTTCCACCTCGTCAGAAGTGGAAGTTGGTGGTGAACAAGGCGGTACGGCCGGCTGCCTGGTTGGCAAAGTGCGCCGAGTAGGCTTTGTCGTAGTAGGTCTTGTCGGTCAGGTTCTGCACGTTCAACTGCAGGTCGACGTTCTTGCTCAGCTTGTAGCTGGCCATGGCGTCGTAGCGGGTGTAGGACGGCACATACACGGTGTTGCCGGCATCGCCATACACCTCGTCGACATAGAACGCACCGCCGCCGACGGTCAGCTTTGGCAACACTTCATAAGTGGTCCACAGGCTGAAGCTGTTTTTCGGCGTGTTCGGCATTTCATTGCCTTTGTTCGAACCGGCGCTGACGACCCCGTTACGCCCGTTGAGGCCGGCGTCCACCAGCTCGCTTTTCAGGTAGCTGTAGCCGGCGAAGACTTGCCACTTGTCGGTGATCTTGCCGCTGGCCGACAGCTCCAGGCCGTCGACGCGGGACTCACCGGCGTTCTGGTAGGTCAGGGCGTCCACCAGGATGCGGGTGTTTTTCTTCTCGGTACGGAACACCGCGGCGGTCAGGGACAGGCGATCGTTGAACACGTCCCACTTGGTGCCCAGCTCGTAGTTGACGGTTTCTTCCGGTTGCAGATCGCTGACGCTGGCGCCGGCGGACAGCGGGTTGCCGTCCGCGCCTTCACCCACCAGGCCGCCCGCTGGCGAGGCCGAGGTGGCGTAGGAAGCATAAACGCTGCCGTTGTCCGTCGGTTTCCACACCAGGCCGGCCTGCCAGTTCCAGAACTGGCTGTCGTCCTTGATCTTGGTGCGCCCAGTGGCGGTGTCGGTATTGGCCACGGTGTCGAAGGTGTCGTAGCGCAGGCCGACGTTGAGCAGCCATTGCGGATCGAGCTCGATGGTGTCGAACACATAGGCCGCGCGGCTGGTGGCTTTAGTGTTGGTGCCGTAGTAGTTGCGGCTGATGTCGCCGGTCCAGGCATCGTCCGGGTTCGGATTGCTCAGCGAGGTGCAGCTGGGGATGCTGCCCGGATTACAGACCTTGGCGGTGTTGCCGGCGATGTTGTAGCTGCTGACGCGAGTCTCTTCGCCAGTGAACTCAAGGCCCGTGGAGTAGTTGTGCTTGAAGCCCAAGGCCTGGAATTCGCCGAACAGGTCGGTCTGGTTGGTGGTGGTTTCGGTGGTGGACACCCGCGAGTTGGCGCGACGCCACACGGTGCCGTACTTGTTGACGTTGAACTTGCTGTCGTCCGGCTGGGTGAGGATGTAGTCCTGGCCGGTGTTGCCATGACGCAGGGTGTTTTTCAGCGTCATGTTGTCGTTCAGGTCGTGCTCGATGGAGACGGTGCTGATGTCCGCGCGTGTCTTGCGGAAGTCCCGATCCTTCAAGCCATAGAAGTTGTCGCTGTCGCCGCCGTCGGTGGGTTTGTCGTGCTTGTGGGCGGTGGCGCTGGCCGAGCTGTAGCCGTAGGGAATGCCCGAATCCGGCAGGTCGTCGCTTTCCATGTGGTAGTAGCTGAAGTTGACGCGGGTCGGGGTGCCCAGGCCGAAGGTCAGGGACGGTGCCACGCCCCAGCGGTCGTAGTTGACGGCGTCGCGACCGGCCACGTTCTGCTCGTGGCTCATCAGGTTCAGGCGAAAGGCGGCGCTGTCGAGGAACTGGCGGTTGACGTCCAGCACATAACGGCGGGTCTGGTCGGAACCGTAGGTGAAGCCGCCATTGAGGAAGTCTTGCTGCTTGGGCGTCTTGCTCACCAGGTTGAGGCTGCCGCCGGCCGAGCCGCGACCGCCGAAGGAGGAGTTGGGCCCCTTGCTGACTTCGATCGATTCGATGTCGAAGATCTCGCGGCTCTGGCCGCCGGTATCGCGCACGCCATCGAGGTAGGTGTCGCCCTGGGCATCGAAGCCACGGATGAACGGACGGTCGCCTTGCGGGTTGCCGCCTTCGCCGGCGCCGAAAGTAATGCCCGGCACGGTGCGCAGCGCATCCTGCAGCGAGGTGGCGGCGGTGTCCTTGAGCACTTGTTGAGGCACCACGGTGACCGAGCGCGGCGTGTTGACCAGCGGCGCGGTGTACTTTTGCGACGAGGCTTTTTCGACCTGGTAGGACGTCTGGTCCTGAGCTTCACCGGTGATGCTGGTGGCGTCCAGGGAAATGGCATTGCCGGCGGCTTTCTTCTCGGTGTTTTCCGCGGCAAAAGCCATATGGGCTGCGGAGCCGGCGGTGATCGCCACGCCAATCGCAGACGCCAGCAGGCGTGGTGAACCGAGCGGTAATTGTGGTGGTTGGCGCGACATGGTGATTCCCCTCCCCAAGGATTTGAGGCGGCGGAATATAAGGCGAACAAGTCTATGTATCAATTGCGAAATATTGCTATTCGCGCGGAATTTACATTCTTTACAATTTCGCTTTACGGTTTTTACGTTTTCATTCGTCTGCGCATTTTACATTTGCAATAAGAATCAATATCATTTACACCCCCTTTGCTTTCAGGTATTGCCTCATGCTCCTGCATATTCCCGGCCTGTTCTCCCGTGAAGAAGTGCTGCGTATCCGTGAGGCCCTGGAGCAGGCGGACTGGGCCGACGGCAAGATCACCGCCGGTTACCAGTCGGCCAAGGCCAAGCACAACCTGCAACTGCCCGAAGGCCATCCGCTGGCCCAGGAGATTGGCGCGGCGATGCTCGAGCGCCTGTGGCAGCACCCGCGCTTCATGTCGGCGGCGCTGCCGCACAAGGTTTTCCCGCCGCTGCTCAACTGCTACACCGCCGGTGGCAGTTTCGACTTTCATATCGACAACGCCGTGCGCCAGCCCAAGGGCAGCGTCGAGCGGGTGCGGACCGACCTGTCGTCGACCCTGTTTTTCAGCGACCCGGAGGACTACGACGGCGGCGAGCTGGAAATCCAGGACACCTTCGGCACCCAGCGGGTGAAGCTGCCGGCCGGCGACATGGTGCTGTACCCGGGCACCAGCCTGCACAAGGTCAACGCGGTCACCCGCGGCACCCGTTACGCGTCGTTCTTCTGGACCCAGAGCCTGGTGCGCGAAGACAGCCAGCGCGCCCTGCTGTTCGAGATGGACGAGGCGATCCAGCAACTGACCCGGGACATGCCGGAGCATCCGTCGCTGATCCGCCTGACCGGCACCTACCACAACCTGTTGCGTCGCTGGGTCGAGGTGTAAGCCGTGAGTTTCCAGTTACGCCGCGAGGAAGTCCTCGACGGCGAGCAACTGCGCGCCATGCTCGAACAGAGCCCGGCCCGGGCCGCCCAGGCGATCCTGCTGGCGGCCGGGGAGGGCGTGCCGGATGCCCAGGCGCTGCTCGGGCAGATCCTGCTCGATGGCCTGGGCATCGAGCGCGACCAGGCGCTGGCGCTGCGCTGGTTTGCGATCGCCGCCAAGGGCGGGCAGCTGATGGCGCGCAACATGCTGGGGCGTTGCCACGAGCATGGCTGGGGCTGCGAGGCCGATGCCCAGGCCGCCGCCGGGCATTATCGCCAGGCCGCCGAAGCCGGGCTGGACTGGGCGCTGTACAACTACGCCAACCTGCTGGCCACCGGTCGCGGGGTCGCTGAAAACCAGGCCCTGGCCTTGAGCTGCTACCAGCGGGCGGCCGCCATGGGCCACGCCAAATCCATGAACCTGTTGGGCCGTTATCTGGAGGAGGGGCATCACTGCCCCAGGGATGTCGCGGCGGCCTGTGACTGGTATCGCCGTTCCGCCGAGGGCGGGGATTTTCGTGGGCAGTTCAGCCACGCCGCGGTGCTGGCCGATGCCGGGCGTATCGACGAGGCGCTGGGCTGGCTGGACCAGGCGTTGGCTGGCGGCAACCTGAATTTCCTGCGGGTCGCCCGCGGCGCCTTGTTGCAGGCTGCCCATCCACAGATCCGTGGCCTGGCCCTGGCGTATCACCAGCGCGCGGCGCAGTTGGGGGATGAAACCGATCGCGAGGCATTAGCCCAGCTGTAGCTTCTGTAGGAGCGAGGCTTGCCCGCGAAGGCGGCATCAAGGCCACCCCGGCCTTCGGCCTATCGCGAGCAAGCTTCGCTCCTACGGAGGCATTTTTTCAGTGTTTATCGCGCAGGCATAAAAAAGCCCATGACTGGTCATGGGCTTTTTCGTTGCGGCGTATCGCTTACACGTAGAAGGATTTCAGGGGCGGGAAGCCGTTGAATTCCACAGCGCTGTAGCTGGTGGTGTAGGCACCGGTGGACAGCCAGTACAGGCGGTCGCCGATGGCCAGGTTCAGCGGCAGGCCGTACTTGTAGTTCTCGTACATGATGTCGGCGCTGTCGCAGGTCGGGCCGGCGATTACCACTTCTTCCGTCTCGCCTTTCTTCTCGGTCCAGATCGGGAACTTGATGGCTTCGTCCATGGTTTCGATCAGGCCGGAGAACTTGCCCACGTCGGTGTAGATCCAGCGTTCCACGGCGGTCCGGGATTTACGCGCCACCAGCACCACTTCGCTGACCAGGATGCCGGCGTTGGCGATCAGCGAGCGGCCAGGCTCGAGGATGATTTCCGGCAGCTCGTCGCCGAAGTCTTCCTTGAGGAAGCGGATGATTTCCTCGGCGTAGGTTTCCAGGCTATTGGTCCGGGTGATGTAGTTGGCCGGGAAGCCGCCACCCATGTTGATCAGCTTGAGGTGGATGCCGTCTTCTTCCTTCAGGCGTTCGAAGATCACCTTGACCTTGGCGATCGCCGCGTCCCAGACGCTGATGTCGCGCTGTTGCGAACCCACGTGGAACGACACGCCGTAAGGCACCAGGCCCAGGTCGCGGGCGAGGATCAGCAGGTCCATGGCCATGTCAGTCTGGCAGCCGAATTTGCGCGACAGCGGCCAGTCAGCGGTGGTCGAGCCTTCGGTGAGGATGCGCACATAGACTTTCGAGCCCGGCGCGGCCTTGGCGATGTTGCGCAGGTCGGCTTCGGAGTCGGTGGCATACAGACGCACGCCCTTCTCGTAGAAGTAGCGGATGTCCTTGGATTTCTTGATGGTGTTGCCGTAGCTGATCTGGTCCGGGCTGACACCGCGGCCCAGCACCTTGTCCAGCTCGTAGATCGAGGCGATGTCGAAGTTCGAACCTTTTTCCCGCAGCAGGTCGATGATTTCGACGGCCGGGTTGGCCTTTACCGCGTAGTAGACCTTGGCGAACTCGAAACCGGCCCGCAGGTCATCGTAGGCCTGGGCGATCATCTGGGTGTCGATCACCACGAACGGGGTTTCTTGCTTGTCGGCGAACGCCTTCATTTTCTGAAAGGTTTCGCGCGCGAAATAGTCTTCGACCTGAATCGACATACCTGGGAGCTCCTAATGGCAAACGGGTAAAAACAATGGGTGCAAATGAACGTCCTCCGTATCCCCACTTTGGTTCGCCTACTTCCCAAGGCATTGCCGCCGAAAGCAAAAAGGCCACCCAGATCGTTTGAGAGCTACTGCGTGCTGTGCGCCTTCGGCGCTACGCGAGCAATACTGCGTTGGGAAGAGGCTCGGAATGCTCATTTACAACCAGTAAACTCCGCTTCCTCGCCTCTTCCCGCCTTGTCTTGCCTGCGCTCGCTACGCTCTCAAACGATCTGCAAAAGGTTTCCCTATGGCCTTGCTGTCTCGTCGTCAGTACTTGAGCCGGATGGATCGTTTCCAGCATGGACGTTCGGCGCGAACTTTAGGGCGTGAGGGGCCTGAGATCAACAAAAAATGTCGCGTTTTTGCACGCGTTCGTCGCGTGCTCCGAGCCAGTCATTTATGTAACCGACCCAGATGACAGGCTGATGTTCCCCAGGGTGGGGAATCCGTGGCGTGAGGCGCCCGGTTCCCGGTCGAGTGCGGGCTGGTGTCGCGAGGTACTGTAGCCGCTGCCGAGGCACGAGGCTGCGATCGACTGAGAAGCAGGCGCTGACCCGGCACCTCGGTATATCAGGGCACCGAGGGCAGGGGGCACGGCCGCTTTGCGGCCGATCGCAGCCTCATTCTTCGGCAGCGGCTACAAGATCGGGCCGATGCGGCAGGTCAGGCCAATGCAGTCTCGGCCGGCGAGACGATGTTGGTCTTCATGCCGCGCGAGCGCCCGGAGCTGAGGTAGGCGGCAATCGATTCCTGGGTCACTTCGCCGAGGAACACCCGCTCGGCATCCAGCACCGGCAGCCACGAACGGTTGAATTCGTACATCCGCGACAGCAGGATCCGCAGGTGTTCGTCGTAGGCGGCGGTGGCGTTGAATTCGCGCAGGTACTGGGCGCAGGTGCCGGCCTGGCGGTGCAGGTCGCGGCGGCGCACATACCCCAGGGCTTTGTTGTCGGCGCAGGTCACCACCAGGTAGCGGCGGTCGTGTTCGTCCATCAGTTCCAGGGCGTCGGCCACCGGGGTTTCCGGGCTCACCGACGGCGCGTTGTCGGCGGCGTCCTCGGCCTTCACCAGCAGCAGGCGCTTGAGGGTGCTGTCCTGGCCGACGAAGTTGCTGACGAACTCGTCCGCCGGATGGGCCAGCAGGGTATCTGGATGGTCGATCTGCAACAGCTTGCCGGCGCGGAAGATGGCGATCTTGTCGCCGAGCTTGATGGCTTCGTCGATGTCGTGGCTGACCATGATCACGGTCTTGTTCAGCGCCCGCTGCATCTCGAAGAACTCGTTCTGGATCATCTCGCGGTTGATCGGGTCGACCGCGCCGAAAGGTTCGTCCATCAGCAGCAACGGCGCATCGGCCGCCAGCGCGCGGATCACGCCGATCCGCTGTTGTTGGCCTCCCGACAGCTCCCGTGGGTAGCGATGCAGATATTGCTTGGGTTCGAGCTTGATCATGCTCATCAGCTCGCGGGCGCGGTCATGGCATTTCTGCTTGTCCCAACCCAGCAGCTTAGGCACCACCACAATGTTTTCCTCGATGGTCATGTTGGGGAACAGGCCGATCTGCTGGATCACGTAGCCGATGTTGCGGCGCAGGGTCACTTCGTCCAGGCCGGTGGTGTCTTCGCCATTGATCAGCACCTTGCCCGAGGTCGGCATGATCAGGCGGTTGATCATCTTCAGCGTGGTGCTTTTGCCGCAGCCCGATGGCCCAAGGAACACACAGATTTCGCCTTCATTGACGGTCAGGCTTACGGAGTCAACGGCGGTGATGGTCTTGCCGTTGCTTTGGAAGGTCTTGGTCAGGTTTTGAAGTTCGATCATTTGAGCAGTCCTTTTGGAGTCAAGGAGCGTTGCAGCCATTGCAGAAGCAGGTCGGCGAAGATGGCCAGGAGGCTGACCAGCACCGCGCCGACGATCAGCATCGACATGTCGCTGCGGCTGATGGAAGCAAGAATGAGCACACCCAGGCCGCCGGCACCGATGGTGGCGGCGATGGTCATGACGCCGATGTTCATCACCACGGCGGTGCGTACGCCGGCGAGGATCACCGGCACGGCGATCGGCAACTCGACCATGCGCAGGCGCTGGCCGAAGGTCATGCCGATGCCGCGGGCGGCTTCGCGAATCCCCGGCTCGACGCCGGTCAGCGCCAGGTAGGTGTTACGCATGATCGGCAACAGGGAGTAGAGGAACACCGCGGTGATCGCCGGCAGCGGCCCCAGGCCCTGGCCGAACCTGGAGTAGAACGGCAGCAGCAGGCCGAACAGGGCGATCGACGGGATGGTCAGCAGCACGGTGGCGCTGGCTTGCAGTGGGCCGGCCAGGGTCGGGAAGCGGGTCATCAGGATGCCCAGGGGTACGCCGAAGAGGATCGCCAGGGTCACGGCGATGCCCACCAGGGTGATGTGCTGCCAGGTCAGCTGGATGACTTGCTGCCAGTCGAGATGGGAAAAGGCGTTGAGAAATTCCATGGCTCTTTCCTCCCTCAATTCAGTGGATGCTGGCGCAGGAAATCTGCGGCAACGGCGGATGGGCTTTCATGGTCGACGTCGACCCGGGCGTTGAGCTGGCGCATGGTTTCGTCGTCGAACAGTTCGGCCAGCGGCTTGAGGTCGGCGGCCAGTTGCGGGTGGGCGTCGAGGTAGGCCTGGCGCACCACGGGGGCCGCGGTGTAGTCGGGGAAGTAATGCAGGTCGTCGTTGAGCAATTTCAGGTTGAAGGCGTTGAGCCGGCCGTCGGTGGTGTAGACCAGGCCGGCGAACACCTGGCCGTTGCGCAGGGCGGTGTAGACCAGCCCGGCGTCCATCTGCCGGATGTTCTTGCGGGTCAGGTCCATGCCGTACAGCTTGACCATGCCTTGCAGGCCGTCGGAGCGGTTGGCGAACTCGGTGTCCAGGGCGATCAGGTGGTGGTCCTGGCGTTCGGCGTCGAGGACGTGTTTCAGGTCGCTGACGCTATTGATTTGCGGGTATGCGTCCGCGACGTTTTTCGGCAGGGCCAGGGCGTAGGTATTGCTGAATTTCGACGGGGTCAGCCAGACCAGGCCTTTTTTCCCGTCGAGTTCCTTGACCCGCTCATAGGACTGTTGGCTGTCGAGTTTTTCCATCACGTGGTTGTACGCCACCAGGGACACCCCGGTGTATTCCCAGAGCATGTCCAGTTGCCCGCTTTCGTGGGCGCTGCGTGCCAGGTTGCTGCCCAGGCCGCCGGTGACCCGGGTGTCGTAGCCCTTGCCGCGCAGGTACTGCGAGGTGATTTCCGCCAGCAGCGTCTGCTCGGTGAAGACCCGGGCGCCGATGCGGATCACGGGTTTTTGCGCGGCCTGGGCAATTCCCGCGCACAGCAGGACGCAGCCTATGATCAAAGCTATTTTTTTCATGTGAATTCCTTCGCGCAGGCTTAAGACGGGCGCAGGCCGCGTTCCAGCCAGAGGCGGCTGGCCAGTGTCACCAGGCCGTCGAGCAGCAGCGCCAGCAAGGCGGTGCAGGCCGCGCCGAGCAGCAGTTGCGGCTGATTGTTCAGGGCGATGCCGGGGAAGATCAGGCTGCCAAGGCTGTTGGCGCCGATCAGGAAGGCCAGCGGCGCGGTACCGACGTTGATCGCCAGGGCCACGCGCACGCCACCGATGATGATCGGCACGGCGTTGGGCAGCTCGACTTTCCACAGCACCTGGCGCGGCGTCATGCCGATGCCGACGGCGGCTTCCTTGAGGGAACCCTGGACGTTTTTCAGGCCTTCGTAGGTGTTGCGCACGATGGGCAGCAAGGAGGCGAGGAACAAGGCGAAGATGGCCGGCCCGCTGCCGATGCCGAGGATCCCCAGGGCGATGGCCAGGACGGCCAGGGGAGGGACGGTGTTACCGATGTTGAACACCTGCATGAAGCGCTCGGCACGCCCGACCATTTGCGGTCGGCTGAGGAAGATGCCGGCGGGTATCCCCACCACGAGGGCGGCGAACATTGAAGCGAGTACCAGGTACAGATGGGCTTGCAGGTAAAACAACAGATCGTCGCGGTAGTGTTCGATCGTACTGATGCCGATCCAGTGGACCAGCAGGGCCAGGAGAGCGATGACCGCCGCGCCTCCTATCAGCCCTTTGCCATAGCGAATAGCCACAGGCGGACTCCTTTTTCATGTCGGCGAGCATTCTTTCGTGTGGCAAGGCCATACCTGGCTGCCAAAAGAACGGTCGCGAGAAGCAGCTCGTCGCTGCGCTGGAAACAGCGCGGGATCGAGCCATACGCATAGCCTCGTCAGGCTAACTTGCTGATTTTTCTACCCCTGACGAAAGCTTGTAACAGGGGAGTGGACGCCTCCACCTTTTAAAAGGTTCCATATTTGGCAGCGTTTGGCCACCCTCAATCCCATAACTCCGATATCTCTGATACCTGGCATCTGTAGCCGCTGCCGAGCGCAGCGAGGCTGCGATCGGCGGCGCAGCCGTCGCAGAACCAGCCTCCTCGGCATACCTGACAGAGCAACATCGCATGCCGCCCAGCCTGATCGCAGCCTCGCGCTGCTCGGCAGCGGCTACAGGGCAAGGGTTGCAGGGGCGAGGGCCGAACGGTGGTCTGTGGAGCTTGCTTTGCGCTATACTCGCCGCCCTTTTTTTGAATCACCTGCCAGGCGATTTCCCATGACCAAACAGGCCGCCGAAGTCGCGAAACGCCGCACTTTCGCCATTATTTCCCACCCGGATGCGGGTAAAACCACCATCACCGAGAAGCTCTTGCTGATGGGCAAGGCGATTGCCGTTGCCGGTACGGTGAAGTCCCGCAAGTCCGACCGCCACGCCACCTCCGACTGGATGGAGATGGAGAAGCAGCGCGGTATTTCCATTACCACGTCGGTCATGCAGTTCCCTTATCGCGAACACATGATCAACCTGCTCGACACCCCGGGCCACGAAGACTTCTCGGAAGACACCTACCGCACCCTGACCGCGGTGGACTCGGCGCTGATGGTGCTCGACGGCGGTAAGGGCGTAGAGCCTCGGACCATCGCCCTGATGGATGTCTGCCGTCTGCGCGACACGCCGATCGTCAGCTTCATCAACAAACTCGACCGTGACATCCGCGACCCGATCGAACTGCTCGACGAAATCGAAGCGGTCCTGAAGATCAAGGCGGCGCCCATCACCTGGCCGATCGGTTGCTACCGTGACTTCAAGGGTGTGTACCACCTGGCGGGCGACTACATCATCGTCTACACCCCCGGCCACGGTCACGAGCGCACTGAAACCAAGATCATCGAGAAGCTCGATTCCGATGAAGCTCGCGCCCACCTGGGCGACGAGTACGAACGCTTCATCGAGCAGCTGGAGCTGGTGCAAGGCGCCTGCCATGAGTTCGACCAGCAGGCGTTCATGGACGGCCAGCTGACCCCGGTGTTTTTCGGTACCGCCCTGGGCAACTTCGGGGTCGACCACGTGCTCGACGCGGTTGTCGACTGGGCGCCGCTGCCGCTGGCGCGCGTGGCCAACGAGCGCACCGTGGAGCCGCAGGAAGAGAAGTTCACAGGCTTCGTGTTCAAGATCCAGGCGAACATGGACCCCAAGCACCGCGACCGTATCGCCTTCATGCGCATCTGCTCGGGCAAGTACGAGAAAGGCATGAAAATGCGCCACGTGCGCACCGGCAAGGACGTGCGCATCGGCGATGCGCTGACCTTCTTCTCCTCCGAGCGTGAACAGCTCGAAGAAGCCTACGCCGGCGACATCATCGGCTTGCACAACCACGGCACCATCCAGATCGGCGACACCTTCACCGAAGGCGAAGCCCTGGGCTTCACCGGTATCCCGCACTTCGCCCCGGAACTGTTCCGCCGCGTGCGCCTGAAGGACCCGCTGAAATCCAAGCAACTGCGCCAGGGCCTGCAACAGCTGGCCGAAGAAGGCGCGACCCAGGTGTTCTTCCCCGAGCGCAGCAACGACATCATCCTCGGCGCCGTCGGTGTGCTGCAGTTCGATGTGGTCGCCAGCCGCCTGAAAGAGGAATACAAGGTCGAGTGCTCCTACGAGCCGATTACCGTGTGGTCCGCGCGCTGGATCGATTGCAGCGACAAGAAGAAACTCGAGGAATTCTCCAACAAGGCCGTGGAAAACCTGGCACTGGATGGTGGCGGTCACCTGACCTACCTGGCCCCGACCCGGGTCAACCTGGCGCTGATGGAAGAGCGCTGGCCCGACGTGAAATTCCGCGCGACCCGCGAGCATCACTAAGGTCTGAGCGACGCCTCACCAAAAAGCCCCGCGGCCCAAACCGCGGGGTTTTTTATGTCCAGAACCTATCCATTCCCGTAGGAGCGAGGCTTGCCCGCGATAGCGTCCGCCCGGCCAATGAACCTCTCCCGGCAGAACCGCGGTGGCAGGTTTTGGGGCTGCTACGCAGCCCATCGCGAGCAATCGAGCGTCGACCGGCATGTGGCGTGCCTGTGAGGCGCGAAGCCAATCCCGCACGCTAGGGCGGGATCAGGCTCAGTTGTACACCAGCACGTAACTGACCACCGCATCGGCTTTACCGGCTTTCACCTCGCCACCGCTCGGGACGTAACGGGCCTGGCCAGCAAAATGGTAGACCTCGGCATCGGGTTGGCTCTGCTGCCAGTCAAGGTTGAGGGCCTGGCTCGGGGTGAACGGCAGCCGGGTACCCTTGCCGTTGGTGAGTTCGATGGCCGCGCCGCTGGCAACATGGCTTTGCCCGGCATCGTTGAACTTGAGCAGGCCATCGCTGGTGGTGGCGCCTTGGAAATAGATCTTGACCGGTGCCGGCTGGGTGGGGCGCAAGCCTTTGCAGTACACGTTCAAATTGAAGTTATGTGCCTGGGTGTTGCCTGTACGGATATTGGAGGCGGCGACTTTCCCCATGGGGACGATGAGGCTCTTGACCTGTGCTTCGCAGGCGCTGAAATAAATGCTGTTGGTCACGTTGGTCGTCAGGTTGGTACCGACAATCTTCATAGTAGGGGTTACACCGGTTACCCAGCGGTCGGAGCTCAAGCCGAATGAGATCGGGCCCTTGCCTACCGCGGCGCCGGTGCGGATGAAGTCTATGATCACGTGAGTGGGCATTTGCAGTGATATTGCAAATAATGATGTGCTCTCAAATGGAGGATATTTGACGCTTCCCCAGTTCGGTCTGTCAAAACCGATTCTGACTCCGACGCCTTCAACAGTGGTTTTGTATACGTTAGGCAGCCCAGCAGGCTCTAGACCAGTGACATTCAAGGTCATACCCCATTTTTCGCTACATCGGAGAGAGAAGTTCCAATTGTTAAAATTGATTGACTGCCGCGCCATGACTTGGCCGATTGGCGCTGGGGATAGGCTGGTGGTGCCTGCCAGCGGAGGTATTGTGAGTGTGCTTTCTGATGGCGGGAAATACTCCCAGTCACATTCGGCAAAAGCCGAATGGGCTCCGGCTAGCGTGGTAACCAGAGTCAATGCCGATAATATTTTCTTGAAGAGCATGGGGTACCTGTCTGGTCGCGAAATTGAGCGATGGAGTGCTTTCCCTTCCGTTCATTGAGAAGCAGGTTCGCGTCATCCATGGCGCTGCATGTTCTGCCCAACGATAGAGTTCGATGGTGTTGTGGGTGAGTTTCAGCCGGGGGGAGGAATGCTATCGATGCCGGGCATATCGATGAATAAGGTGAATCTGATTTGCGTGCAGGCGTTCTACGCGCAGTCCTGACTGTGCGCTATCCCAGTAGGAGCGAGGCTTGCCCGCGATAGCGCCGGTTCGGGCAATGACTTTCTCCCGGCAGAACGGCGTTGGCAGGTTTGGGGCTGCTGCGCAGCCCATCGCGAGCAAGCTCGCTCCTACAGAGGTGGTGGGATGGGCATAACCGCAGGTTTTAAGGCCTAGTCGAAAGCCGTCTATCCAGTGGGCGGATAGCTAGCTTCCTATCTGGAAAAGCGCTGGCTTCGGGGCTAGGTTTCAGGGGCAAGGTTTCATACGAAGCCGCGCCTTGCAGGTCAGGGCCTGTGGCCATCATTGATTCACCTACATAAAGGGACGGAATCAACATGAATGTCTTCCAACGGGGTGTGCTGTTGCTCAAGGTGCTGGTGCTGTTGTCGCTGGGCATGTCCGCGGCCTGGGCCGGCGACCAGGCCGCACGGGTGCCGGGTTTCTGGGGGCCGGGGCATTTGCAGAACGGGGTGCAGATGATCGCCAAGTCGGAATCCGAGCCGGGCGATCAGGGGCAGGGTGGTAGCGAGGGCGATGACGATTCGACCACCGACGAGCCGGACCCCGACAGCGACGACGAGGCTAGCCAGGGCTGAGCCAGGCTGGAGGAAAAAAGAAACCCCTCCTGCCGGACTGATGCGCAATCCGGTAGGAGGGGTTTGGTCAACACAGATGAGGCGCCGCGGGTCACCGCGGCGCCTTTTTTTGCCGGCTCAGCCGAGGAACTGTTCGGCGTAGTGGCAGGCCACCTGGCGGGTGTCGAGCAGGCGCAGGGCCGGCTCTTCGCTGCTGCAACGCTCGGTGGCGTATGGGCAGCGCTTGTGGAACGCACAGCCGGATGGCGGGTTCAGCGGGTTGGGCAATTCGCCGACGATCTTGATCTTCGGTTTGTCCGGGTCCGGGTGAATGGTCGGCGTGGCCGACAACAACGCCTGGGTGTAAGGGTGCAGCGGACGGGTGTAGATGTCCTCTTTCGGGCCCATTTCCACCGGCCGGCCGAGGTACATCACCATCACGTGGTCGGCGACGTGACGCACCACCGCCAGGTTGTGGGAGATGAACACGTAAGCGGTGTTGAACTCCTGCTGCAGGTCCATGAACAGGTTCAGCACCTGGGCCTGGATCGACACGTCGAGGGCCGAGGTCGGTTCGTCCGCCACCAGCACTTTCGGTTGCAGCATCATCGCCCGCGCCAGGGCGATACGCTGGCGTTGGCCGCCGGAGAACATGTGCGGGTAGCGCTGATAATGCTCGGGGCGCAGGCCCACCTGCTTCATCATCGCCTGGACCTTTTCCCGACGCTCGCTGGCCGACAGCTGGGTGTTGATCAGCAGCGGCTCGGCCAGTTGATCGCCGATCTTCTGCCGTGGGTTGAGCGAGGCGTAGGGGCTCTGGAACACCATCTGCACGTCTTTGCGCAGTTGCTTGCGCTGGGCCTTGTCGGCGCCGGCGACTTCCTGGCCGGCGATTTTCAAGGAGCCGGAAGACGGTTCTTCGATCAAGGTCAGGGCCCGGGCCAGGGTGGATTTGCCGCAGCCGGATTCACCGACCACTGCGAGGGTCTTGCCGGCTTCCAGCTCGAACGACACGCCGTTGAGGGCGCGCACGGTGGCGTGGCCCTTGAACAGGCCGCGGGACACTTCGTAGTGGCGGGTCAGGTTGCGGGCGGTAAGAACGACGGCCATTACGCCACCTCCTGATTCAGCGGGTAGAAGCAGCGGGCGAGGCTGGCGGCTTTCGGGTCGAGGCCTGGACGCTGCTGGCGGCAGTTTTCCTGCACGTACGGGCAGCGCGGCGAGAGCAGGCAACCTTGCGGACGGTCGTAGCGACCGGGAACGATGCCCGGCAACGTCGACAGGCGCGCAGCGCCCATGCTGTGCTCGGGAATCGCTGCCAGCAGCGCTTCGGTGTAGGGATGGGCGGGGATGTCGAACAACTCCGGCACCTGGCCCACTTCCACCGCTTGCCCGGCGTACATCACGCACACGCGCTGGGCGGTCTCGGCGACCACCGCCAGGTCGTGGGTGATCAGCACCAGGCCCATGTTCTGCTCGCGTTGCAGGTTGAGCAGCAGCTCCATGATCTGCGCCTGGATGGTCACGTCCAGGGCGGTGGTCGGTTCGTCGGCGATCAGCAGCTTCGGCTCGCCGGCAATCGCCATGGCAATCGCCACGCGCTGGCTCATGCCGCCGGACAGTTGGTGCGGGTAGGCGTCCATACGGCTGGCGGCGCCCGGGATCTCGACTTTTTCCAGCAGTTCGATGGCGCGCTTGCGGGCCGCCTTGCCGGACATCTTCAGGTGCAGGCGCAGCACTTCCTCGATCTGGAAGCCCACGGTGTAGCTCGGGTTCAGCGCGGTCATCGGGTCCTGGAACACCATGGCCAGGTCCTTGCCGACGATCTGCCGGCGTTGCCGGGCGCTGAGCTTGAGCATGTCCTTGCCGTCGAAGCTGAGGGCGTCGGCGGTGACGATGCCGGGATGCTCGATCAGCCCCATCAGCGCCATCATGGTCACGGACTTGCCGGAGCCGGATTCGCCAACGATGGCCAGGACTTCGCCCTTGTCCACGTTCAGGTCCAGGCCATCCACCACGGGAACGGCCTGGGCGTCGCCGAAGCGCACGTTGAGATTCTTGATTTCTAGCAGTGACATGGGAATCTCCTCAGGCGGCGTTCTTGAGTTTCGGGTCCAGCGCATCGCGCAGGCCGTCGCCCATCAGGTTGATTGCCAGCACGCTGAGCAAAATGGTCAGGCCGGGCAGGCTCACCACCCACCAGGCGCGTTCGATGTAGTCGCGGGCCGAGGCCAGCATGGTGCCCCACTCAGGGGTGGGCGGCTGGACGCCAAGGCCGAGGAAGCCCAGGGCCGCGGCATCGAGAATCGCCGAGGAGAAGCTCAGGGTCGCCTGGACGATCAGCGGCGCCATGCAGTTGGGCAGCACGGTGATGAACATCAGGCGCGGCAGGCCGGCACCGGCCAGGCGCGCGGCGGTCACGTAGTCGCGGTTGAGCTCGCCCATCACCGCGGCGCGGGTCAGGCGCACGTAGGACGGCAGGGACACCACGGCGATGGCAATCACGGTGTTGATCAGGCCTGGGCCGAGGATGGCGACGATCGCCACGGCCAGCAGCAGGGACGGCAGGGCCAGCATGATGTCCATCAGACGCATGATGGTCGGACCGAGCAGGCGCGGGAAGAAGCCGGCGAACAGGCCCAGGAGGATGCCCGGGATCAGCGACATGACCACCGACGACAGGCCGATCAGCAGCGACAGGCGCGAACCGGTGATCAGGCGCGACAGCAGGTCGCGGCCCAGTTCGTCGGTGCCGAGGATGAACTGCCATTGGCCGCCTTCGAGCCAGACCGGCGGGGTCAGCAGGAAGTCGCGGTATTGCTCGCTCGGGTTATGCGGGGCGACCCAGGGCGCGAAGATCGCGCAGAAAATCACCAGCAGCATGAACAGCAGGCCGGCCACCGCGCCCTTGTTGCGCGAGAAGGCCTGCCAGAATTCCTTGTACGGCGACGGGTACAGCAGGCTTTGATCCACGGCCACGGCGGATACGGCTACTGAGGAGGTTGGAGTGCTCATGAGTATTGTCCTCAGCGCTGGTGACGAATGCGTGGGTTGGCAAAGCCGTAGAGGATGTCCACCACGAAGTTGACCAGGATCACCAGGCAGGCGATCAACAGGATGCCGTTCTGCACCACGGGGTAGTCCCGGGCGCCGATGGCTTCGATCAGCCATTTGCCGATGCCGGGCCAGGAGAAGATGGTTTCGGTCAGGACCGCGCCGGCCAGCAGGGTGCCGACTTGCAGGCCGACCACGGTCAGCACCGGGATCAGCGCGTTGCGCAGGCCGTGCACGAACACCACGCGCGCCGGCGACAGGCCCTTGGCCTTGGCGGTGCGGATGTAGTCTTCGCGCAGCACTTCGAGCATCGAGGAACGGGTCATCCGCGCGATCACCGCCAGCGGAATGGTGCCAAGCACGATGGCCGGCAGGATCAGGTGGTGCAGGGCGTCGAAGAAGGCGCCGGTGTCATCGGCGAGCAGGGTGTCGATGAGCATGAAGCCGGTTTTCGGCTCGATGTCGTAGAGCAGGTCGAGCCGCCCGGAAACCGGGGTCCAGCCCAGGCTTACGGAGAAGAACATGATCAGGATCAGGCCCCACCAGAAGATCGGCATCGAATAGCCGGCAAGGGAGATGCCCATCACCCCGTGGTCGAACAGGGATCCTCGTTTCAGCGCGGCGATCACCCCGGCCAGCAGGCCGATCACGGCAGCGAACAGCATCGCGGCCGAGGCCAGTTCCAGGGTTGCGGGGAACAGGGAGGTGAACTCGCTCCACACACTCTCGCGAGTACGCAGGGATTCACCCAGGTCGCCCTGGGCGAGTTTGCCGATGTAGTCCAGGTACTGGGCATACAGCGGTTTGTTCAGACCAAGGCGTTCCATTGCCTGGGCATGCATCTCAGGGTCGACCCGGCGCTCGCCCATCATGACTTCCACGGGATCGCCGGGAATCATGCGAATCAATGCGAACGTCAGCAAGGTGATGCCGAAGAATGTGGGAATCAACAACCCCACACGGCGGGCAATAAAACTAAACATCTTCTGGTGTACCTCATCAGCCGGTTAGGCGTGTCCGGCACCCCTGGGGTCAGGGATGCCGGGCGTTTCTTATCTACTTCACCTGGGTGGTAGCGAAGTTGTTGGTGGTCAGGGGGCTCTGGTGGTAGCCCTCGACGTTCTTGCGCATTGCCGTGAACATTTTCGGATAGGCCATGGGGATCCAGGGTTGTTCCTTGTCGAAAATATCCTGGGCCTGTTCATAGAGTGCGGTCCGTTTGGCCGGCTCGGATTCGGCGCGGGCCTGATCGATCAGGCTCTGGAACGCTTTATTGCACCAGCGAGCGTAGTTTTCGCCGTTTTTGGCGGCCTCGCAACTGAGGTTGGGGGTCAGGAAGTTGTCCGGGTCCCCGTTATCCCCTGCCCAGCCGGCGGAAACCATGTCGTGCTCGCCGTTCTTGGCGCGCTTGAGCATCTCGCCCCATTCCATGACGCGGATATCGATCTTGAGGCCGATCTTCGCCAGGTCGGACTGCATCATCTGTGCGCCGAGCAGCGGGTTGGGGTTGGTCGGGCCACCGCCGTTGCGGGTGAACAGGGTGAAGACCGTGCCTTCCGGCACGCCGGCTTCCTTGATCAGGGCGCGGGCCTTGTCCAGGTCGCGGGCCGGGTTGCCCAGGCTGGTGTTGAAGCCCAGCAGGGTCGGCGGGTAGGGGCCGGTGCCGACCACCGCGTTGCCCTTGCCGTACAGGCTGTTGACGTAGGCTTCCTTGTCGAAGGCGATGTTGATGGCCTGACGGACACGCGGGTCGCTCATGTACTTCTTGGTGGTGTTCAGGGCCACGTAGCCCACGGTCATGGCGGCCAGGTCGTCGACCTTCAGGTTGGTGTCGGCCTTGATGCTCGGGATGTCGTCCGGCTTCGGATACAGGGCGACCTGGCACTCATTGGCCTTGAGCTTCTGCAGGCGCACGTTGTTGTCGGTGGTGATCGCCAGGATCAGCGCGTCGGCCGGCGGCTTGCCACGGAAGTAGTCCGGGTTGGCCTTGAACCGCACCTGGGCGTCCTTGGCGTAGCGCTGGAAGACGAACGGGCCGGTGCCGATCGGCTTGCTGTTCAGTTCGCCGGGCTTGCCGGCCTTGAGCAACTGGTCGGCGTATTCGGCCGGGAAGATCGAGGCGAAGGCCATGGCCACGTCGGCCAGGAACGGTGCTTCGCGACGGGTCAGGGTGAAGACCACGGTGTGGTCGTCGGTTTTCTCGACGCTTTTGAGCAGTTCCTTGAAACCCATGCTCTCGAAATAGGGGAAGCCCACGCTGGACTTGTCATGCCACGGGTGTTTTGGGTCCAGCTGACGCTGGAAGCTCCAGAGCACGTCGTCGGCGTTCATCTCGCGGGTCGGCTTGAAGTAATCGGTGCTGTGGAACTTGACGCCTTTGCGCAGGTGGAAGGTGTAGATCAGGCCGTCCGGGCTGATCTCCCAGGACTCGGCCAGGGCCGGCTCGATGTCCGTGGTGCCGGGCTTGAAGTCCACCAGGCGGTTGAAGATGGTTTCCGCCACCGCGTCGGCAGTGACTGCAGTCGTGTACTGGACCATATCGAAGCCTTCCGGGCTGGCTTCGGTACAGACCACCAAGGGCTTGGCCGAGACGCCTGCGGCGACGCTCAGCAGTGCGGCAGCGATGGCCGCTTTCAGGGGAAGCATTTTCATCTAGAACCCTCTGCAATCGGTTGAACCAGAGTAGCTGGAGTGGCGAATTCGTCATGAATTCGCCAACCAGCCGATGTGTTTTTTAGAGAATCTTGAACGGGATGGTGGTGACCAGGCGGAACTCGTTGATGTTGCCGTCGGCCTGGTTTTCGCTGGCGCGGTGGGTAGTGTAGGTCGCCCGGATCGCGGTTGCCTTCAGCGGACCGCTCTGGACTGCATAAGACGCGCCAATACCGTATTCGTAGTGGGTTTCGCCATCCATCAGGCTCAGGTCGCCGCGCTGGGCGCCTGGATCGGTGTAGGCGGTACCGCGGTAATGGGTACCGTCGATGCCCCAGCCGCGTGCCGAGTAGATGTTGAACTTCAGGCCTGGCACGCCGTATTCGGCCATGTTCAGACCGTAGGCGATCTGGAAGGACTTCTCGTTCGGGCCGTTGAAGTCCGAGAGCAGGGAGTTGGCCAGGTAGATACCGTTGGTTTCATGCAGGTAGTCGAAGTACTCGTTACCGTTCACTTGCTGGTAGGAGAAGGTCAGGCTGTGGGCCTGGTGAGTCAGGCCGAGCGACAGCGAGTAGGTGTCGTTGTCGATCTCGCCCATCAACTTCTTACCTTCGTCGACGGTCTTGTAGTAGTTCAGGCCGGTGGTCAGGCTCAGTACCTGGCTGTCACCCAGCTCGTGGGTGGCGCCGAAGTAGTACTGGTTCCAGAAGTCTTTGACGTTGGCGCCATACAGGCTGGTTTTCAGGCTCTTGAACGGCTGGTAGTTCACACCTGCGGTGTAGACCTTGTCGGTTTCCACGCCAGTGGCGGAGTACTCGGTGCGGAATTTCGACAGGCTCTGTTCGGTACGCGGCGAAACGCGATCGAAACCGGCCAGATCGAACGACAGGTTGTTGAACTCTTCGCTGTGCAGGCTCACACCTTCGAAACTCGAAGGCAGGGCACGGTTGCCGATGACGTCGACGATCGGCGTGCTGAAGTTCTGGCGACCGGCGGTCAGGGTGGTGTTGGAGACGCGGAACTTGACGTTGGCCAGGCCCAGTTTGCTCCACTGGCCGACAGCGTCGCCGTCGGAGTGGGTCAGGGTACGGTTGTTCTTGCCGGCGATGTCCTTGCGGTCACGATCCAACGCGATGGCGTTGTAGGCGGCCACCTCGGTGCTGACCCCGACAGTACCTTCGGTGAAGCCCGAGCTGTAGTTGAGGATGGTGCCCTGGACCCAGTTGATCCGGCGTGGGGTCGAAGTCGGCTGGCCGTTGTGGTTGTAGGAGAAGCGGTCGTCACGACGCTTCAGCTCGTTGGCGTACCAGTTGCGGGTCGTGCCCGACAGGCTCTGGCCTTCGACGAAGCCCTTGGCCTCCGCCTGGGCGCTGGTGCCGTTCAGTTCGGTCGGGACGAATTCCTGGCTCACGCTTTCCGCATGGGCCATGGCCGTGATGCTGCTGATGGCCAGGGCCAGTAACGCGGTGTTGCTCGGTTTCATGGGTGAAGCTCCTTTGCTTTCTTTATTTTTATGCCGGTCTTTTTGGGTTGACCGGCTTTTGCTTTACAACTCATTCAAGGCATCGCAAACGTTTGCATGAGGCTTGATCGCCGAATTCAGGCAACAGATTTGCGTGGGGGCGAATATCGCCCCCAGCGGCCTGGCTAATCATTTATTGGTCGATGCTGACGCCCGAGAACACGTTGCGGCCGAAGGGGCTGACCTTGAATCCTTCGACTTTGGCGCTCAACGGCTGGTTGACCGTCGAGTGGGCGACCGGGGTGATCGGTACCTGCTGCTTGAGCAACTGCTGGGCCTGTTGGTAGAGCACCGTGCGCTGTTCGCGATCGGTGACGATCTTGGCCTGCTTGATCAGCTTGTCGTACTGCGGGTCGCACCACATGGAGTAGTTGTTGCCGCCAATGGCGTCGCAGCTGTACAGGGTGCCGAGCCAGTTGTCCGGATCACCGTTGTCGCCGGTCCAGCCGATCAGGCTGATGTCGTGCTCGCCATTCTTGGTGCGCTTGATGTACTCGCCCCACTCGTAGCTGACGATCTTCACTTTCAGGCCGATTTTGCCCCAGTCGGACTGGAGCATTTCGGCCATCAGCTTGGCGTTGGGGTTGTAGGGACGTTGCACCGGCATGGCCCAGAGGGTGATTTCCGTGCCTTCCTTGACCCCGGCGGCCTTGAGCAGCTCACGGGCCTTTTGCGGGTTGTAGGCGGCGTCCTTGATGCTGGTGTCGTAGGACCACTGGGTCGGCGGCATGGCGTTGACCGCCAGCTGGCCGGCGCCCTGGTACACGGCGTTGAGGATGCCCTGCTTGTTCACCGCCATGTCCAGCGCCTGGCGCACTTCGAGCTGGTCGAAGGGCTTGTGGCGAACGTTGTAGGCGATATAGCCGAGGTTGAAGCCGGGCTTTTCGATCAGTTGCAGTTTCGGGTCTTTTTTCAGCGCTTCGACATCGGCCGGCCGTGGATGCAGGGTGATCTGGCATTCGCCGGCCTTGAGTTTCTGCACGCGCACCGAGGCATCGGTGTTGATGGCGAAAATCAGCTGGTCGAGCTTGACCCGGCTCGGGTCCCAGTACTGCTTGTTGGCGGTGTAGCGGATGTTCGAGTCTTTCTGGTAGCTCTTGAACACGAACGGCCCGGTGCCGATCGGCTTCTGGTTGATGTCGCTGGGTTTGCCGGCCTTGAGCAACTGGTCGGCATATTCGGCCGAGAGAATCGCGGCGAAGCTCATGGCGATGTTCTGGATGAACGCGGCGTCCACCGAGTTCAGGGTCATCACCACGGTCAACGGCCCGGTCTTCTCGACCTTGGCGATGTTCTTGTTCAGGCTCATCCCGTTGAAGTAGGGAAACTCGGTGGGGTAGGCCTTGCGGAAGGGCTGCTCGGGATCGAGCATGCGGTTGAAGGTGAAGAGCACGTCGTCGGCGTTGAAATCACGCGTCGGCTTGAAGTACGGCGTGGTATGGAACTTCACCCCTTCGCGCAGATGGAAAGTGTATTGCAGGCCGTCCGCGGAAATATCCCAGCGGGTGGCCAGGCCCGGCACCACATTGGTCGCGCCTTTTTCGAACTCCGCCAGGCGGTTGTACAGCGGCTCTGCCGCGTCGTTGTCGGTGGCGGTGGTGTATTGCGCGGTGTCGAAACCGGCCGGGCTGCCTTCGGAGCAGAACACCAGGCTGTTGCCGGCCGCCAGGCTGGCGGAGGTTGCGGTCAACAGGCCGGTGCCCAGCAGGGCGGATAAAACCAGGGAATGACGCATGACGATCCCTCTTCCTTTTTATTGTTTTGATCGATGAGCAGTCGCCCCATCCGGAGGCGGTCATGTCATTGATCCCAAGTCTCGCTTGCAGCAAATGCCGGGCAATGGATGCACCACTCCATGCTTTGACGGTAGGGGTCGCCGCATGGGTAGTAAATGCCAAAGAGCCTGAAAGACATGTAAGGAACTTCCGAAATGCCCGTACTCACCACGATGGGGCGCAGCAAGAGGAAGAGCGTTCGAGTTCCGGCAGTCCTGGCAGGTAAGGCAACGGCGACGTCAGCTGAGGTCGCCGTTGCAGACCCTTATTTGCTGATGCTGACGCCGTAGAACGAGTTCAGGCCAAAGGGGCTGATCTTGAAGTCCTGCACGTTGGCGCGCATGGGTTGGAACACCGTCGAGTGGGCGATAGGTGTCATCGGGACCTGGTCTTTGAGGAGGTGTTGCGCCTGCTTGTACAGCTCGGTGCGTTTGGCCACGTCCGGGGTGGCCTTGGCTTGCTTGATCAGTGCGTCGTACGGCTTGTCGCACCATTTGGAGAAGTTGTTGCCGTTCATGGCGTCGCAGCCGAACAGGGTGCCGAGCCAGTTGTCCGGGTCACCATTGTCGCCGCTCCAGCCGATGATCATCGCCTGGTTCTCGCCACCCTTGGAGCGCTTGATGTATTCGCCCCATTCGTAGCTGACGATGTTGACCTTCAGGCCGATCTTCGCCCAGTCGGACTGCAGCATTTCAGCCATCAGCTTGGCGTTCGGGTTGTACGGACGCTGCACCGGCATGGCCCACAGGGTGATCTGGGTGCCTTCCTTGATGCCGGCTTCCTTGAGCAGCGCCTTGGCTTTCTCGGGGTCGTACTTGGCATCCTTGATGGTGTCGTCATAGGACCACTGGGTCGGTGGCATGGCGTTGACCGCCAGCTGGCCCGCGCCCTGGTAGACCGAGTCGATGATCTGCTGCTTGTTCACCGCCATGTCCAGCGCCTGGCGGACCTTGAGGTCGGCCAGCGGGTTGGCGTCGGTGCGGCCCTTGAGCACAGGCATCACGTTGTAGGCGATGTAGCCGAGGTTGAAGCCGGCTTGCTGCGGCAGCTTGAGGGTCTTGTCCTCGCCCAGGGCCTTGAGGTCGGCCGGGCGCGGGAACAGGGTGACCTGGCATTCGTTCTTTTTCAGCTTCTGGATACGTACCGACGGGTCGGTGGTGATGGCGAAGATCAGGTTGTCGATCTTCACGTCTTCAGGCTTCCAGTACTCCTTGTTGCCGGTGTAACGGATGTTGGAGTCTTTCTGGTAGCTCTTGAACACGAACGGCCCGGTGCCGATCGGCTTCTGGTTGATGTCGCCCGGCTTGCCTTCCTTGAGCAGCTGGTCGGCGTACTCGGCGGACTGGATGGAGGCGAAGCTCATCGCCAGGTTCTGGATGAACGCGGCGTCTACGGTTTTCAGGGTGAACTTGACGGTCTTGTCGTCGACTTTCTCGACCTTGGTGATGTTGGTGTCCATCCCCATGTCGGTGAAGTAAGGGAATTCGGTGGGGTACGCCTTGCGGAACGGCATGTCCTTGTCGAGCATGCGGTTGAACGTGAAGAGCACGTCGTCGGCGTTGAAATCACGAGTCGGCTTGAAATACGGCGTGGTGTGGAACTTCACCCCATCGCGCAGATGGAAGGTGTAGGTCAGGCCATCGTCGGAAATGTCCCAACTGGTCGCCAGGCCAGGAATGACGGCGGTGCCGCCACGCTCAAACTGGCTGAGGCGGTTGAACAGGGTTTCTGCTGAGGCGTCGAAGTCGGTTCCGGTGGTGTACTGGCCTGGGTCGAAACCGGCCGGGCTCCCTTCGGAGCAGAACACCAGGTTAGTCGCCGCCTGGGCGAAGGGTGCGCTGGCGAGCAAGCCGGCGCTGACTAAAAGCGGAATGACTGCTTGTTTGAACATGGTTGCCTCATGATTTGTTGTCATTTTTGGTGTAGAGGGCGACCTTATGAGTCGACCCGCCGATACTAATGCAGGCCCCATACCCAATGCAAGATGCGGGGCCGTCACAAGTATCAAGGAGTGGAACGAACGTACAGGAATGACGCATTTGTATAAATATTGGCGCATTTGACCGTGTGCGCTGGTTTTTTCTGGTGCATGGGTTGCCTTCTTGCGGGGCATCCGGAGCGAGTCGTGCCTCCGCTTGGTGCGTCGCTGGGGCGGGTGTCGACCGGCTTCTGGTTGAGCCGCCTGTCCTTGCCTGCCTGGCGCAAGTGTTTGGCGCATTGGGTTGACCGGATGAAGTAGGACGGCTTGGTGAGGGAGGCCGTGGAGAACGGATGCCCGGGACCTTGCAGGCGATGGCGGGTGCACAGCACATCGTCGGCGGCGTTGACATTGTGGCTCGCAGTGAAGTTGTCACTGTGGAGGTTGCGGGTGGCGTGCGACAGTGGGATGCCGAGGATCAGCCTCGCTGTCTGCCAAACCTGGAGCGGAAAGGTCTTACGCATGCAAACCTCATTTTTTCTTTTTCTAGGGCGTATCTGAGGATTGGCCTTGTGGGCCGGGGCAACTCGCCTTCTATGGGGAGTGGATGCAGCCCCATGGACCCTGTGCGGCGATAGCGATCGCTTTGTTGTGGGGGTGATTGACGATTCGCCGATGCCGAAATTAAGTCATGCTGAAATCGTGGTCAACGAAAATTAAGCGTGACTAACATTTCTCTTGCGCGCGGGGTGTCTGTGAGGTTGTGCAGGCGGCCACGGGGCGGGTTCAGGCCGCTGAATGGTCGTCGAACAGGCCCATGGTCGTGACGGTCAATACTTCTGCCGGGCCGTTGCCGGCGTTAGCCAGGTAGTGCGGTTTGGTCGAGTCGAAGTGCACCGAGTCGCCGGCGCCGAGGGGATACTGCTGCCCCTCGATGGTGTAGACAATTTGCCCCGAAAGAACGTAGGAGAACTCGGCGCCATCATGGGAAATCAGTTCCGACTGGTAGCCCACGGGTATGTTCATCTTCACCGCGTTGATCAGGTTGCCGGGAAAGGAACTGGACAGCCGCTCGTAGGCCAGGGGCTGGCCTTCGATGGTGTAGCGCACCCGCTTGCCGTCGTGGGAGTCGGGTTGTGCCTGGGTCGGCTGGTCGAATAGGGCGTTCAGCGGAACGTTCAGAGACTTGGCAATGTTGACCAGGGAGGAGATCGAGACGCCGGTGAGATTGCGTTCCGCCTGGGAGAGGAAACTGGCGGTCAGGCCGGATTCGCTGGCGATCTGGCGCAGGGTTTTCTTGGCGGCGCGGCGATAGCGACGCAGGCGTTCGCCGATGCGGTCTGCGGTCATTGGAGAGACTCTTATAGGAAAGGCGCAGTATACCCGGTGGACGTCAATGACGTCTGATAGGCGCCATACCGGGGGCCGTAACTTTAGCATCACCGATGTGGCCGAGTTCACCCCCTCTATTCCAAAAAAGGGCGAGTCCCTCAGGCTGGGTTGAAACAGTGGGTAGCAAAAAAAACGCGGTAACCTCATTGGTGCTGGAGGTCACCGCCGTTTTTTTGGGGACGGGCAGGGAAAACGTTACTGCATCAGGACTTCGATCGAGCCATCGGCGGTCATGCTGACCTGGCTGGTGCCGGCCTCGACTTCCGGAGTGACCGGCGCCGCATCCATGCCCGCGGCTTTCATCATCACCGGCCCGCGCAGATACGGTTGTGGATAACCGTTGCTGTTGAGGTTCAGGTTGACGATCTTGTAGCCCTTGCCGCCCAGCGCTTCGGTGGTCAGCTGTGCACGAGCCTTGAAGGCATCGACCGCTTCCTTGAGCAGTTTGTCTTCGCTGGCCTTGCGGGTCGGGTCGGCGATGGCGAAATCCATCCCGCCCATCTTCAGGTCGGTCAGCAGTTCGCCGGTGAGCTTGGACAGCGCGGCGAAGTCCGAGCTTTCCAGGCGCAGTTCGGCGCGTTCGCGCCAGCCGGTGATCTTCTGGCCCTTGGTGTCGTAGATCGGGTAGCTGTTGCGGCTGCCCTGGCGCAAGGTGATGTCCTTGACCTGGCGTGCCTGGCCCAGGGCCTTGTTCATGGTGGTGGTGATTTCCGCGGCGAGCTTGGCCGGGTCGGCGTTCTGCGATTCGCTGTAGAGGGTGACGATCATCAGGTCGCGGGCCACTTCCTGACTGACTTCGGCGCGCAGGGAGATCTGGTTGTAATGAAGCTCATCGGCGGCCAGGGCCGGCAGGCTGGCGAGGGTGCCGGCGCTGAGGGCGAGAAGGGCGGCGCTGCGACTGAATGTATGCATGAAAACTCCTTGAGTGCGGTCCGCAGGTATTGGGTCCCAGCCTGCGTGAAACCATCAGACTCTAGCTTTTATTGTCTGGTTCGGCCCGTTAACAACTTCTATACATCTATTACCCAACGCCAACTACGGAGGTTTTTGTAGCCGCTGGCGAAGCCTGCGCTCGACTGCGCAGCAGTCGTAATCTGTTCTCGGGCCGGACTCTGAGATGGGGATGGCGAGCGCTTTGCGCTCTATCGCGGGCAAGCCTCGCTCCTACAGGCAGGTGGTGTTTTTGCAGGCAAGGCTTGCCCGCGATTGGCCATTGCCCAAGACTGTGGCGGTTTGCCGCAGTTTTGCCTGTCTGGGCCGCTGCTTGGTTATACTCGTCGCGATCCGCCTGGAGCGCTCATCAGGAGAGCTCATGCTCGCCCCCGTACAACTGCTTTCCGCCACTCGCCAGAACCTCTGGCGTCTGACTTTTATCCGCATCCTGGTTCTGGCCGCTCAGGCCGGTTCGGTGGGGCTCGCCTACTGGTTCGACCTGCTACCGCTGCCCTGGCTGCAACTGGCCGTCACCCTGGGCCTGTCGCTGATCCTCTGCGCCTTCACCGCCATTCGCCTGCGCACCTCGTGGCCGGTCACCGAGCTGGAATATGCCGTGCAACTGGCTTGTGATTTGTTTATCCACAGCGCCCTGTTGTATTTCTCCGGCGGCTCGACCAATCCCTTCGTCTCCTATTACCTGGTGCCGCTGACTATCGCCGCCGTGACCTTGCCATGGCGCTATTCGGTGGTCCTTTCCGGTATCGCGCTGACCATGTACACCTTGCTGCTGGCGCAGTTCTACCCGCTGCAGACTTTCCCCATCGCCCGGGAGAACCTGCAGATCTACGGGATGTGGCTGAGCTTCGCCCTGGCCGCGGCGGTGATCACCTTCTTCGCCGCGAGAATGGCCGAGGAACTGCGGCGGCAGGAGGAGCTGCGGGCGATCCGCCGCGAAGAGGGCCTGCGCGACCAGCAGTTGCTGGCTGTCGCGACCCAGGCCGCTGGTGCCGCCCACGAGTTGGGAACGCCCCTGGCGACCATGAGCGTGCTGCTCAAGGAAATGCGCCAGGACCACCTCGACCCAATGCTGCAAGATGACCTGGGCGTGCTCCAGGACCAGGTCAAACTGTGCAAGGAAACCCTGCAACAGTTGGTGCGCGCCGCCGAGGCCAACCGCCGGCTGGCGGTGGAGATGCAGGATGTCACCGTCTGGCTCGACGAAGCGCTGAACCGCTGGCACCTGATGCGCCCTGAAGCCAGCTACCGCTTCCAACTGCTGGGCAAGGGCCCGATGCCGCGGCTGGCGCCGCCGCCGGACCTGACCCAGGCGTTGCTCAACCTGCTGAACAATGCAGCGGACGCTTGTCCGGAAGGGCTGGAAGTCCAGCTGGATTGGGACGCCGAGAACCTGACCATCAGTATTCGTGACCACGGCGCCGGTGTGCCGCTGGCCATCGCCGAGCAGATCGGCAAACCGTTTTTTACCACCAAGGGCAAAGGTTTCGGCCTGGGCCTGTTTTTGAGCAAAGCCAGCGTGACACGCGCCGGCGGCTCAGTGAAACTCTACAGTCATGAGGAAGGCGGCACGCTCACCGAGCTGCGCCTGCCCCACGGCGCCCGAGGAGACCAACATGAGTGACGAAATCCAAGTCGAAGGCGAAGAACTGCCGCATCTGTTGCTGGTGGATGACGACGCCACCTTCACCCGGGTGATGGCGCGAGCCATGAGCCGTCGCGGCTTTCGCGTCAGCACCGCGGGTTCCGCCGAGGAAGGCCTGGCCCTCGCCCAGCAGGACCTGCCGGACTTCGCCGCGCTGGACCTGAAGATGGACGGCGACTCCGGCCTGGTGCTGCTGCCCAAGCTGCTCGAGCTCGATCCGGAAATGCGCGTGGTGATCCTCACCGGTTATTCGAGCATCGCCACCGCGGTCGAAGCGATCAAGCGCGGCGCCTGCAACTACCTGTGCAAACCGGCGGACGCCGACGACGTGCTGGCCGCGCTGCTCTCCGAGCACGCCGACCTCGACACCCTGGTGCCGGAAAACCCGATGTCGGTGGACCGCCTGCAATGGGAGCACATCCAGCGGGTGCTGACCGAACACGAAGGCAACATCTCCGCCACTGCCCGTGCCCTGGGCATGCACCGTCGAACGCTGCAACGCAAGTTGCAGAAGCGCCCGGTTCGTCGCTGAACCGCGACTGAACGAATGTCCTCAGGACAAGTGAAAAAACGAGCCGATCCTCTATGATCGGCTCGATGCTTGTCCCTATCCCAATCGAGCCTTGATGATGAATCAGAACGCTGAGTATTCCGCGGTCAACGATGCTGTGCGCGGGCAGTTTTTCCGTCGTGTCTGGGAAATGACTACGCCTTACTGGCGCAGTGAAGAGAAGGGCAAGGCCTGGTTGCTGTTGTTCGCGGTGGTGGCCCTGACCCTGTTCAGCGTGGCGATCTCGGTGTGGATCAACAGCTGGTACAAGGATTTCTACAACGCCCTGCAAAAGAAGGACGAGGCGGCGTTCTGGCAGCTGATCCTGTATTTCTGCGGAATTGCCGCGGTGGCCATCCTGGCCGCGGTCTACCGGCTCTACCTGACCCAGATGCTGACCATCCGCTGGCGCGCCTGGCTCACGGAAAAACACTTCGCCCGCTGGCTGGGCCACAAGAACTACTACCAGCTGGAGCAGGGCGGCTACACCGATAACCCGGACCAGCGGATTTCCGAAGACCTTAACAGCTTCACCAGCAATACCCTGGGGCTCGCCCTGGGCCTGCTGCGTACCGTGGTCAGTCTGGTGTCGTTCTCGATCATCCTGTGGGGCGTGTCGGGCAGTATCGAAGTCTTCGGCTACACCATTCCCGGCTACATGTTCTGGTGCGCCTTGGTGTACGCCGCTGTCGGCAGCTGGCTGACCCACTTGATCGGTCGACGCCTGATCGGCTTGAACAACAACCAGCAACGTTTCGAGGCGGACCTGCGTTTTTCCATGGTGCGGGTGCGGGAGAACGCCGAGAGCATTGCCCTGTATGACGGCGAGCCGAATGAGAACAAACGCCTCAGCGCTCGCTTCGGCATGGTCTGGCACAACTTCTGGGACATCATGAAAGTGTCCAAGCGCCTGACCTTCTTCACCTCGGGCTACGGCCAGATCGCGATCATTTTCCCCTTCATCGTCGCGGCCCCGCGTTACCTGACGGGCAAGATCGAACTGGGCGAGCTGATGCAGATCAACTCGGCATTCGGCAACGTCCAGGAGAACTTCAGCTGGTTCATCACCGCCTATTCCGAGCTCGCGGCCTGGCGCGCCACCTGCGACCGGCTGCTGAGCTTCCGTCAGGCCATGAGCGAAAACGAAGAACGCGCTCCAGCCATCGACGTGCAGAGCCAGGGTGAAACCTTGCAGGTGCATAACCTTGGCCTGGACCTGGCGGACGGCCGGCACCTGCTGGCCGGTGCCGAGATGACCGTGACCCCCGGTGAGCGCCTGATGCTCAGCGGCCGTTCCGGCAGTGGCAAAAGTACCCTGCTGCGAGCGATGGGGCGGCTCTGGCCGGCCGGTCACGGCAGCATCCGCATGCCCGCCGAGCGTTATCTGTTCCTGCCGCAAAAGCCTTACCTGCCGATTGGCAGCCTGCGCGAAGCCTTGAGTTATCCACAGTCGGGTGACACCTACCCGCAGGAGCGTTACGTGCAGGTGCTGGAAACCTGCCGGTTGCCGCACCTGGTGTCTCGCCTGGACGAGAGCAACCACTGGCAGCGCATGTTGTCCCCGGGCGAGCAGCAGCGCCTGGCCTTTGCCCGTGCGTTGCTCTATGCGCCGCAATGGCTGTACATGGATGAGGCCACCTCGGCCATGGACGAAGAAGACGAGGCGACCCTGTACCAGGCGCTGATCGACCAGTTGCCGGGGCTGAGCATTGTCAGCGTCGGGCATCGCAGCAGTCTCAAGCGTTTCCACCCGCGGCACATCCGCATCGAGCGCGGGCATCTGGTCGACCAGGCGGTGATGGTGTAGTCAACAGTGATCGTACAACCCGGCTGAGCTATGATGCGTCATCAGTTTTCGGAGAAAGAACTTCACCATGGACAACCAGAACACGGCGCCCCGCCTTCCACGCAAGCGCCGTAGCCTCGCCCAGGAGCTGGTGACCGTGCTGTCGGAGCAGATTCGCGACGGTCAGCTCAAGCGCGGTGACAAGTTGCCCACCGAGTCGGCGATCATGGAGGCCCATGGCGTCAGCCGGACCGTGGTGCGCGAGGCCATTTCCCGCTTGCAGGCCGCCGGCCAGGTGGAAACCCGCCACGGCATCGGCACCTTTGTGCTCGACACGCCGAGCCCGAGTGGCTTCAGGATCGATCCGGCGACCGTGGTGACCTTGCGCGATGTGCTGGCGATCCTGGAACTGCGCATCAGCCTGGAAGTGGAGTCGGCCGGGCTGGCCGCGCAGCGGCGCAGCAGCGAGCAACTGGCGGCGATGCGGGCGGCGCTGGATGCCCTCAATGAAAGCGCGGCCCACGACAGCGATGCGGTGGCCTCGGATTTCCAGTTCCACCTGCAGATTGCCCTGGCCACGGGCAACCGCTATTTCACCGACATCATGACCCACCTGGGAACCAGCATCATTCCGCGCACCCGCCTGAATTCGGCACGCCTGGCTCACGATGATCAGCAGCACTACATGAGCCGCCTGAGCCGCGAGCATGAAGAAATCTATGAAGCCATTGCCCGTCAGGATTCGGACGCGGCCCGGGCGGCCATGCGTCTGCACCTGACCAACAGCCGCGAACGGCTGCGCCATGCCCATGAAGAGGCAGAGGCGCAGCGCGGGTAATGCGGTTGGGGCGGTTATTGCGTCGCCCTTGGCTTCTTATCGCGAGCAAGCTCGCTCCTACAGAGAGGGGAGGTGACCCTGTAGGAGCGAAGCTTGCTCGCGATGCTTTTAGCGGTTTTTGAGAATCGAGCGATCCACCCTCACGGCCAGTTGCCCGGCGCCGGGTTTGGCATTGAAGGTCACATGCCCTTGCTGGTCGACGGTTGCCCGTGCGACGGGAGCGCCGTTGACCAGCAGTTCCAGGGGCGCGCCCTGCAGGGATTGGCCCGAGGCCAGTTCTAGAGTCAGATTGATAGCCATGTCGATGTCCTTATCAGGCATTGCGGTCGATGTAAGTGGTGGCGGCCTTGTCGATCGAGGCGATCAGCTCCGGCGAGCCACCGCGGAACTGGCGGAAAATGTTGCGTCCGCTGGAACCGCCGCCGGTATCCACCGGCACATTCAGGGTCGGCTGGAAGCGCTCGCTCAGTTCGGCGTAGGCGGACCATGGGCCGATGTACGACTCGTTCAAACCGTTGGTGTAGCTGAAGGCATAACGCACGGCATTGCCGGGCAGCCAGTTGGGTTCGCTGGGTGTCTGGGTCTGCCAGCCATCGGCCTGGATGCTCGGAGCAAGCGTCGGCGCTTCCAGGTAGCCCGCCGGCTTGTTGGGCTTGTAGTCCTTGAGCAGCAGGTAGGTGCTCCAGCCCCACCAGTTGTCGATGGTCTTGGTGTCGTTGAGGTTGTTCACGTCGCTGCGTCGCAGCACCTTGTCGCCCTGCATCACGAACAGCGGTGAAAAGTTGCCGCTCTTCGCCGCGTTCAGGTCCGGCAACAGCTTCAGCGCCGTGAAGTTGCCGGGCGTCGGGGCCGCACCGCTGAGGTAGCTTTCGAAGATTTCGTCCGCCGAGCGTTGCACGGCCAACTTGACCTGCTTGCGGTTGTTGCTGTCGAGGGTGTCGAAATAACGCTTGTCGCCATAGGCATGCCAGCGGTCGCCCTGGGCGTTGCTGACGTTGAGGCCGAACTTGCTGTCCTCGTCGTGCATGAAGCGGGTGATCAGCGAACCGAGGTCGCTCGGCGTGACCACCGCCGCCAGTTGCTTGCGCGGTACCCGTACATGGCCGGCGGAGAACAGGTCGGTGAGGAAGTGATCGGCGAAGGCGTTCATGGCGTAGGCCAGTTCCAACTGCTTCTCGTCGGCGTTCTTGTGCGCCAGCACCGCCTGCTGCAGGGCCGCGGTGTGCCCGGCGATATAGGCCAGCAGCGCCCACTCGCCGAAATGGTCGGCATTGTTGGCCGCCAGCTTCAGGTAGCGACCCAGGGGGAACAGCGCCGAGGCGAAGCTGCCGCCGCCGGTGATCTTGTTCCACTCTTCGGACAACGTATCTCCCAGGGCGTCATAGGCTTCGTGAGGTTGCCTGCCGTCCTTGAGCGCCTGGTTGGCGGCGGCGATTTCCTTCTGCATTACCGCGAGAATCTGTTTCGCCTCGTCCTTGGCCGCCGGCAACACGGCGAGGGAGTTGAACGCGGCGGTAAAACGCTGCAAACGATCCACCGGCGTCGCGCCTTCGCAGATCGGCTGGTCGGGGATGCCGTAGAAATCGCCGCCCAGCGCCACCACCTGGCCGTAGGTCAGGGCCAGGCCATTGGGCAGGTGCAATTCGACCTGCCAGGCTGGAACGCCGGGGGCGTCCTTGACGAAACGCAGCAGGGTGGCATCGCCGATGGCGGTGTGTTCGCCACCCTCGAAACGCAGCTGGGGCAGGGCCTTGAGGTTTTTGCCCGGTACCGCGGGGAGGAGCCCGGGCTGGTGATACTTGATGGTGTGATGACCGTCGGCGATCAGCACCAGGTGGTCGCCATCACCGGAAATGGCAATGCCGCGTTCGCTGAAAAGGCTGTCCAGATCGGCAACGACCTGGCTTTTGTGTTGCAGCTGTTCCCGCTGCTGAGTGTGTAGACCTGACATTTCTAGCTCCTTGATATGTCGTAGGTATTTCAAGAAATTAACTGTATGTATATACAGTTAATTGCGAGCATAAAGCAAAATCCTGACTCGTCAAGCAGGTATTTTTTACCGCGTATTTTGGCGATGGCTGACGAATTGCTGTTGACGATTGTTTTTTAAGTTGTACGATGACTTACAACTTCAGCCAAGGCTGATGTGTTTTTCATCACAATGTGCGTCCCAGGGTGTTCGAATAATGAATCCACAAGAACTGAAGTCCATCCTCTCCTCCGGCCTGCTGTCTTTTCCGGTGACCGATTTCAACGCCCAGGGCGATTTCCATCGCGCGGGCTATATCAAGCGCCTGGAATGGCTGGCCCCATACGGCGCCTCGGCGCTGTTCGCGGCAGGTGGCACCGGTGAGTTTTTCTCCCTGGCGGCCAGCGAATATTCGGAAATCATCAAGACTGCGGTCGACACCTGTGCCAGCAGCGTGCCGATTCTGGCCGGCGTTGGCGGCTCGACCCGCCAGGCCATCGAATACGCCCAGGAGGCCGAGCGCCTGGGTGCCAAGGGCCTGTTGCTGCTGCCGCACTACCTGACCGAAGCCAGCCAGGATGGGGTCGCCGCTCATGTGGAGGCGGTGTGCAAATCGGTGAAGATCGGTGTGGTGGTCTACAACCGCAACGTCTGCCGCCTGACCGCGCCGCTGCTGGAGCGCCTGGCCGAGCGCTGTCCGAACCTGATCGGCTACAAGGACGGCCTGGGCGATATCGAGCTGATGGTGTCGATCCGTCGCCGCCTCGGCGATCGCTTCAGCTACCTGGGCGGCCTGCCGACCGCCGAAGTCTACGCCGCGGCCTACAAGGCCCTGGGCGTGCCGGTGTATTCCTCGGCGGTGTTCAACTTCATCCCGAAAACCGCGATGGATTTCTACCACGCCATTGCCCGGGAAGATCACGCCACGGTCGGCAAGATCATCGACGACTTCTTCCTGCCTTACCTGGATATCCGTAACCGCAAGGCCGGTTATGCCGTGAGCATCGTCAAGGCCGGAGCCCGCATCGTCGGCCATGACGCAGGCCCGGTGCGGGCGCCGTTGACCGACCTGTTGCCGGAAGAATATGAAGCGCTGGCGGCGTTGATCGACGCCCAGGGCGCGCAGTAATCCATCCCCGGGGCCGCTGAGCAATCAGCGGCCTTTTGCGTAAGGCTTTTGTGTAAGGAGAGGGCGCGTGGCAGAGGTAAAACGCTTCGATAACTACATCGGTGGCCAATGGCTTGCCGGTGCCGACTACTCGACCAATATCAACCCGTCCGAGTTGTCCGATGTCATTGGCGAATACGCCAAGGCCGACCTGGCTCAGGTGCATGCCGCGATCGATGCGGCGCGCGATGCATTCCCGGCCTGGTCGACTTCCGGTATCCAGGCGCGCAGCGATGCCCTGGACAAGGTCGGCAGCGAGATCCTCGCCCGTCGCGAAGAGCTCGGCACCCTGTTGGCCCGGGAGGAGGGCAAGACCCTGCCCGAAGCCATCGGCGAGGTGACCCGTGCCGGTAACATCTTCAAGTTCTTTGCCGGCGAATGCCTGCGCCTGTCGGGGGATTACCTGCCGTCGGTGCGTCCGGGGGTCAACGTCGAAGTGACCCGCGAAGCCCTGGGCGTGGTCGGCCTGATCACTCCGTGGAACTTCCCGATCGCCATCCCGGCGTGGAAGATCGCCCCGGCCCTGGCCTACGGCAACTGTGTGGTGCTCAAGCCCGCCGAGCTGGTGCCGGGCTGTGCCTGGGCCCTGGCGGAAATCATCTCCCGCGCCGGCTTCCCGGCCGGGGTGTTCAACCTGGTGATGGGCAGCGGCCGGTTGGTCGGCGATGCCCTGGTCAACAGCCCGAAAGTCGACGGCATCAGCTTCACCGGTTCCGTGGGCGTGGGCCGGCAGATCGCCGTCAGTTGCGTCTCGCGCCAAGCCAAGGTGCAGCTGGAGATGGGCGGCAAGAACCCGCAGATCATCCTCGACGATGCCGACCTCAAGCAGGCGGTGGAGCTGGCGGTACAGAGTGCCTTCTATTCCACCGGGCAGCGTTGCACCGCTTCCAGCCGGCTGATCGTCACCGCGGGCATCCACGACCGGTTCGTCGCGGCGATGGCCGAACGCATGGGTTCGATCAAGGTCGGCCATGCGCTGCGGGCCGGCACCGATATCGGTCCGGTGGTGTCCCAAGCGCAGCTCGAACAGGACTTGAAATACATCGATATCGGCCAGTCCGAAGGGGCGCGGCTGGTCAGCGGCGGTGGCCTGGTGACCTGCGATACCGAAGGTTATTTCCTCGCGCCGACCCTGTTCGCCGACAGCCAGGCCTCGATGCGCATCAGCCGCGAAGAGATCTTCGGCCCGGTGGCCAACGTGGTACGGGTGGCTGATTACGAGGCGGCGCTGGTCATGGCCAACGACACCGAGTTCGGCCTGTCGGCGGGCATCGCCACCACGTCGCTGAAATACGCCAACCACTTCAAGCGCCATTCCCAGGCCGGGATGGTCATGGTCAACCTGCCGACGGCCGGCGTCGATTACCACGTACCTTTTGGTGGCCGCAAAGGTTCATCCTATGGTTCCCGCGAGCAAGGTCGCTACGCGCAGGAGTTCTACACCGTGGTGAAGACTTCCTACATCGGATCCTAAGCCCCGCCGTACCCCCGCCGGCCGTTGCCTGAGGCTCGGCGGGGTCGATGAAACGCATGTTTACCCGCATAAAAATAACTAGTGGGAGTACATCCATATGCAAGCGACCAAGCCGACTCGCGTCCGCTACCTGATCCTGTTCATGCTGTTCCTGGTGACCACGATCAACTATGCCGACCGCGCCACCATCGCCATCGCGGGTTCCAGCCTGCAAAAAGACCTCGGCATCGACGCCGTCACCCTCGGTTATATCTTCTCCGCATTCGGTTGGGCTTATGTAGCGGGGCAGATCCCCGGCGGCTGGCTGCTCGACCGCTTCGGCTCGAAAAAAATCTATGCCCTGAGCATCTTCACCTGGTCGCTGTTCACCGTGCTGCAGGGTTATGTCGGTGAGTTCGGCGTTTCCACCGCGGTGGTGGCGCTGTTCATGCTGCGCTTCCTGGTGGGGCTGGCCGAGGCACCGTCCTTCCCCGGCAACGCGCGGATTGTCGCGGCCTGGTTCCCCACCGCTGAGCGCGGTACGGCTTCGGCGATCTTCAACTCGGCGCAGTATTTCGCCACCGTGCTGTTCGCCCCGCTGATGGGCTGGATCGTCTATCACTTCGGCTGGCAGCACGTCTTCATCGTGATGGGGGTGATCGGCATCGTCTTCTCGCTGGTCTGGCTCAAGGTGATCTACAGCCCGCGCCAGCACCCGCTGATCAACGAGGCCGAGTTCAAGCACATCGCCGACAACGGCGGCATGGTCGACATGGACCAGGACGGCAAAGGCAAGCGCAGCGACGGCCCGAAATGGGACTACCTGCGCCAGTTGCTGACCAACCGCATGATGCTCGGCGTGTACCTGGGCCAGTACTGCATCAACGGCATCACTTACTTCTTCCTGACCTGGTTCCCGGTGTACCTGGTGCAGGAGCGTGGCATGACCATTCTCAAGGCTGGCTTCATCGCCTCCTTGCCGGCCATCTGCGGCTTTATCGGTGGGGTGCTGGGCGGGGTGATTTCCGACTACCTGCTACGCAAGGGGCATTCCCTGACCTTCGCCCGCAAGGCGCCGATCATCGCCGGCCTGCTGGTCTCCAGCAGCATCGTGGCCTGCAACTATGTGGACATCGAATGGATGGTGGTGGGCTTCATGGCCCTGGCGTTCTTCGGCAAAGGCGTGGGCGCGCTCGGCTGGGCGGTGGTGTCCGACACTTCGCCGAAGCAGATCGCCGGCTTGAGCGGCGGCTTGTTCAACACCTTCGGCAACCTGGCGTCGATCACCACGCCGATCGTCATCGGCTACATCATCAGTTCCACCGGCTCGTTCAAATGGGCGTTGGTGTTCGTCGGCTGCAACGCGCTGCTGGCAGTGTTCAGCTACCTGGTGATCGTCGGCCCGATCAAGCGCGTGGTGCTCAAGGAGCCACCGAGCAACGGCCCCGAGCTGACCCAACTTTCCCAAGCGCATTCCTGAAGGGGCGGCGTCATGCAGTTGATTGAACATTCCGATTCGCCGCGCTATATCCGCCTGCACGAGCGGGACAATGTGGTGGTTGTGGTCAATGACCAGGGCGTACCGGCAGGCACGGCGTTCGCCGACGGCCTGGTGACCCTGGACTTCGTCCCCCAGAGCCACAAGGTGGCGCTGGAGGATATCGTCGAAGGTGGCCCGGTGATCCGCTACGGCCAGATCATCGGTTATGCCTTGCAGCCGATCCTGCGCGGCAGCTGGGTCAGGGAAGATCAGTTGCGCATGCCCAGCGCGCCGCCGCTGGACAGCCTGCCGCTGTCCACCGAAGTGCCGGCGGCCCAGGCGCCCCTGGACGGCTTTACCTTCGAGGGTTATCGCAATGCCGACGGCACGGTCGGCACGCGCAACATTCTGGGGATCACCACCACCGTGCAATGCGTGACCGGGGTGCTCGATCATGCGGTCAAGCGGATCAAGGACGAACTGCTGCCCAGGTATCCCCACGTCGACGATGTGGTGGCGCTGACCCACAGCTATGGCTGCGGCGTGGCGATCACCGCCACCGATGCCTATATCCCGATCCGCACCGTGCGCAACCTGGCGCGCAACCCGAACCTGGGGGGCGAAGCCCTGGTAATCAGCCTGGGCTGCGAGAAGTTGCAGGCCGGGCAGGTGATGCACGAAGGCGACAGCTCGGTGGACCTCAGCGAGCCCTGGCTGTACCGCCTGCAGGACGCCAGCCACGGTTTTACCGAGATGATCGAGCAGATCATGCAGCTGGCCGAAGTGCGTTTGCAGAAGCTCGATCAGCGGCGCCGGGAAACCGTGCCGGCCTCGGAGCTGGTCCTCGGTATGCAATGTGGTGGCAGTGATGCCTTTTCCGGGATTACCGCCAACCCGGCCCTGGGCTATGCCTCGGACCTGTTGCTGCGGGCCGGCGCGACAGTGATGTTTTCCGAAGTCACCGAGGTGCGCGATGCCATCTACCTGCTGACTTCCCGCGCCGAATCCACAGAAGTGGCCCGGGAGCTGGTGCGCGAGATGGACTGGTACGACCGCTACCTGGCCAAGGGCGAGGCCGACCGCAGCGCCAATACCACGCCGGGCAACAAGAAGGGCGGGTTGTCGAACATCGTCGAGAAGTCCCTGGGGTCCATCGTCAAGTCCGGCAGCAGCGCGATCAATGGCGTGCTGGGGCCGGGCGAGCGCTTTACCCGCAAAGGCCTGATCTTCTGCGCGACGCCGGCCAGCGACTTTGTTTGCGGCACCTTGCAGCTGGCGGCGGGGATGAACCTGCATGTGTTCACCACCGGGCGTGGCACGCCTTACGGGCTGGCGATGGCGCCGGTGGTCAAGGTCTCGACCCGCTCCGAACTGGCCCAGCGCTGGCCGGACCTGATCGACATCGACGCCGGGCGCATCGCCACCGGGCGAGCGAGTATCGAAGAGCTGGGCTGGGAGCTGTTCCACTTCTACCTGGACGTGGCCAGTGGCAAGCAGCAGACCTGGGCCGAACGGCACAAGCTGCACAACGACATCACCTTGTTCAATCCGGCGCCGATTACCTGACGGGCTACAGGGTTTGTGCTGGGCTCGGTTGAATGGCAGGTCGCAATCCGGGTAGCCGCTGCCGCAGGCTGCGATCGACCGCGGATCGGGCGTGGCTTTTGAAATCGCTGGAGGTCCTGCGGACCTATCGCAGCCTTCGGCAGCGGCTACAGGGTTGTGCTGGGCGTGGGTGGATGGTGGTGCTGTGCAGGCTGCGATCGACCGCATCGCGGGCGTGGCCTTTGATGGCCGCGAACGCCTGCGGCCCGATGGATCAGCTTGCGGTTAGGGCAAATCCATCGGGCTTAAGCGCGCGGGCTGGCTTATCATTAGCCGCCTAACGACAGGTTCAAGGTTGACCCGGCATGCTGGCCATTTTTCTCGAAACGCTGAATATCACCGCGCCGGTATTCGGCATGTTGTTTCTCGGTGTGCTGCTCAAGCGCATCGGCTGGATCAACGACGGTTTTATCCACACAGCGTCGGCCCTGGTGTTCAACGTCACCATGCCGGCGCTGCTGTTTCTCGGGATTCTGCATGCCGACCTGCATTCGGCGCTCAAGCCCGGGCTGCTGATCTATTTCGCCGTGGCCACCCTGGCCAGCTTTGCCTTCGCCTGGGGCTGGGCGATCTGGCGCTGCCCGCGGGAAGACCGTGGTATCTACACCCAGGGCGCCTTTCGCGGCAACAACGGGGTCATCGGCCTGGCGCTCGCGGCCAGCATGTATGGCGACTACGGGATTTCCCTCGGGGCGATTCTCGCGGCGCTGGTGATCCTGTTCTACAACACCCTGTCGACCATCGTCCTGGCGGTGTACAGCCCGGTGATCAAGTCCGATCCGTGGAGCATCTGCAAAAGCGTGGTCAGCAACCCGCTGATCATCAGCGTCCTGGCGGCAGCGCCTTTCGCCGTGTTCCAGATCGGCCTGCCGACCTGGCTGGAGACGTCTGGCCAGTACCTGGCGCAGATGACCCTGCCGCTGGCCTTGATCTGCATTGGTGGCACCTTGTCCCTGGCGGCGCTGCGCGAGAGCGGCGACCTGGCCTTGAGTTCGAGCCTGGTGAAAATGGTCGGCCTGCCGATCCTCGCCACCCTGGGGGCCTGGCTCTGCGGATTCCGCGGGGCGGAACTGGGGATTCTGTTCCTGTATTTCGGCAGCCCGACCGCGGCGGCGAGTTTTGTCATGGCCCGGGCGGCCAATGGCAATCATGAGCTGGCGGCGGCAATCATCGTCATCACCACGCTGATGGCGGCGGTGACCACCAATATCGGGATCTTTCTGCTGCAGTGGGGCGGGTGGATCTAGCGCACCCTTGTACTTGTAGGAGCGAGCTTGCTCGCGATAGGCCGAAGGCCGCTTGTGGATTCACTGCCGCTATCGCGAGCAAGCTCGCTCCTACAAAGGGAGGGGGTTATTCCGGCTTCTGGTAAGTGTCGATCACTTCCTGGGCGGCGCGGAACGCGTCGATCGCCGCCGGTACGCCGGCATACACCGCGCAATGCAGCAGCGCCTCGCGAATCTCTTCCACGGTGCAGCCGTTATTCAGGGCGCCGCGGACATGACCCTTGAGTTCCTGCGGGCACTTGAGCGCGGTCAGGGCGGCGAGGGTGATCAGGCTGCGGGTTTTCAGCGGCAGGCCTTCGCGGTTCCAGACGCTGCCCCAGGCATGTTCGTTGACGAAATCCTGCAGTGGCTGGCTGAACTCGGTAGCGTTGCCCAGGGCGCGATCGACGAAGGCGTCGCCCATCACCTGGCGGCGCATTTCCACGCCCTGCTTTTTATTCTCGGTCATTGCGCTTCCCCTTTTTTATGTTGGCGGCGCCAGGCCCGCAGCGAACTGAACAGCAGGAACGCCACCAGCACTGGCAGGACAAAAAACAGCATCAACTCTTCCAGCTTGCCGGCCAGCGGCATGCCGGTGGTGAAGGACACCACGTGCAGCCCATAGGCCAGGTACAGGCCGAGAAACAGCAGGCCTTCGGCGCGGGTGACCCGATAACCCGAATAGAACACCGGCAGGCACAGCACCGCGACGCCGAGCATTACTGGCAGGTCGAAGTCCACGGCATTGGGCGATACCGACAAGGGCGTTGGCGCCACCAGGGCGGTGAAACCCAGGACTCCCAGCAGATTGAACAGGTTGCTGCCGATGACGTTGCCCACGGCAATGTCGCGCTGGCCACGCAAGGCGGCGATCAGCGAGGTGGCCAGGGCCGGCAGGGAGGTGCCGACGGCGACTATGGTCAGGCCGATGATGCGCTCGGACAGCCCCAGGTCGGTGGCGACTTCCACCGCCGCCTCGACCAGCAGATGGCCGGCGAACACCAGCAGGAGCAGGCCGCCGATCATCCACAGCAGGCTGCTCAGCCAGTGCGCGCGGGGTGCGTCGGAACCTTGCTGGGACTGTGGGCGCGCCGAGTGTCGCGACTGGCGCAGCAGTAATCCCAGGTAGAGGATCAGGGTCGCCAGCAGGATCAGGCCGTCGAGGGGCGTCAGTTCTTCGTTGTAGGCCAGGGCGAACACCAGCAGGCTGGCGAGGATCATCAACGGGATGTCCAGCCGCACCAGCTGGCGCGATACCCGCAGCGGAATGATCAGGGCGGACAGGCCGAGGGTCACCAGGATGTTGAAGATGCCGCTGCCGATCACGCTGCCGACGGCGATATCGGTGTTTTCCGCCAGGGTGGCTTGCAGGCTGACGGCCATCTGCGGGGCGCTGCTGCCGAAGGCGACGATGCTCAGGCCAATGATCAGCGCTCGTACGCGCAGGCGGGCGGCGAGGCGGACCGCGCCGCGTACCAGCAACTCGGCGCCGGCGACCAGCAGGACCAGGCCACTGAACAACTGGAGAACGCTGAGCAGCGGTAAATCGGTTAATCCGAAAATGATCAGGGCTCCGTGGGTCAGTCGCTGATGGCTTGCACGCGCACCTTGGCGGTGCCGCTTCTGATCATACCCAACTGTTGCGCGGCGGCACGCGACAAATCGATCAGGCGGCCACGGATATGCGGGCCGCGGTCGTTGATCCGGACCACGACGCTCTTGTCGTTATTGAGGTTGGTGACTTTGACCCGGGTGCCGAATGGCAGCTCGCGGTGCGCGGCGGTCATGCCGTGCTGGTTGAAGGGTTCGCCGCTGGCGGTGCGTTTGCCATGGTGCTTGGCGCCGTAATAGGAAGCGACGCCGGTCTTGTCGTAACCCCGCGGGTCGATGACATGACTGGCGCAGCCGGCCAGGAGTGAGAAAAGGGCCAGGCAGCCCAGCAAGCGTTTCATCAATACGGGACCCCAGATACAAGAGTAGGAGCGAGCGTGCTCGCGATAGCGTCCTGTCTGAGACAACGCAATCGCGAGCACGCTCGCTCCTACAGGGGCGGAATATTCGAACTCCGCCATCAACACTGCAGTCAGCCTTCGAGTTTGCTTTTCAGCAATTCGTTCACTTGCTGCGGGTTGGCCTTGCCTTTGGAAGCCTTCATCGCCTGGCCGACGAAGAAGCCGAACATCTTGCCGCGCTTGGCTTCATCGGCGGCGCGATACTGTTCGACCTGCTCGGCGTTGGCCGCCAGCATTTCGTCCAGCACGGCGGAGATGGCGCCGGTGTCGGTGACCTGCTTGAGGCCGCGCTTGTCGATGATTTCGTCGGCGCTGCCTTCGCCATTGGCCATGGCTTCGAACACGGTCTTGGCGATCTTGCCGGAGATGGTGTTGTCCTTGATGCGCAGCAGCATGCCGCCCAGTTGCTCGGCCGAGACCGGCGCCTCATCGATTTCCAGGCCCTGCTTGTTCAGCAGGCTGCCCAACTCGACCATGACCCAGTTGGCGGCGAGCTTGGCATCACCGGCGATGCTCGCGACCTTCTCGAAGTAGTCCGCCTGTTCGCGGCTGGTGGCCAGCACGCTGGCGTCGTAGACCGACAGGCCGAACTGCGCCTGGAAGCGCTCGCGTTTCTGCGGTGGCAGCTCGGGCAGGGTGGCGCGTACCTGGTCGAGGAACGAGTCCTCGATGACCACTGGCAGCAGGTCCGGGTCGGGGAAGTAACGGTAGTCGTTGGCTTCTTCCTTGCTGCGCATCGGACGGGTCTCGTCCTTGTTCGGGTCGTACAGGCGGGTCTGCTGGATGACCTTGCCGCCGTCCTCGATCAGTTCGATCTGACGCTGGACTTCCGAGTTGATGGCTTTCTCGATGAAGCGGAACGAGTTGACGTTCTTGATCTCGCAGCGAGTGCCGAACTCGGCCTGGCCTTTGGGGCGTACCGAGACGTTGCAGTCGCAACGCAGGGAGCCTTCGGCCATGTTGCCGTCGCAGATTCCCAGGTAGCGCACCAGGGCGTGGATCGACTTGACGTAGGCCACGGCTTCCTTGGCGCTGCGCATGTCCGGCTCGGAAACGATTTCCAGCAGCGGGGTGCCGGCGCGGTTCAGGTCAATGCCGCTGGCGCCATTGAACTCTTCGTGCAGGCTCTTGCCAGCGTCTTCTTCCAGGTGCGCGCGGGTGATGCCGACGCGTTTGACCGTGCCGTCTTCCAGCGGGATGTCCAGGTGGCCCTTGCCGACGATCGGCAGTTCCATCTGGCTGATCTGATAGCCCTTGGGCAGGTCGGGGTAGAAGTAGTTCTTGCGGGCGAACACGTTGTGCTGGCCGATCTCGGCGTCGATGGCCAGGCCGAACATGACCGCCATGCGCACTGCTTCCTGGTTCAGCACCGGCAGTACGCCGGGCATGCCCAGGTCCACCAGGCTGGCCTGGGTGTTGGGCTCGGCACCGAAGGCGGTGGAGCTACCGGAGAAAATCTTCGATTTGGTGGTGAGCTGGGTGTGAATCTCCAGCCCGATCACGACTTCCCATTGCATGTGTTTCTCCTCAGAAGCCGGTTGGTGTGCGGGTGTGCCAGTCAGTGTTCAACTGATACTGGTGGGCAACGTTCAACAGACGGCCTTCCTGGAAATACGGGGCGAGCAGTTGCACGCCGACCGGCAAGCCGTCGACGAAGCCGGCGGGCATGGACAAGCCCGGCAGACCCGCGAGGTTGGCGGTAATGGTGTAAACGTCTTCCAGATACGCAGCGACCGGGTCGCTGCTCTTGTCGCCGATTTTCCAGGCCGGGTTCGGCGTGGTCGGGCCAAGGATGATGTCGACTTCATTAAAGGCAGCCATGAAGTCGTTCTTGATCAGGCGACGGATCTTCTGCGCCTTCAGGTAGTAGGCGTCGTAGTAACCGGCCGACAGGGCATAGGCACCGACCATGATCCGGCGCTGCACTTCGCTGCCGAAACCTTCGCCACGGGAGCGCTTGTACAGGTCTTCCAGGTTTGCCGGGTTCTCGCAGCGGTAGCCGAAGCGCACGCCGTCGAAACGCGACAGGTTGGAGGAGGCTTCCGCCGGCGCGATCACGTAGTACGCCGGGATGGCGTGCTGCATGTTCGGCAGGCTGATTTCCTTGATCACGGCGCCGAGCTTTTCCAGCTCCTTGACGCTGTTGTGGATCAGCTCGGCGATGCGTGGGTCGAGGCCGGCGCTGAAGTATTCCTTGGGTACGCCGATGCGCAGGCCCTGCAGCGAGCCGTTGAGGCTGGCGCTGTAGTCCGGTACCGGTTCGTCGATGCTGGTGGAGTCCTGCGGGTCGAAGCCGGCCATGCCTTGCAGCAGGATCGTGCAGTCCTCGGCGGTGCGCGCCAGAGGGCCGCCCTGATCGAGGCTGGAGGCGTAGGCGATCATGCCCCAGCGCGAAACGCGACCGTAGGTCGGTTTCAGGCCGGTGAGGTTGGTCAATGCAGCCGGCTGGCGGATCGAGCCGCCGGTGTCGGTGCCGGTGGCGGCAGGCAGCAGGCGCGCAGCGACCGCGGCCGCCGAACCGCCGGACGAGCCGCCCGGAACGCGTTCCAGGTTCCACGGGTTTTTCGCCGCGCCGTAATAGCTGGTCTCGTTGCCCGAGCCCATGGCGAATTCGTCCATGTTGGTCTTGCCCAGGGTCACGGTCCCGGCGGCGGCCAGCTTGGCGACCACGGTGGCGTCGTAGGGCGCCTTGAAATTGTCGAGCATCTTCGAGCCGCAGCTGGTGCGGATGCCCTGGGTGCAGAACAGGTCCTTGTGGGCGATCGGCGCGCCGAGCAGGGCGCCGCTCTCACCGTTCGCGCGACGGGCGTCAGCGGCCTTGGCCTGCTGCAGCGCGAGATCTTCGGTGAGGCTGATGAAGCTGTTGAGCTGCGGGTCGAGCTGGGTGATGCGCGCCAGCAGGGTCTTGGTCAGCTCTTCGGAGGAAAACTTCTTGTCGGCGAGTCCGCGGGCGATCTCGGCCAGGGTCATGTGATGCATTGCAGGCTCTTTCCCTTTAGTCGATGACTTTCGGAACCAGGTACAGGCCGTTTTCGACCGCTGGTGCGATGGACTGATAGGCCTCGCGATGATTGGACTCGGTCACAACGTCTGCGCGCAGGCGCTGGCTGGCTTCCAGCGGGTGGGCCAGGGGCTCGATACCGTCGGTATCGACTGCCTGCATTGCATCCACCAGCCCGAGAATGCTGTTCAGGTCGCAGGTGATATGTGGAAGATCGGCTTCATTGAGGCCAAGGCTGGCCAGATGAGCGATTTTTTCCACGTCGGAGCGTTCAAGCGCCATGGGATTCTCCAGTGGAAAACAGAACGGATCTCGTCCGTGTGTTAGATTGTCGGAACACTACCGCATTTCTACGGTCATAAGGCCGCGATTGTGGGGGTTGGTGCACAGAAAAGCGGTCAATTTAACATATTGGCGCCTTGCCCAAAATCCCTGTCGTTGTTAGAGTTTGCCGCACTTTTTTACCCACGCGTTGCCTAGGGTCCCTTTCCCATGTTCAAGAAACTGCGTGGCATGTTTTCCAGCGATCTTTCCATTGACCTGGGCACTGCCAACACCCTTATTTACGTGCGCGAGCGCGGTATTGTCCTGAATGAACCATCGGTTGTGGCCATTCGGACCCACGGTAATCAGAAAAGTGTCGTGGCTGTCGGTACCGAAGCCAAGCGCATGCTCGGTCGTACTCCGGGCAACATTGCTGCCATTCGTCCGATGAAGGACGGCGTGATCGCCGACTTCAGTGTCTGCGAAAAGATGCTGCAATACTTTATCAACAAGGTTCACGAAAACAGTTTTCTGCAGCCCAGCCCTCGTGTGCTGATCTGCGTTCCATGCAAGTCCACCCAGGTCGAGCGTCGTGCCATTCGTGAATCGGCCCTCGGTGCCGGTGCCCGTGAAGTGTTCCTGATCGAAGAGCCGATGGCGGCCGCGATCGGTGCCGGCCTGCCGGTCGAAGAAGCCCGCGGCTCGATGGTCGTGGATATCGGTGGTGGTACCACCGAGATTGCCCTGATCTCCCTGAACGGTGTGGTTTACGCCGAATCCGTACGTGTCGGCGGCGACCGTTTCGACGAAGCGATCATCACCTACGTGCGTCGCAACTACGGCAGCCTGATCGGCGAATCCACCGCCGAGCGCATCAAGCAGGAAATCGGTACTGCCTACCCGGGCGGCGAAGTCCGTGAAGTCGACGTTCGTGGCCGTAACCTGGCCGAAGGCGTGCCACGCGCATTCACCCTGAACTCCAATGAAGTGCTGGAAGCTCTGCAAGAGTCCCTGGCAACCATCGTTCAGGCGGTGAAAAGCGCGCTGGAGCAATCGCCTCCGGAACTGGCTTCGGACATCGCCGAGCGCGGTCTGGTGCTGACCGGTGGTGGCGCCCTGCTGCGTGACCTGGACAAGTTGCTGGCCCAGGAAACCGGTCTGCCGGTGATCGTCGCCGAAGACCCGCTGACCTGCGTAGCCCGCGGCGGTGGCCGTGCATTGGAAATGATGGACAAACACACCATGGACCTGCTCTCCAGCGAATAATCGCGCCGGGTGCATCCATGTGTTCCGCTCGCAGGCAGCACTTTGCAGTGCTGCCTGTTGGCGTTTATCTTCTGTCATTCTGCTCCAGGCCGGTTTGAAGCCGTATGAATAAAGAGAACATTTGCCTGGGAGGAGCGGCTTATTAAACCGCTTTTCGCCAAAGGCCCCTCATTGGGCGTACGCCTGTTGGTGCTGGTCGTGCTATCGGTCGCGCTGATGGTGGTCGATGCCCGCTTCACACTGCTCAAGCCAGTGCGTAGCCAAATGTCGCTGGTGCTGATGCAGTCCTACTGGATCACCGACCTGCCACAACGGCTATGGCAGGGTGTGGCCAGCCAGTTTGGCAGCCGCACCGAACTGGTCGCCGAAAACGAAAAACTCAAGACCGAAAACCTGTTGCTCCAGGGCCGCATGCAAAAGCTCGCCGCCTTGACTGAGCAGAACGTTCGCCTGCGCGAGTTGCTCAACTCCTCCGCGCTGGTCAACGAGAAGGTCGAAGTGGCCGAGCTGATCGGCATGGACCCCAACCCCTTCACTCATCGCATCATCATCAACAAGGGTGAGCGCGACGGCGTGGTGCTCGGGCAACCGGTACTCGATGCCCGTGGCCTGATGGGGCAGGTGGTCGAGCTGATGCCTTATACCTCCCGCGTGCTGCTGCTCACCGACACCACCCACAGCATTCCTGTCCAGGTGAACCGCAACGGTCTGCGGGCGATTGCCAGCGGTACCGGCAATCCGGAACGCCTTGAGCTGCGTCATGTGGCCGACACCGCGGACATCAAGGAAGGCGACCTGCTGGTCAGCTCCGGCCTGGGCCAGCGTTTCCCGGCGGGTTACCCGGTGGCGACGGTCAAGGAAGTGATCCATGACTCCGGCCAGCCATTTGCCATAGTGCGGGCCGTGCCGACGGCCGCCTTGAACCGCAGCCGTTACCTGTTGCTGGTGTTCAGCGATAACCGCACCGCCGAAGAGCGTGCCAACGATGCCGCCCAGGCTCAGGAAGCGCAGGACCAGCAGGGCGGCACCGCCACGCCGGTGGTCCCGGCGACCGTGCCCAAGCCTGTCGTGCCCGCGACGCCGGTCACCGCGACCGCTCCTGCCGCACCGGCCGCTGCACCCGCGACGCCAGCCGCCGCCACGCCGGTCAAACCCGTGGCCCATCCGGCTCCGGTCAAGCCCGCCGCCACCAGACCCGCCGCGCCCAAGCCGCCTGCAGCGGCCCCGGCCCCCACGGGAGGAAGAGAATAATGTCCCGAAACGGCTGGATGGTCTGGCTGACCTTCGCCATCGGCATGCTGCTCAGCGTGTCGCCTTTGCCGCAATTCATGGAGATCCTGCGCCCGCTCTGGCTGGCCTTGCTGCTGGCGTTCTGGGCCCTGGCCCTGCCGCACAAGGTCGGCATGGTCACGGCCTGGTGCCTGGGGCTGGCCGAGGATGTGCTGTACGGCACATTGCTGGGGCAGAACGCGCTGATCCTGACCCTGATCACCTTCTTGGTGCTGTCGTTGCAACAGCGCTTGCGCATGTTCCCGATGTGGCAGCAAAGCCTGGTGATCCTGGTGATCTTCGGCCTGGCGCAACTGGTCCAGCTGTGGCTCAGCGCCTTGACCGGCAACCGTCAACCGACCCTTGCACTGGTGCTGCCGGCATTGGTCAGTGCCTTGCTCTGGCCTTGGGTCAGCTTCGGTTTGCGCGGGTTGCGCCGACGTTTCAAAATCAACTGATTCGGTCAGGCATTTGCCCGTACCTCGACAGGGAGATGTCTTGATGAAATCGCTTTACCTCGCCTCAGGCTCGCCGCGTCGACGGGAACTGCTCACGCAGATCGGCGTGCCTTTTACCGCCATCAGTGCGGATATCGATGAAACCCCTCTCCCTGATGAAAACCCAGCGGCCTATGTCGAGCGCCTGGCGCGCGACAAGGCGGCGGCCGGGTATGCGCTGATCGCCGATGGCCAGTCTGCGGCCTGTGTCCTGGGCGCCGACACCGCGGTGGTCCTTGATGGGCAGATCCTGGGCAAACCGCTGGACCAGGCCGATGCGCAGTCGATGCTCATGGCCCTGTCGGGGCGCGAACATGAAGTGCTGACCGCCATTGCCGTGCTCGATGGCCAGCGCTGCAAGTCGCGGGTGGTCCGCAGCCTGGTGCGCTTCCGGGCGATCGGCGATGACGAGGCGGCCCGCTACTGGGCCAGCGGCGAGCCCCGCGACAAGGCTGGCGGCTATGGCATCCAGGGGCTTGCGGCGGTATTCGTGGCAGGGCTCAATGGCAGTTATTCCGCTGTCGTCGGCTTGCCGGTATGCGAAACCGCAGAATTACTTGGCCATTTCGGCATACCCTGTTGGCAAAACCTTGCAGTGCGCTAAGCGCCGTACCTACCGATGCGGCCATCCATAGTGAATATGCCTGAACGAGACCCTGCCATGAGTGAAGAGATTCTGATCAACATCACGCCGATGGAGTCGCGCGTGGCGGTGGTCGAAAACGGTGTGCTGCAAGAAGTCCATGTCGAGCGGACCCAGCGTCGCGGGATTGTCGGCAATATCTATAAAGGCAAGGTGGTCCGGGTTCTGCCCGGCATGCAGGCGGCGTTCGTCGATATCGGCCTGGATCGCGCGGCGTTCATTCATGCCTCGGAAATCTCCCTGCGCGAAGGGCCGGCGGTGGAAAGCATCGGCGCCCTGGTCCATGAAGGGCAGAGCCTGGTGGTGCAGGTGACCAAGGACCCGATCGGCTCCAAGGGCGCGCGCCTGACCACCCAGCTGTCGATCCCTTCGCGCTACCTGGTGTACATGCCGCGCACCGCCCATGTCGGCATCTCTTTGAAGATCGAGGACGAAGCCGAGCGCGAGCGCCTGAAACAGGTGGTCAGCGATTGCGTGGCCCAGGAAGGCATCAAGGAAGCCGGTGGTTTCATCCTGCGTACCGCCGCCGAGGGCGCGGGCGCCGACGAAATCATGATGGACATTCGTTACCTGCGCCGCTTGTGGGATCAGATCGGCGCGCAGATCAAGACCATCGGCGCCCCCAGTGTCATTTACGAAGACCTGGGCCTGGCCCTGCGTACCCTGCGTGACCTGGTCAGCCCGAAGATCGAGAAGATCCGCATCGATTCCCGGGAAACCTTCCAGAAAACCACGCAATTCGTCGCCGAACTGATGCCGGAAATCGCCGATCGCCTGGAACACTATCCGGGCGAGCGGCCGATCTTCGACCTGTATGGCGTCGAAGACGAAATCCAGAAAGCCCTGGAGCGCAAGGTACCGCTCAAGTCCGGCGGTTACCTGGTGGTCGACCCGGCGGAAGCCATGAGCACCATCGACGTCAACACCGGGGCTTTCGTCGGTCACCGCAACCTCGAAGAAACCATCTTCAAGACCAATCTCGAAGCGGCGACCGCCATTGCCCGCCAGCTGCGCCTGCGCAACCTGGGCGGGATCATCATCATCGACTTCATCGACATGGAAGATGAAGAACACCAGCGCCAGGTGCTGCGCACTCTGGAAAAACAGCTGGAGCGCGATCACGCCAAGACCAACATCATCGGCATTACCGAGTTGGGCCTGGTGCAGATGACCCGCAAGCGTACCCGGGAAAGTCTTGAGCAGGTGCTCTGCGAGCCCTGCAGCAGCTGCCAGGGCCGCGGCAAGCTGAAAACCCCGGAAACCATCTGCTACGAAATCTTCCGGGAAATCCTCCGGGAAGCGCGGGCCTATCAGGCCGAAGGTTATCGCGTCCTGGCGAACCAGAAAGTGGTCGACCGGCTGCTCGACGAAGAGTCGGGCAACGTCGCGGAGCTGGAGGCCTTTATCGGCCGGACCATCCGTTTTCAGGTCGAAACCATGTATTCCCAGGAACAATACGACGTGGTGCTGCTCTGAGTCCGCGTACCCTACATTTACCGGATACAGCTGGCCCCGGTTTTCACATGACTCTTGCCACGGGGGCCAACTGACATGGAGCGTCTGATGCGCTTTCTCGCTGCTCTGACCCGCTGGGGGCTGGGGCTTTGTGCGTTACTGCTGGTGCTGACGGCCTTGTACGTCAGCCTGGGTCGGGAGCTGACCCCGCTGGTGGCCGAATATCGGGCCGAGGTCCAGGCCAAGGCTCAGGAAGCCTTGGGCATGCCGGTGCAGATCGGTCGGCTGGAAGGCAGCTGGAGCGGTTTCTCGCCCATCCTGCTGGCCCACGATGTGACAGTCGGCGAGGGCGCCAACGCCTTGCGCCTGGATCAGGTGCGGGTGGCGCCCGACCTGCCTGGCAGTGCCCTGGCGCGTCAACTGCGGGTCAAACACCTTGAATTCAGCGGCCTCAACCTGAGCCTGAAGGAAGGTCCGGATGGGCGCTGGGTGCTCGAAGGTCTGCCGGTGCAGGATAACCAGCCTCTCGACCCCGAGCAGTTGCTCAACCGCATGCAGATGGTCAGTGAGCTGTCGGTGCTCGACAGCCAGGTGACCCTGCAACCGCTCGATCATCCCGCGATTGCCTTGACCTACGTCGGCCTCAATCTGCGTGTTGGCCCCAGCCGTCAACGCCTGGATGCGCGCCTGACCCTGCCGGACGGTCAGCCCCTGGCTGTCAGCTTGCGCACGCGAATCCGCGCCAGCGCCTGGCGCGAAGGGCAGGCCGACGCTTACCTGAGCCTGCCGCAAAGCGACTGGGCGAAATGGCTGCCGCCGCGCGTGACCCAACAGTGGACGTTCTCCGAACTCAAGGCTGGTGGCGAGTTCTGGCTCAGTTGGGGCGATGGCCTGCTGCAGAGCATGGTCGCGCGCCTGAACGCGCCGCAGGTCAGCGGGGCCTATGACGAGCGCAAACCGGTCACCGTGAAGAACCTGGCGCTCAATGCCTATTTCCAGCGCAACGAGCAGGGCCTCAGCGTCGCCTTCGACTCGCTGGCCATGAACATCGGCGAGACGCGCTGGGAGTCACGCCTGCACCTGCAACAGACCGGTACCGTCAACAGTGCCGAAGAGCTCTGGCACTTGCAGGCCGACCGCCTCGACCTGACGCCGATCACGCCGGTCCTGGATGCCTGGGCGCCGTTGCCGGAAAAGGTCGCGACCCTCATCGACAACCTCAAGGTCACGGGCGCGCTGCGCAACATCCTGTTCGACTTCCGGCCGCAGGTCAGCGGCGATCAGCGCCTGAGTTTTGCCGCCAACCTGGAGCAGGTCGGGTTCAACGCCTATCACGGCGCGCCGGCGGCCCGTAACGTCAGCGGCAGCATCAGCGGCGACCTGGGGCAGGGCGAGCTGCGCATGGACAGCAAGGACTTTGCCTTGCACCTGGACCCGATCTTCGCCAAGCCCTGGCAATACCTGCAGGCCAATGCCCGGCTGACCTGGAAGCTCGACCAGCAGGGGTTCACCCTGATCGCGCCGTACCTCAAGGTCCTGGGCGAGGAGGGCAAGATCGCCGGCGACTTCCTGATCCGCCTGCATTTCGACCACACCCAGGAAGACTATATGGACCTGCGGGTCGGTCTGGTCGATGGCGACGGTCGTTATACCGCCAAGTACCTGCCCGAGGTGCTCAGCCCGGCCCTGGACGAATGGCTGCGCACGGCAATCCTCAAGGGCGCGGTGGATGAAGGTTTCTTCCAGTACCAGGGTTCGCTGAACCATGGTGCAGCCGACACCGCGCGCAGCATCAGCCTGTTCTTCAAGGTGCACGATGCCGAGCTGGCCTTCCAGCCGGGCTGGCCGCACATCGGCAAGGTCAGCGGCGATGTGTTCATCGAGGACAGCGGCGTGCGCATCCTGGCCAGCCAGGGTCAGTTGCTCGACACCCAGGTGAAGGATGTCTACGTCAATATTCCCCATGTGCCCGCCGGGCAAAGCCCCCACATGTTTATCGACGGCGAGTTCGCCGGCGGCCTGGGCGATGGCTTGAAGATCCTTCAGGAAGCGCCGATCGGCACGGGCCCGACCTTTGCCGGCTGGCAGGGCGATGGCGACCTGCAGGGCAAGCTGAAACTGGATATCCCGCTGGTCAAGGGCGAAGAACCGAAGGTGCTGGTGGACTTCAAGACCAGCAAGGCGCGACTCAAGTTGAGCGAGCCGGAGCTGGAGTTGAGCCAGCTCAAGGGCGATTTCCGCTTCGACAGCAGCAAAGGGCTGAGCGGCCAGGGCATCAGCGCCCAGGCCTTCGAGCGCCCAGTGACCGCGCAGATTTTTGCCGACGGCCGTCCTGGCAAGCTCGATACCCGGGTCGTTGCCAAGGGCCAGGTGTCGGTCAATAAGCTCACGGAGTGGCTGAAATACAACCAGCCGCTGCCGGTTTCCGGTGACATTCCCTACCAATTGCAGCTCAACCTCGATGGCGCGGACAGCCAACTGATGGTCAGCTCCAGCCTCAAGGGGGTTGCCGTCGACTTGCCAGCGCCTTTCGGCATGACGGCCAGCCAGGGACGTGACAGCGTATTGCGCATGACCTTGCAGGGCGCCGAGCGGCGTTACTGGTTCGATTACGGCGATCTGGCCAACTTTACCTTCGCCGCGCCGAGCGGCAATTTTGCCGATGGCCGTGGCGAGTTGTTCCTCGGCGAGGGCGATGCCGTGCTGCCGGGGGCCAAGGGCCTGCGGGTACGCGGCGTGCTGTCGGAACTGGACGTGGAGCCGTGGAAGGCGCTGGTCGATCGGTATGCCGGGCAGGACGCGGGCGGTAGCGCCAAGCAGCTGCTCAGCGGCGCCGACTTCCGGGTCGGCAAGCTCAGCGGTTTCGGCACGACCCTGGACGAGGCCCGTGTGCAGTTGACGCGCAAGCCGTCCTCCTGGGCCCTGCAGCTCGACAGCCAGCAAGCCAAGGGCAACGTGGCGATTCCCGATGCCAAGGCGGCGCCGATGGCGATCAATCTGCAGTATGTGCGCCTGCCGGCCGCCGATCCGACGGTGCAGGCCGACGAGAATGCACCGGACCCGCTGGCCTCGGTCGACCCGAAGAAAGTCCCGGCGCTGGATCTCTCTATCAATCAGCTGTACCAGGGCAACGACCTGATCGGCGCCTGGTCGCTGAAAGTGCGCCCGACCGCCAAGGGCATGGCTTTCAACAGCCTTGACCTGGGCCTCAAGGGCATGGTCCTGCAAGGCTCCGGCGGCTGGGAAGGCGAACCCGGCGCGGCCACCAGCTGGTACAAAGGCCGCCTGGGTGGCAAGAACCTGGCGGACGTGCTCAAGGGCTGGGGCTTTGCGCCGACCGTGACCAGCGAAGAGTTCCACCTGGATGTGGACGGGCGCTGGCCTGGCTCGCCGGCCTGGGTCGGGCCCAAGCGGTTCTCGGGCAGCCTGGATGCGACCCTGCGCAAAGGCCAGTTCGTGGAAGTCGAAGGCGGGGCGCAGGCCTTGCGGGTATTCGGCCTGCTGAACTTCAATTCCATCGGCCGGCGCTTGCGCCTGGACTTCTCCGACCTGTTCGGCAAGGGCCTGAGCTACGACCGGGTCAAGGGTTTGCTGGTGGCCAGCAACGGTGTCTACGTGACCCGTGAGCCCATCACCCTGACCGGGCCGTCGAGCAACCTGGAGCTCAATGGCACCCTGGACCTGGTGGCCGACCAGGTGGATTCGAAGCTGCTGGTGACGCTGCCGGTGACCAACAACCTGCCGATCGCCGCGCTGATCGTCGGTGCGCCGGCGGTCGGCGGGGCGCTGTTCCTGATCGACAAGCTGATCGGCGACCGGGTATCGCGCTTCGCCAGCGTCCAGTACAGCGTCAAGGGGCCCTGGAAGGACCCGAAAATCACCTTCGACAAACCTTTTTGAAAAACCGCGGCCCGGGCCTATGGAGTAGCATGGCCACATATCCAACCTGGAGTGCGCCATGTCCCTTGCGGTGATTCAAATGGTCAGCCAGAGCGACGTTCTGGCCAATCTACAGCAGGCGCGCCAACTGCTGGAGCAGGCCGCTGCCGGCGGTGCGCGGCTGGCTGTATTGCCGGAGAACTTCGCCGCCATGGGGCGCCGCGATGCGGCGGCCATCGGTCGGGCCGAGGCCCGGGGCGAAGGCCCGATCCTGCCCTGGTTGAAACAGGCCGCCCGCGACCTCAAGTTATGGATAGTCGCCGGTACCTTGCCGCTGCCTCCGGTGGGCCAGCCGGAGACCAAGGCCCGGGCCTGCTCGCTGCTGATCGACGAGCACGGCGAGCAAGTGGCGCGCTACGACAAGCTGCATCTGTTCGACGTCGACGTGGCCGACAATCGCGGCCGTTACCGTGAGTCGGATGACTATGCTCATGGAGAGCAGGTGGTGGTGGCGGATACGCCGGTGGGCCGGGTTGGCCTGACCGTGTGCTACGACCTGCGTTTTCCGGAGCTGTACAGCGAATTGCGAGCCGCCGGGGCGGAGCTGATCAGCGCTCCTTCGGCGTTTACCGCCGTGACCGGCGCGGCGCATTGGGACGTATTGATCCGCGCCCGGGCCATCGAAACCCAGTGCTACCTGCTGGCGGCGGCGCAAGGCGGCATTCATCCGGGACCCCGGGAGACCTTCGGCCATGCGGCCATCGTCGACCCCTGGGGCCGGGTACTGGCGCAGCAGGATCAAGGCGAGGCCGTGCTGCTGGCCGAGCGCGACAGCAGCGAACAGGCGTCCATCCGGGCGCGCATGCCGGTGGCCAGTCACCGGCGCTTTTTCTCGCAAGGCGCGCAGCGACTTGCTTAAGAACGACGAATTTAAGGCGTAAAGCATATGAGCGGGTTGTTATCTTCAGTCAGTGAACACCTTCTGGCGCCCGGTGGCGTGACCCTGGAAAGCCTGCAGGGCGTGCTCGGCGATCTGGCCGGCCCGGGTATCGATGCCGCCGACCTGTATTTCCAGGGGCAGATTTCCGAGTCCTGGTCGCTGGAAGACGGCATCGTCAAGGAAGGCAGCTTCAATCTGGACCAGGGTGTTGGCGTGCGGGCGCAATCGGGTGAGAAAACCGGTTTTGCCTACAGCAATGCCATCACCCTCGAAGCGCTCGGCCTGGCTGCCCGGGCCGCGCGCTCGATTTCCCGCGCCGGGCAGAACGGCACCGTGCAGGCCTTTACCACCCAGGACGTGGTCCAGCTGTATGCGCCGGACAACCCCCTGGAAGTCATCAGCCGCGCGGAAAAGGTCGAGCTGCTCAAGCGTGTCGACGCCGCGACCCGTGCTCTCGATCCACGTATCCAGCAGGTCAGCGTCAGCATGGCCGGAGTCTGGGAGCGCATCCTCGTGGCCTCCACCGATGGCGGCCTGGCGGCGGATGTGCGGCCTTTGGTGCGCTTCAACGTCAGCGTGATCGTCGAGCAGAACGGTCGCCGCGAACGTGGCGGTCATGGCGGCGGCGGGCGTACCGACTACCGTTATTTCCTCAGTGAAGACCGTGCCATGGGGTATGCCCGTGAGGCATTGCGCCAGGCCCTGGTCAACCTGGAAGCCATCCCCGCGCCAGCCGGCACCTTGCCGGTGGTACTGGGTTCGGGCTGGTCCGGCGTGCTGTTGCACGAAGCAGTGGGGCATGGCCTGGAGGGCGATTTCAACCGCAAGGGCAGCTCGGCCTACAGTGGCCGCATGGGCGAAATGGTGGCCTCGAAACTCTGCACCATCGTCGACGACGGCACCCTGGCCGGGCGGCGCGGCTCGCTGAGCATCGATGACGAAGGCACCCCGACCGAATGCACCACCCTGATCGAGAACGGTGTGCTCAAGGGCTACATGCAGGACAAACTCAATGCCCGCCTTATGGGCGTGGCCCGCACCGGCAACGGTCGTCGCGAATCCTATGCGCACCTGCCGATGCCGCGCATGACCAACACCTACATGCTGGGTGGCGAAAGCGATCCGGCGGAAATCATTGCTTCGGTGAAAAAGGGCATCTATTGCGCCAACCTGGGTGGCGGTCAGGTGGACATCACCAGTGGCAAGTTCGTGTTCTCCACCAGCGAGGCGTATCTGATCGAAGACGGCAAGATCACCGCGCCAGTCAAGGGCGCGACCCTGATTGGCAACGGGCCGGAAGCCATGAGCCGGGTGTCGATGGTCGGTAACGACCTGGCGCTGGACAGTGGTGTGGGGACCTGTGGCAAGGATGGGCAGTCGGTGCCGGTGGGTGTCGGCCAGCCGACCTTGAAGATCGATGCGATCACCGTGGGTGGCACAGGCGCTTGAGACGTGAAGCGGCGGGTGAGTTGCCGGGCAACCCACCCGAGTCGAGGCTCAGCGCAGGCCGCGTTGAGTCTCGTCCAGCTCGCGGATGTATTTGAAGATTTTACGGCTGGAGGCAGGCGGCTTGTTATGGGCCACCTCATGCTGGGCCTGACGGATCAGGGAGCGCAGCTGCTGACGATCCGCTTCTGGATAGTCGGTGACGAACTTTTCCAGGACCGCGTCATCGCCCGCGATCAAGCGATCGCGCCAGCGCTCCAGGCCATGGAAACGTTCGTTGTACTGGCGAGTCGAGGCGTCGAGTTGGTCCAGCAGCACCAGGATCGCGCTGGTGTCCTGATCGCGCATCAGCTTGCCGATGAATTGCAGGTGGCGTTTGCGCGCGATGTGGGCGACATGCTTGGGCGCATCCGCCAGGGCCCGGCGCAGAGCGTCGGTCAACGGCAGTTTGTTCAGCAAGTCGGGCTTGAGTGTTGTAAGGCGCTCGCCGAGGTCAACCAGAGCATGCAGCTCGCGTTTGACCTGGGATTTGCTTTTCTCCCCATCGAGGGAGTCGTCGTAAGAATCAACCATGGTGGCAGTCCGCAAAGAAACGCCGCCATGATAACCAGTCGGGGGCCGCTTGTCCGGCCCGGTCGCTCGAAGGCCTTAACCGAAAGCAGAATTTGAGTGGAGAAAACCATGAGTGCAGCACAAAGCGTCGGCCCGCAGGCTTTGCCGGCACTGCAGGAACAAGTCGAGCAGATCATCGCCGAGGCCAAGCGCCAGGGTGCCAGTGCCTGCGAAGTGGCGGTTTCTCTGGAGCAGGGCCTGTCGACTTCGGTTCGCCAGCGGGAAGTGGAAACCGTCGAGTTCAATCGCGACCAGGGCTTTGGCATCACGCTCTATGTCGGCCAGCGCAAGGGCTCGGCCAGTACCTCGGCCAGTGGTCCCGAGGCGATTCGCGAAACCGTCGCCGCGGCCCTGGCCATCGCCAAACACACCTCGGAAGACGAAAGCTCGGGGTTGGCCGATGCCGCCCTGATGGCCCGGGACGTGCCGGACTTCGACCTGTTCCACGCCTGGGACATTACCCCGGAGCAAGCCATCGAGCAGGCGCTGGCCTGTGAAGCCGCGGCTTTTGCCGCCGACAGCCGGATCAAGAACGCTGACGGCACTACCCTGAGCACCCACCAGGGCTGCCGTGTGTACGGCAACAGCCACGGTTTTATCGGCGGTTATGCTTCGACTCGGCACAGCTTGAGTTGCGTGATGATCGCCGAGGCCGACGGCCAGATGCAGCGTGACTATTGGTATGACGTCAATCGCCAGGGCCATCTGTTGACGGACCCGGTGACCATCGGCCAGCGCGCCGCGCAACGTGCTGCGAGCCGCCTGGGCGCCCGCCCGGTGCCGACCTGCGAAGTGCCGGTGCTGTTTTCCGCAGAGCTGGCCGGCGGTCTGTTCGGCAGCTTCCTGGGAGCGATTTCCGGCGGCAACCTGTACCGCAAGTCGTCCTTCCTCGAGGGCGCGCTGGGGCAGCGACTGTTCCCCGAGTGGCTGACCATCGATGAGCGTCCGCACTTGATGCGTGCCCTGGGCAGTTCGGCGTTCGACGGCGATGGCCTGGCCACTTACGCCAAGCCTTTCGTCGAGAACGGCGAACTGGTGTCCTACGTGCTAGGGACTTATTCCGGGCGCAAGCTCGGCCTGCCCAGCACCGCCAACGCCGGTGGCGTGCACAACCTGTTCGTCACCCATGGCGAGGAAGACCAGGCGGCCTTGCTGCGTCGCATGGGCCGGGGCCTGCTGGTCACCGAACTGATGGGCCACGGGCTGAACATGGTCACCGGCGATTATTCCCGGGGCGCGGCCGGTTTCTGGGTGGAAAATGGCGAAATCCAGTTCGCTGTCCAGGAAGTCACCATTGCCGGCAATATGCGCGACATGTTCAAGCAGATCATCGCCGTCGGTAACGATCTGGAGTTGCGCAGCAACATCCGCACCGGTTCGGTATTGATCGAACGCATGACGGTCGCTGGCAGCTAAGTCGTAACGGCGTCAGCGAAAGCGCGCGTCCCGCCCGGGGCGCGCGCTTTTTTATTGCCCGGTTTTTTTGAACGTTGACGATCCAGGTAGGAGCGAGCTTGCTCGCGAAGCGCATTGCTTGGCGCCGCATCCTTGTCTGAAAAAACGCTATCGCGAGCAAGCTCGCTCCTACAGGGAGGGGGGGGGGTGAGCTTGTTTTGATTCTCAATATCATATAATAATAAATCTCATTATCGTATGAGCCCAGGTCATGAGTTCTGCCTTGCACGAGCAGCCTTATCTCGAAAGCTGGCGTTGGATGAGTCGCCAGATCCGTTGTGCCCTCGATCCGGACGAGCCGCGCCTGATCGAGCATTACCTGGCCGAAGGGCGCTATCTGGCGTGTTGCACCGCCACCTCGCCCTGGCTGATCGCCGAAACTTCATTCCGCCTGCTGCTCGATACCGCCACCGATACCGCGCTGCCCTGGCATTGGCGCAGCCAGTGCCTGGACCAGGCCTGGCGCCCGTTGCGTGACCTGGAACGCCTGTCTTTCTGCAAATGCCGGCTCAAACGCTGGCAAAGCCATGCCTGGCAACTGGCGACTTGCTCGTTGCTGCCATCCATTCCCCTTATCGAACTGGTGCAAGGATTTCCCGATGAGTAATACCCGTATCGAACGCGACAGCATGGGCGAACTGCATGTTCCGGAGCAGGCGCTGTATGGCGCGCAAACCCAGCGCGCGGTGGATAACTTTCCCATCAGCCACCAGCGCATGCCGGCGCAGTTCATCCGCGCGCTGATCCTGGCCAAGGCGGCCGCGGCCAAGGCCAACGTTGAACTCAAGCAACTGAGCGAATCCCAGGGCAAGGCCATAGTCGATGCTGCCCAGGGCTTGCTGGAAGGCGACTTCATGCAGCATTTCCCGGTGGATATCTTCCAGACCGGGTCCGGCACCAGTTCCAACATGAACGCCAACGAAGTCATTGCCACCCTGGCCAGCCGTTTGCTCGGCGAACCGGTCAACCCCAACGACCATGTGAACTGCGGGCAGAGCAGCAACGACATCATTCCGACCACCATCCACGTCAGCGCCGCGCTGGGCTTGCACGAACAACTGCTGCCGGCGCTGGTGCACCTGGTGCAAGTCATCGAGCGCAAGGCGGTCGAGGTCCATCCCTTCATCAAGACCGGCCGCACTCACTTGATGGACGCGATGCCAGTGCGTATGAGCCAGGTGCTGGAAGGCTGGGCGCAGCAGCTCAAGGCCAATATCGGTCACCTGCAGGATCTGCTGCCGAGCCTGCAATCCCTGGCGCAGGGTGGCACGGCCGTGGGCACCGGGATCAACGCTCACCCGCAGTTCGCCGCGGGTTTCAGCCGGCAGTTGAGCAGCCTGACCCAGGTGCAGTTCACCCCGGGCAAGAACCTGTTCGCCCTGATCGGCTCCCAGGACACCGCGGTGGCGGTCTCGGGCCAGCTCAAGGCCATTGCGGTCACCTTGATGAAGATCGCCAACGACCTGCGCTGGATGAACTCCGGGCCGTTGGCCGGCCTCGGCGAAATCGAGCTGGAAGGATTGCAGCCGGGGTCTTCGATCATGCCGGGCAAGGTCAACCCGGTGATTCCGGAGGCCACAGCGATGGTGGCGGCCCAGGTGATCGGCAACGACACCACGATCACGGTGGCGGGGCAGTCGGGCAACTTCGAGCTGAACGTCATGCTGCCGATCATCGCCCAGAACCTGTTGAGCAGCATCGAGTTGCTGGCCAATTCCAGCCGCCTGCTGGCGGACAAGGCGATTGCCAGCTTCAAGGTCAACGAGCCCAAGCTCAAGGAGGCGCTGTCGCGCAACCCGATCCTGGTCACGGCGCTCAACCCGATCATCGGCTACCAGAAGGCCGCTGAAATCGCCAAGACCGCCTACAAGCAGGGGCGCCCGGTGATCGATGTCGCCCTTGAACACACTGATCTGTCACGCAGCCAGCTGGAGATCCTGCTCGACCCGGAAAAACTCACCGCGGGCGGCGTGTAAATCCCGACATTGCTTTGGAGGTTCACCATGGAGCACTGGAAACGCACGATCGAAAGGGCAAACCGTTTCTTCATGCAGGGCGACCTGGTGGATGCCCGCGAGTATTACTTGCAGGCCCTGGCCCTGGCGCAGGTGTTGTTCGAGCGCTGGAGCGATGCCGACGAAGCGGTGGCGGCCTGTGTCATCTCCCATCACAACCTGGCGGACCTGCACCTGCGCCTGAACCAGCCGGAGGAGAGCGCGGAGTACCTCTGCGCCATCCATCAGCGGTTGTTGCAGACCATGCAGGACAGCCGCCTGGCGCCGGCGCTGCGGGAAGCCGCGCTGCGCCAGAGCAGCAAAACCTATGTCGAGTTGCTCAACTTCATCGGTGAGCACGGTGAATACCCCCGTACGCATCGCCTGCTGGAGAGCAATGTCGCGCAATCGACTGCCGGCACCGCGACCCCGAATGCCCCTCATTACGGAGCACATTGATATGTCCTTTACCTTGCCTGCATTGCCCTACGCCTACGACGCCCTGGAACCGCACATCGATGCGCAGACCATGGAAATTCACTACACCAAGCATCACCAGACCTACATCAACAACCTCAACGCGGCCGTGGAAGGCACCGAATGGGCCGACTGGTCGGTGGAAAAGCTGGTGGCCGGGGTCCAGCAATTGCCGGAGAAGTTGCGTGCAGCGGTGATCAACCAGGGCGGTGGTCACGCCAACCATTCGTTGTTCTGGGCGGTGATGGCGCCGAGCGGCGGAGGCAAGCCAAACGGTGCGCTGGGCCAGGCGATCGACGAGCAGCTGGGCGGTTTCGAGAGCTTCAAGGAGGCCTTCACCAAGGCCGCGCTCACGCGTTTCGGCAGCGGTTGGGCCTGGCTCAGCGTGACCCCGCAAAAGACCCTGGTCGTCGAGAGCAGCGGCAACCAGGACAGCCCGTTGATGAACGGCAATACCCCGATTCTCGGTCTGGACGTGTGGGAGCACGCCTATTACCTGCGTTACCAGAACCGGCGGCCGGAATACATCAATGCGTTCTACAACGTGATCAATTGGCCTGAAGTAGCCCAGCGCTATCAGGCCGCACTGGTTTGAGCCCCCTCCTATAAAAAGACCTAAGGCTGACTATGGGCACTGAAACACTGACGATCAGCAGCGGGCGGATGTTTCGTTACGCATTCGGTTCGCTGTTGCTGTTGGCGGGTACTGCATTGCTGGTTGCCCAGGGCTTGTCCTGGCTGGACCTGGAGCCGCGCTTGTTGCGTGCATTGCAGGGTGGGGCGGTCTGTGCCCTGGGAACCGCGCTGGGGGCAGTGCCAGTGTTGGTCATTCGCAAGATGCCGCTGGCGCTGAGTGACACCCTGTTGGGATTCGGCGCCGGGGTGATGCTGGCGGCTACGGCCTTTTCGTTGATCGTGCCCGGGATCGCCGCGGCGGAAAAACTCGGACTGTCGCCCTGGGCGTCGAGTGGCCTGATCAGCTTCGGCATCATGCTCGGTGCCTTGGGGTTGTTTCTGGTGGACCGCAAAGTCTCGGGGGGCAACCCGGAGAAACTGGTGGGCACCCTTGAGCATCCGGTCATCCCGCCGCGAATCTGGCTGTTTGTGTTTGCCATCATCGCCCACAACATTCCCGAAGGAATGGCCGTAGGTGTTTCCGCGGGTGGAGGCATGCCGGAGGCGGACAGCCTGGCCATGGGCATCGCCTTGCAGGATGTGCCGGAAGGGCTGGTGATTGCTTTGGTGCTGGCTGGCGCCGGCATGTCCAGGGTCAAGGCATTCCTGATCGGCGCCGCTTCAGGCCTGGTGGAGCCGGTGTTCGCGTTGCTTTGTGCGTGGCTGGTGAGCCTGGCCGAGATGCTATTGCCGCTCGGGCTGGCGTTGGCGGCGGGGGCGATGCTGCTGGTGGTGACCCACGAAGTGATTCCTGAATCACGACGCAACGGTCATGAGAAGCTGGCCAGCCTGGGCTTGTGTGTCGGCTTTTGCCTGATGATGGTCATGGATACGGCACTCGCTTGAGTGCCTTTGCGGCAGGTTTATCTTGCCGACCTTACTCGCCTTCGTCGAAGAAGTTGTTGATCAGTGCCACCAGCGCTTCCAGCGCCTCCTGCTCCTGTTCGCCTTCGGTCTTCAGATGAATTCTGGTGCCCTTGCCGGCGGCCAGCATCATCATTGCCATGATGCTCTTGCCGTCGACCATCGACTCCGGCGTTCTCCCTGCGCGGATCTGGCAAGGAAACTGACCGGCCACGCCGACGAACTTTGCCGAGGCACGGGCATGCAGGCCCAGTTTGTTGATGATTTCAATTTCCAGAGCAGGCATCGCGGGGTAGATCCTTTCAGCTAAGGTCGCGGTGGCGAACCTGGACGTTCTTCAGGGACTTTTGCAGGACTTGGCCCAAGCGTTCGGTCAGGTAGACCGAGCGATGGTGGCCGCCCGTGCAGCCAATGGCAATAGTGACGTAGGCGCGGTTGCTGGCGGCGAAACGGGGCAACCATTTCAGCAGGTAGCTGGAGATGTCCTGGAACATTTCCTCGACGTCCGGCTGGGCGGCCAGGTATTCGGCAACCGGCTGGTCGAGCCCGGACTGGGCACGCAACTCGGGTTTCCAGTACGGGTTGGGCAGGCAGCGCACATCGAACACCAGGTCGGCATCGACCGGCATGCCACGCTTGAATCCGAAAGACTCCACCAGAAAGGCGGTGCCCGGCTCCGGTTGGTTCAACAGGCGCAACTTGATGGTATCGCGCAGTTGATACAGGTTCAGGTTGGTGGTGTTGACCTTGAGATCGGCCAGGTCGGCGATCGGGCCCAGCAGATGGCTTTCGTCCTGGATCGCCTCGGCCAGCGAGCGATTGTTGCTGCTCAAGGGGTGGCGGCGGCGGGTTTCGGAAAAGCGCTTGAGCAGGGTTTCTTCGTCAGCGTCCAGGTACAGCACATCGCACTGGATATGCCGGCTGCGGACTTCCTCGAGCAGTTCGGGGAAGCGCGACAGGTGGCTGGGCAGGTTGCGGGCGTCGATCGACACGGCGACCAGGGGCTGTGTCAGTTCGGTGTGGATCAACGCCCGTTCGGCCAGCTCGGGCAACAGCCCGGCCGGCAGGTTGTCGATGCAGTAATAGCCATTGTCCTCGAGTACATCGAGGGCGGTGCTTTTACCTGAGCCGGACCGGCCGCTGACGATGATCAAGCGCATGATTACTGACCGTTCTGTTCGTCCAGGACAACCTTGTACAAGGCTTCGTTGCTGGTGGCGCTGCGCAGTTTGTCGCGCACTTCTTTGCGGTCCAGCATGCTGGCAATCTGCCGGAGCAGTTCCAGGTGCGCATCGGTGGCGGCTTCCGGGACCAGCAGTACGAACAGCAGGTCGACCGGTGCGCCGTCGATGGCGTCGAAATCGATGGGAGCGTCCAGGTGCATCAGGGCACTGATGGGCGACTCACAGCCTTTGAGGCGGCAGTGTGGAATGGCGATGCCGTTGCCAAAACCGGTAGAGCCCAGTTTTTCACGGGCAATCAGGCTTTCGAAGACATCTTGCATCTCCAGATCAGGCACTTCGCGGCTGATCAGGTTGGCAATTTGTTCGAGGGCGCGTTTTTTACTGCCGCCCGGCACGTTCACCAGGGAACGGCCGGGGGTCAGGATGCTTTCAAGTCGGATCATGGGAGGGGAGTGTTAGCGACCCGTGCCTTGGAGAAGGTGGAGTTGCTTTTCCTTATGCTTTTTCAGTTGGCGGTCAAGCTTGTCCGTGAGCAAGTCGATTGCGGCATACATGTCGTCATGTTCTGCATTGGCGACGACTTCCCCACCATGGATGTGCAGCGTGGCCTCGATTTTCTGCTTCAGTTTTTCGACGGCCAGCGTTACCTGCACATTGGTAATCTTGTCAAAGTGCCGCTCAAGTCGGTCGAGTTTTTCGCCGATGTAAGCGCGCAGAGGTTCGGTCACTTCCAGTTGGTGTCCACTGATGTTGACTTGCATACAGCTTCTCCTTCGTTGCCAGTGCATAAAGCGGCAGGTCGATTGACCTGCCACTGGAACGCTGTGGCGAGCCCGGCGGCTACATCAACCGCTTCCGTTCGCTGGAAGGCGCGATCCCCAGGGATTCACGGTACTTGGCGACGGTACGACGGGCTACCTGAATGCCTTGTGCCTCCAGTAAACCAGCGATCTTGCTGTCACTCAACGGCTTTTTCTGATTTTCCGCGGCGACCAGTTTTTTGATGATCGCGCGGATCGCCGTGGACGAGCATTCACCGCCTTCGGAGGTACTTACGTGGCTGGAGAAAAAGTATTTCAGTTCATAAATGCCCCGTGGGGTATGCATGAATTTTTGCGTGGTCACCCGTGAAATCGTCGACTCGTGCATGCCGACTGCTTCGGCGATGTCATGCAGGACCAACGGTTTCATAGCCTCATCGCCGTACTCGAGGAAGCCGCGCTGATGCTCGACGATCTGGGTGGCGACTTTCATCAGGGTTTCGTTACGGCTCTGCAGGCTCTTGATGAACCAGCGGGCTTCCTGCAACTGGTTGCGCATGAAGGTGTTGTCGGCGCTGGTGTCGGCGCGCCGCACGAAGCCGGCGTACTGTGGGTTGACGCGCAGGCGCGGCACGGACTCCTGGTTCAGCTCCACCAGCCAGCGTTCGTTGTCCTTGCGCACTATGACGTCGGGGACCACGTATTCGGCTTCGGTGGATTCGATTTGCGAGCCCGGCCGTGGGTTGAGGCTCTGTACCAGTTCGATGACTTGGCGCAGTTCGTCTTCCTTGAGCTTCATGCGCCGCATCAGCTGGCTGTAGTCGCGGCTGCCGAGCAGGTCGATGAAGTCGCTGACCAGGCGCTTGGCTTCAGTCAGCCAAGGGGTCTTGGCAGGCAGCTGGCGCAGTTGCAGCAGCAGGCACTCGCCCAGGTTGCGGGCACCGATGCCGGCGGGCTCGAATTGCTGGATACGATGCAGGACAGCCTCGATTTCGTCGAGTTCGATGTCCAGTTCCGGATCGAAGGCTTCGAGAATTTCCTCGAGGGTTTCGTCCAGATAGCCTTGATTGTTGATGCAGTCGATCAGGGTCACGGCGATCAGGCGATCGGTGTCGGACATGGGCGCCAGGTTCAACTGCCAGAGCAGATGGCTCTGCAGGCTTTCGCCGGCCGAGGTGCGGGTGGTGAAATCCCACTCGTCGTCATCGTTGCTGGGCAGGCTGCTGGCGCTGGTCTGGTAGACGTCTTCCCAGGCAGTGTCGACCGGCAGGTCGTTGGGAATGCGTTCGTTCCATTCGCCGTCCTCGAGGTTGTCCACCGTCGGGGCGGTTTCCTGGTAGGAGGGTTCCTGGATATCGGTATTGGGTTTCTGCTCGGCGTTGTCGGCCAGCGGATCGGTGTTATCGAAGTCGTCGCCTTCTTCCTGGCGCTCGAGCATCGGGTTGGACTCCAGGGCCTCCTGGATTTCCTGTTGCAGGTCCAGGGTCGACAATTGGAGCAGGCGGATGGCCTGTTGCAGCTGCGGTGTCATCGTCAGCTGCTGGCCCATTCTGAGGACTAGCGATGGTTTCATGGCAGGGGCTTAACACCTTATTCGCCGGCGCACATGCGCCATCCACTACAGGGCGCGTGAGCGCCAAACATAAGCAAATTATATGCCTGAAACTGAAGTGTTTGCCTAGAGCGCTGTAACAATAAAAACAGCAGGGTTTTATTGGGGCGGGCGCTCTGGCGACCAGCCAAACACCTCAGGGCTTACAGGCGGAACTCATGGCCCAGGTAAACCTCCTTGACCAGCTCGTTGGCGAGGATGGTTTCGGCGTCGCCTTCGGCGATCAGTTGACCGTCGTTGACGATGTAGGCGGTTTCGCAGATATCCAGGGTTTCACGGACGTTGTGGTCGGTGATGAGCACGCCGATACCCTTGGCCTTCAGGTGGTGAATGATCTGCTTGATGTCGCCTACCGAGATCGGGTCCACGCCGGCGAAAGGTTCGTCGAGCAGGATGAACTTGGGGGCGGTGGCCAGGGCGCGAGCGATTTCCACGCGGCGACGTTCACCGCCGGAAAGGCTCATGCCCAGGTTGTCGCGAATGTGGTTGATGTGGAACTCCTGCAGCAGGCTTTCCAGCTCCTGGCGGCGGCCGGCCTTGTCGAGCTCCTTGCGGGTCTCGAGGATGGCCATGATGTTGTCGGCCACCGAAAGCTTGCGGAAGATCGAGGCTTCCTGCGGCAGGTAGCCGATCCCGGCGCGGGCGCGGCCGTGCATTGGCTGGTGGCTGACATCCAGGTCGTCGATCAGGATGCGACCCTGATCGGCCTGGACCAGGCCGACGATCATGTAGAAGCAGGTGGTCTTGCCGGCGCCGTTGGGGCCGAGCAGGCCGACGATCTGGCCGCTGTCGATGGACAGGCTGACGTCACGCACGACCTGGCGGCTCTTGTAGCTCTTGGCCAGGTGCTGAGCTTTCAGAGTTGCCATTACTGGGCCTTTTCGTCAGTTTTCTTTTTCGGCTGGATGACCATGTCGATCCGTGGGCGCGACTCGGTGACCTTGCTGCCGGTGGCGCGACCGGCGCTGGCCAGCTTCTTGTTGGTGTCGTAGACGATTTTCTCGCCCTGGGTGATGTTGCCGTCCTTGTCGACGACTTTGGCGCGGTCGATCAGTACGACGCGGTTCTGCGCGGCGTGGTACTGGATGGTCACACCGTAGCCCTGGACCGGCTTGGTGTCGCCCTGGGTTTGAATCTGCTCGAAGTAGGCCAGGTTGCCCACCGAGGTCACCACGTCGATATCACCGGTCTGGGTGCGAGTGATGGTCACGGTATTGCCGGTGACCTTCATCGAGCCCTGGGTGATGATCACGTCGCCTCTGTAGGTGGCTACGCCATTCTTGTCGTCCAGTTGAGCGTCGTCGGCCTGGATGCGGATCGGTTGCTGGCTATCGTTCGGCAGAGCCCAGGCGCTCACGCTTCCCAGTGCTGCGCCCAGACCGAGCAAAATAGGGAGGGTTTTAACGAGCCTCATACTGTCCTCTTACGTTCGATAGCAGGTTCATCCTGCCGTCTTTCAAATACGCTTTCATTCCCTTGCCAGTCGTCACGCCGCCGGCGCCGTCGATTCTAACGTCTTGATCGGTCTGCGCATATTGCTTCTGCGGGAATACTGTCATGCGGGTCGTGGTGATCAGCAGGTTGCGATTTTTCTCGTCGGTGCGCGAAACCCGTACCGAATCGATCAGCTCGACCTCGGTGCCATCCGGGTTGACTTCGCCGCGCTCGCTCTGGACATGCCAGGGGAAGGCAGTGCCGCGATACATCTGCAGGTCCGGCTTGGTCAGCAGGGTCACCTCGGTGGCCTTGAGGTGCTCGACCTTGTCGGAAGTCATTTCGTACTGCAGCTTGCCGTCGGGCAGGTACTGCACGCTACGGGCGTTGATGGCGTAGTAGTCGATGGCGCTTTCGTCGACCTGCGCGACCGGCTTGTCGAGGAAGCGTTCCGGGCTGATGTTCCAGTACCCCACCGCCAGGAACAGCACGGTGATGATGCCGAAGATCAGTATGTTGCGAATCTTTTTGCTCAGCATGGGAGGCTCTATAAGTAGGCGGCGTGGGCTGCTTCAAGGCTGCCTTGGGCGCGCAGGATCAACTCGCAGAACTCGCGGGCGGCGCCTTCGCCGCCACGGGCCTGGGTGACGCCATGGGCGTGTTCACGGACAAAACTGGCGGCATTGGCGACGGCCATGCCCAGGCCGACCCGGCGGATCACTGGCAGGTCGGGCAGGTCGTCACCCAGGTAGGCGACCTGTTCATAGCTTAGGCCCAGTTGGGCAAGAAGCCCGTCCAGCACCACCAGTTTGTCTTCGCGACCCTGAAACAGGTGGGGGATCCCCAGGTTTTTCGCCCGACGCTCGACCACCGGCGTCTTGCGGCCGCTGATGATCGCCGTCTGCACGCCCGTGGCCATCAGCATCTTGATGCCCTGGCCGTCGAGGGTGTTGAAGGTTTTGAATTCGCTACCGTCTTCGAGGAAGTACAGGCGACCGTCGGTCAGTACGCCGTCGACGTCGAATACCGCCAGCTTGATGTTCTTGCCGCGTTGCAGCAGATCCGTGCTCATTACATGACTCCCGCGCGCAGCAGGTCGGACAGGTTGAAGGCGCCGATCGGGCGATCGTCCTTGTCCACCACGACCAGTGCGTTGATTCGATTGTCCTCCATGATCTTCAGGGCTTCGGCCGCGAGCATTTCGGCGCGGGCGGTCTTGCCGTGAACGGTCATGACTTCATCGATGGTGGTGTGGTGGATGTCGATGGTGCGGTCCAGGGTGCGGCGCAGGTCGCCATCGGTGAAGACCCCTGCCAGGCGCCCGTCGGCCTCGACAATGACAGTCATGCCCAGGCCCTTGCGGGTCATTTCCATCAAGGCGTCCTTGAGCAGCGTGCCACGCTGGACCTGCGGCAGTTGCTCGCCGGCATGCATGACGTTCTCGACTTTCAGCAGCAGGCGCCGGCCCAGCGCGCCGCCCGGATGGGAGAAGGCGAAGTCTTCGGCGGTAAAGCCGCGGGCTTCCAGCAGCGCCACGGCCAGGGCGTCGCCCATGACCAGGGCGGCGGTGGTCGAGGAGGTCGGAGCCAGGTTCAGCGGGCAGGCCTCTTGCTCGACCTGGACGTTGAGGTTGACCTCGGCGGCCTTGGCCAGTGGCGAATCAGGGTTGCCGGTGATGCTGATCAACTGGATGCCCAGGCGCTTGATCAGCGGCAACAGGGTCACGATTTCATTGGTCGAGCCGGAGTTGGACAGGGCCAGGATCACGTCGTCCCGGGTAATCATGCCCATGTCACCATGGCTGGCTTCGGCCGGATGGACAAAAAACGCGGTGGTGCCAGTGCTGGCCAGGGTGGCGGCGATCTTGTTGCCGATGTGCCCGGACTTGCCCATGCCGACCACTACTACGCGGCCTTTGCTGGCCAGAATCATCTCGCAAGCGCGTACGAAATCTGCGTCGATATGTGGCAGCAAGCCTTGTACGGCTTCTATCTCGAGGCGGATGGTGCGTTGTGCCGATTGAATCAGGTCGCTGGATTGGCTCATGTCAGAAATCGTATAGCCTGATGAAAAGGCGGCGATTATAGCGGTAATGATCGATTCCCTCACGCAAGTTCGTCAGCCTTTGTCCTTCTATAGGCAGGAATTGTCCTGTAAAGCCTGTTTTAGGCTGTCGTGATCCTGAACGCGGATGGCTTCGGCCTTGGGGGCTCCGTATCAGCAGTGATATAGTTCGCCGCCAGTTCGGCCTGCCCTGGGTGCATGTACTCCCGGCAGGGAGCCAAGCGTCCGAGTGAGAGGCTGCATCGCAAGGAGTTTAGATGAGTGCCGATAACGCCTACGCGGTCGAGCTGAAGGGACTGTCCTTCAAGCGCGGTGCGCGCAGCATCTTCAATAATGTCGATATCCGTATTCCGCGGGGCAAGGTCACCGGCATCATGGGGCCTTCCGGTTGCGGCAAGACCACGCTCCTGCGGTTGATGGGCGCGCAATTGCGTCCCAGCAGCGGTGAAGTCTGGGTCAATGGCCAGAACCTGCCCAAATTGTCGCGCGGCGATCTGTTCGACGCCCGCAAGCAGATGGGCGTGCTGTTCCAGAGCGGCGCGCTGTTCACCGATCTCGATGTGTTCGAGAACGTCGCCTTTCCGCTGCGCGTTCATACCCAGCTGCCGGATGAAATGATCCGCGATATCGTCCTGCTCAAGTTGCAGGCGGTCGGGTTGCGCGGTGCCATCGACTTGATGCCCGACGAGCTGTCCGGTGGCATGAAGCGTCGCGTGGCCCTGGCCCGGGCCATCGCCCTGGACCCGCAGATCCTCATGTACGACGAGCCGTTCGTAGGCCAGGACCCCATTGCCATGGGCGTGCTGGTGCGCCTGATCCGTCTGCTCAACGACGCGCTGGGTATCACCAGCATCGTGGTTTCCCATGACCTGGCGGAAACCGCGAGCATCGCCGACTACATCTATGTGGTGGGCGATGGCCAGGTGCTGGGGCAGGGCACGCCCGACGAGCTGATGGATTCCGATAACCCGCGGATCCGCCAGTTCATGAAAGGCGACCCCGACGGTCCGGTACCCTTTCACTTTCCAGCGCCGGATTACCGCGCAGATCTTCTGGGGAAGCGCTGATGCGCAAAGTATCTTTATTGGAGCGAATTCGTCTGTTCGGTCACTCGGGCATCGACGTTCTCGCGGTGCTCGGGCGTTCGAGCCTGATGCTGTTTCATGTGTTGTTCGGTCGCGGCAGTATCGGCGGCGGCTTCGGCCTGCTGGTCAAGCAGTTGCATTCGGTGGGCGTGATGTCCCTGGTGATCATCGTGGTCTCCGGGATATTCATCGGCATGGTACTGGCGCTGCAGGGCTTCAATATCCTGTCCAGCTACGGTTCGGAGCAAGCGGTGGGGCAGATGGTGGCCCTGACCTTGTTGCGTGAGTTGGGGCCGGTGGTCACGGCATTGCTCTTCGCCGGCCGGGCCGGTTCGGCGCTGACCGCGGAAATCGGCAACATGAAAGCCACCGAGCAGCTCTCCAGCCTGGAGATGATCGGTGTCGACCCGCTCAAATACATTATCGCGCCACGGCTGTGGGCCGGTTTCATTTCCTTGCCGTTGCTGGCGATCATTTTCAGCGTGGTGGGCATCTGGGGCGGTTCGTGGGTGGCCGTCGACTGGCTGGGAGTCTATGAAGGTTCCTACTGGTCGAACATGCAAAACAGCGTGACGTTCAGCGATGACGTGCTCAATGGCATCATCAAGAGCATCGTTTTCGCCTTTGTCGTGACCTGGATCGCCGTATTCCAAGGCTATGACTGCGAGCCCACTTCAGAGGGGATCAGTCGTGCCACTACCAAGACCGTTGTGTACGCCTCGTTGGCTGTACTCGGCCTGGACTTTATTCTGACCGCCTTGATGTTTGGAGATTTCTGATGCAAAACCGCACCCTGGAAATCGGTGTCGGCCTTTTCCTGCTGGCTGGCATCCTGGCTTTGTTGTTGCTTGCCTTGCGGGTCAGTGGCTTGTCCCCGACCTCGAGCACCGATACTTATAAACTTTACGCATATTTCGACAATATCGCCGGTTTGACGGTCAGAGCTAAAGTGACCATGGCCGGTGTGACCATCGGCAAGGTCACGGCTATCGATCTGGACCGCGACAGTTTCACCGGTCGGGTCACGCTGCAGTTGGAAAAGCGCGTAGATAACCTGCCGACCGACTCCACTGCATCTATCCTGACTGCTGGGTTGCTCGGCGAGAAATACATTGGTATCAGCGTCGGCGGCGAAGACACGTTGCTCAAGGATGGCGGGACCATCCACGACACCCAGTCTTCACTGGTGCTTGAGGACCTGATCGGTAAATTCCTGCTCAATACCGTTAGCAAAGACGCCAAATGAGGATTTTTTCATGATCTCTACCTTGCGACGTAGCCTGTTGGTATTACTGGCGGCGTTGCCGTTGATGGCTCACGCCGTGGCGGCGCCTTCCGCGCATGATCTGGTACAGGACACCACCAACCGTCTGCTGGCCGACCTGGCCGCCAACAAAGAAAAGTACAAGCAGGACCCGCAGGACTTTTATACGGCGCTGAACAGCATCGTGGGTCCGGTCGTGGATGCCGAAGGTATTTCCAAGAGCATCATGACGGTCAAGTACTCGCGTAAAGCCACGCCGGAACAGATGCGCACCTTTGAAGAGAACTTCAAGAAGGGCCTGTTCCAGTTCTACGGCAACGCCTTGCTGGAGTACAACAACCAGGGCATCGTCGTTGACCCTGCCAGGGACGAGTCGGGTGACCGTACCAGCGTCGGCATGACGGTCAAGGGCAGCAATGGCGCGATCTATCCCGTGTCGTACACGCTGGAGAAGATCAACGGTGAGTGGAAGCTGCGCAACGTGATCATCAACGGCATCAATATCGGCAAGCTGTTCCGCGATCAGTTCGCCGATGCCATGCAGCGCAACGGCAACGACCTGGACAAGACCATCAACAACTGGGCTGGCGAAGTGGCCAAGGCCAAGGAATCGACCGAAAACTCTCCAGAGAAGGTCGTGAAATGAGTGAGTCGGCCGTCCGTCTGGGTGAAGCCGGCGAACTGCTGATCAGCGGTGTGCTGGACTATCGTTCCGGCCCGGGCCTGCGCAAGCAGGGGCAGGCCCTGATCGCCTCCAGCACCGCCGCGGCGCTGGTGCTCGACTGTTCTGCGGTGGAGAAGTCCAGCAGCGTCGGCTTGTCGTTGCTGCTGGCCTTCATGCGCGATGCCGCGGCAGCCGGCAAGGCCGTCAGCATCCGTGCGTTACCTGAAGACATGCGCGAAATCGCCGAGGTTTCCGGTTTGACCGAGCTGCTGGCGCAGCCTTAGCAACCCATCGACAAGCAAGCCCCCCGTCAGAGTCCTGCTATGCGGGGTTCGCAGGCGCGGGGCTTTTTTGTATGATGTCCGACCCGCGCGCACAGGGCGCCGATTGAGGTTGAGCATGCAGGCCAACGAAGTGAAGAGCTTCCTTGAAGGAAAGCTGTCCGAGACTCTTTCATCCGTTCAGGTAGAAGTTGAGGGCGAAGGCTGCAACTTTCAGCTGAACGTGATCAGTGACGAACTGGTGGCCTTGAGTCCGGTCAAGCGTCAGCAGAGCATCTATGCCCATTTGAACCCGTGGATCGCCGATGGCAGCATCCATGCGGTCACTATGAAATTTTTCAGCAGCGCGGCTTGGGCCGAGCGCACCTGAGCCCAAGGGCGTCGAGATTCTTATGGATAAATTGATTATTACCGGCGGCGTTCGTCTTGATGGCGAAATCCGCATTTCCGGGGCAAAGAACTCTGCCCTGCCGATTCTGGCTGCAACCCTGCTGTGCGATGGCCCGGTCACGGTCGCCAACCTGCCGCACCTGCACGACATCACCACCATGATCGAGCTGTTCGGTCGCATGGGCATCGAGCCTGTGATCGACGAGAAACTCAGCGTCGAAATCGACCCACGCACCATCAAGACCCTGGTCGCGCCGTATGAGCTGGTCAAGACCATGCGTGCCTCGATCCTGGTGCTGGGCCCGATGGTTGCCCGTTTCGGCGAAGCCGAAGTCGCGCTGCCTGGCGGTTGCGCCATCGGTTCGCGTCCTGTCGACCTGCACATCCGCGGCCTGGAAGCCATGGGCGCGGTGATCGACGTCGAAGGCGGCTACATCAAGGCCAAGGCGCCTGAAGGCGGCCTGCGCGGCGCGCACTTCTTCTTCGATACCGTGAGTGTGACCGGTACCGAGAACATCATGATGGCAGCGGCCCTGGCCAAAGGCCGCAGCGTGCTGCAGAACGCCGCCCGCGAACCTGAAGTGGTCGACCTGGCGAACTTCCTCAACGCCATGGGCGCCAAGGTTTCCGGCGCCGGTACCGACACCATCACCATCGACGGTGTCGAGCGCCTGCACTCGGCGACCTACAAGGTCATGCCTGACCGTATCGAAACCGGCACCTACCTGGTCGCCGCCGCCGTGACCGGTGGTCGCGTGAAGGTCAAGGACACCGATCCGACCATCCTCGAGGCCGTCCTGGAAAAACTCAAGGAATCCGGCGCCGAAGTCACCACCGGCGAGGACTGGATCGAGCTGAACATGCACGGCAAGCGTCCGAAGGCGGTCAACGTGCGTACCGCGCCGTACCCGGCGTTCCCGACCGACATGCAGGCCCAGTTCATTTCCCTCAACGCCATTGCCGAAGGCACTGGCGCGGTGATCGAGACCATCTTCGAAAACCGCTTCATGCACGTTTACGAACTGCACCGCATGGGCGCGAAGATCCAGGTCGAAGGCAACACCGCCATCGTCACCGGTACCGAAATCCTCAAGGGCGCTCCTGTCATGGCCACCGACCTGCGGGCTTCGGCCAGCCTGGTGATCTCGGCCCTGATGGCCGAAGGCGACACCCTGATCGATCGCATCTACCACATCGACCGTGGTTACGAGTGCATCGAAGAGAAGCTGCAGATGCTCGGCGCCAAGATCCGCCGCGTACCGGGCTAGTTTGCGTGATGGGCACAGGGACGTGCCCCAAGGTTTCGTTCCAAGTCGAGCCTGTGTTCAGGCTCGATGCGTGTCTGGCGCCATTTGCGACCGGGCATGAGTATCCTGATAAGGACTTACGTTTCCCATGTTGACCATCGCACTGTCCAAGGGCCGCATCCTTGATGACACCTTGCCGCTTCTGGCTGAAGCCGGCATCGTGCCCACCGAGAATCCGGACAAGAGCCGCAAGCTGATCATCCCCACGACCCAGGCCGACGTGCGCTTGCTGATCGTGCGCGCCACCGACGTGCCGACTTATGTCGAACATGGTGCCGCCGACCTCGGCGTTGCCGGCAAAGATGTGCTGATGGAATACGGCGGCCAGGGCCTGTACGAGCCGCTGGACCTGCAGATCGCCCAGTGCAAGCTGATGACCGCCGGTGCCATCGGTGCGGTCGAGCCCAAGGGCCGCCTGCGCGTCGCTACCAAGTTCGTCAACGTTGCCAAGCGCTACTACGCCGAGCAGGGCCGCCAGGTCGACATCATCAAGTTGTACGGCTCGATGGAGCTGGCGCCGCTGATCGGCCTGGCGGACAAGATCATCGACGTGGTCGACACCGGCAACACCCTGCGGGCCAACGGCCTGGAGCCCCAGGAGCTGATTTCCATGATCAGTTCCCGCCTGGTGGTCAACAAGGCCTCCATGAAAATGCAGCACGCCCGCATCCAGGCACTGATCGACACCCTGCGCAAAGCAGTGGAGTCGCGACACCGCGGTTGATTCACTCGCGCGGCGTCAGCCGCGCCCGTCTATCCGTGTCATAGCCAATTTTCTCAGGTGCCCGCGCGAATGGACTGGTAGCTTAGGGTGCCTGAGCATTAGCCATTCAATGAGGCCCTCGCTATGACCGCTCCCACTGCAATTCGCCGACTCAACGCTGCTGACCCGGATTTCGCGCATCATCTGGATCATCTGCTGAGCTGGGAAAGTGTGTCTGACGACTCGGTCAATCAGCGGGTGCTGGACATCATCAAGGCGGTGCGCGAGCGCGGCGACGCGGCGCTGGTGGAATTCACCCAGCGTTTCGACGGCCTGCAAGTGGCATCCATGGCCGACCTGATCCTGCCGCGCGAGCGCTTGGAACTGGCCCTGACCCGGATCACCGTGGCCCAGCGCGAAGCCCTGGAAAAAGCCGCGGCGCGGGTGCGCAGCTACCACGAAAAACAGAAGCAGGACTCCTGGAGCTACACCGAGGCCGACGGCACGGTGCTGGGCCAGAAGGTCACGCCGCTGGACCGCGCCGGCCTGTATGTGCCGGGTGGAAAGGCGTCTTATCCCTCCTCGGTGTTGATGAATGCCATCCCGGCCAAAGTGGCGGGCGTCACCGAAGTGGTGATGGTGGTGCCGACCCCGCGTGGCGAGGTCAACGAACTGGTGCTGGCCGCGGCCTGCATCGCCGGCGTCGACCGGGTGTTCACCATCGGTGGCGCCCAGGCCGTTGCCGCCCTGGCCTACGGTACCGAGAGCGTGCCGCAGGTGGATAAGGTGGTCGGCCCGGGCAACATCTATGTGGCCACCGCCAAGCGTCACGTGTTCGGCCAGGTGGGTATCGACATGATCGCCGGCCCTTCGGAGATCCTGGTGGTGTGCGACGGCCAGACCGATCCGGACTGGATCGCCATGGACCTGTTTTCCCAGGCCGAGCACGACGAAGACGCCCAGGCGATCCTGGTCAGCCCGGACGCCGCGTTCCTCGACCAGGTCGCCGCCAGCATCGCCAAGCTGCTGCCGACCATGGAGCGCGCACAAATCATCAATACCTCGATCAACGGCCGTGGCGCGCTGATCCAGGTGCGCGACATGCAGCAGGCCATCGACGTGGCCAACCGCATTGCTCCGGAGCACCTCGAGCTGTCCGTCGCCGATCCGCAGGCCTGGCTGCCGCAGATCCGCCACGCTGGCGCGATCTTCATGGGCCGTCACACTTCCGAGGCCCTGGGCGACTACTGCGCGGGCCCGAACCACGTGTTGCCGACTTCCGGCACGGCGCGTTTTTCCTCGCCGCTGGGGGTGTACGACTTCCAGAAACGTTCGTCGATCATTTTCTGCTCGGAGCAGGGCGCCTCCGAACTGGGCAAGACTGCCTCGGTGCTGGCCCGTGGCGAGTCGCTGAGCGCCCACGCCCGCAGTGCGGAATACCGGATCATCGCTGACCAGGAACAGGGGCAATAAGCATGAGTAAATTCTGGAGTCCGTTCGTCAAGGACTTGGTGCCCTACGTGCCGGGCGAACAGCCGAAGCTGACCAAACTGGTCAAGCTCAACACCAACGAAAACCCTTACGGCCCGTCGCCCAAGGCGCTGGCCGCGATGCAGGGCGAACTGAACGACAACCTGCGCCTGTACCCGGACCCCAACAGCGACCTGCTCAAGCAGGCGGTGGCCCGCTATTACGGGGTACAGAGCAACCAGGTGTTCCTCGGCAACGGTTCCGACGAAGTGCTGGCGCACATCTTCCACGGCTTGCTGCAGCACGACCGGCCGCTGCTGTTCCCGGATATCAGCTACAGCTTCTATCCGGTGTATTGCGGCCTGTACGGCATCGACTTCGAGGCGCTGCCGCTGGATGAGCAGTTCCAGATCCGCCCAGCCGATTACGCCAGGCCGAACGGCGGGATCATCTTCCCCAACCCGAACGCGCCGACCGGTTGCCTGCTGGCCCTGGAGGCCGTCGAGCAGATCCTCAAGGCCAGCCCGGATTCGGTCGTGGTGGTGGACGAGGCGTACATCGACTTCGGCGGTGAAACCGCCATCAGCCTGGTGGACCGCTATCCCAACCTGCTGGTGACCCAGACCCTGTCCAAGTCCCGTTCGCTGGCTGGCCTGCGGGTCGGCCTGGCGGTGGGGCATCCGGACCTGATCGAAGCGCTGGAGCGGATCAAGAACAGCTTCAACTCCTACCCGCTGGATCGCCTGGCGATTGTTGGCGCCGCGGCGGCGTTCGACGATCGCGAGTACTTCGCCAAGACCTGCCAGCTGGTGATCGACAGTCGTGAGCAGGTGGTGGCGCAGTTGCGCGCCAAGGGCTTTGAAGTGCTGCCGTCGGCCGCCAACTTCATCTTTGCCCGTCATCCACAACACGATGCGGCGGGCCTGGCGGCCAAGCTGCGGGAGCAGGGGGTGATTGTCCGGCACTTCAAGCAGGAGCGGATTGCCCAGTTCCTGCGGATCAGTATCGGCACGCCGGAGCAGAACCAGGCCTTGATCGACGGCCTGGGCGAGCTGTAAGCCCTATCGCGAGCCAGCTCCCTCCTATTGGAGCGAGCTGGCTCGCGATGCCTTTACTCTTTTTCCTTGACCGGCGCCGGTGGCGGGCGCAGGCCGATTTCGGCGGTGAGCTTGAGCTCCTTGCCGTTGCGCATCACCTGGATGCTGACCTTGTCGCTGGGTTTGATCCGCGCCACCTGGTTCATCGAGCGACGGCCATCGCCGGCCGGTTCGCCATCGATGCTGAGAATCACGTCACCCAACTGCATGCCGGCCTTTTGCGCCGGACCGTCGCGGAAAATCCCCGCCACCACGATGCCCGGGCGCCCGGACAAGCCGAACGATTCGGCCAGTTCCTGGGTCAGCGGCTGCACCTCGATACCCAGCCAGCCACGAATCACCTGGCCGTGCTCGATGATCGACTTCATCACCTCCATGGCCAGCTTGATCGGGATGGCGAAGCCAATGCCCTGGGAACCGCCGGACTTGGAGAAGATCGCCGTGTTGATCCCGGTCAGGTTGCCGTTGGCATCCACCAGCGCGCCGCCGGAGTTGCCCGGGTTGATCGCCGCGTCGGTCTGGATGAAGTCTTCGTAGTTGTTCAGGCCCAGTTGATTGCGCCCGGTGGCGCTGATGATGCCCATGGTCACGGTCTGGCCGACCCCGAACGGGTTGCCGATGGCCAGGGTCACGTCGCCGATGCGGATGCTGTCGGAGCGCCCGACGGTGATCGAAGGCAGGTTCTTCAGGTCGATCTTGAGGACCGCCAGGTCGGTTTCCGGATCGCTGCCGATCACATGGGCCAGGGTTTCACGACCGTCCTTGAGCGCCACCACAATCTGTTCGGCGCCGGCGGTCACGTGGTTGTTGGTCAGCAGATAACCTTCGGGACTCATGATCACCCCGGAACCCAGGCTCGATTCCATGCGCTGCTGCTTGGGCAGGTTGTCGCCGAAGAAGCGGCGGAACTGCGGGTCCTCGAACAACGGGTGCGCCGGTTTGTTGATGACCTTGGTGGTGTACAGGTTGACCACCGCCGGCGCGGCGATTGCCACGGCATCGGCATAGGACACCGGGCCTTGTCGAAGCGCCTTGGTTTGTGGGGCTTGCTGCAGGTTGACGTCCAGGCTGGGCAGGCCGACCCATTGCGGGTAGCGCTGAATTATCAGCAACGCGATAAGCACGCCGGCCAACAGTGGCCAGCCAAAAAAACGCAGAGCCTTGAGCATTGAGCAAGTCCTGAGAGGTTGCAGGCCGCCCGGGACGGCCCATAATGTCGCGCATTATACGAGGCCGCGCGCGCCTCTGAACGGGATATTTAGGAGTCTTTTATGGCCGTTGCCCTGAGCACTCTGGTAGAGGAAGCGGACCGCTACCTGGGCAGTTCGCGAATCGCTGATTACTGCCCCAATGGCCTGCAGGTCGAAGGCCGGCCACAGGTGATGCGCATCGTCAGCGGCGTCACGGCCAGCCAGGCATTGCTCGATGCCGCGGTGGAGGCCAATGCCGATCTGGTGCTGGTGCATCACGGCTATTTCTGGAAAGGCGAGAACCCCTGTATCACCGGCATGAAGCAGCGTCGGCTGAAAACCCTGCTCAAGCACGATATCAGCCTGCTGGCCTATCACCTGCCGCTGGACCTGCACCCGGATGTCGGCAACAACGTGCAGCTGGCGCGGCAACTGGATATCACCGTGGAAGGCCCGCTGGACCCGGACAACCTGAAGATCGTCGGGCTGGTCGGCTCCCTTGCCGAGCCCATGACCGCGCGGGACTTCGCGCGCAAGGTCCAGGAGGTGATGGGGCGCGAGCCGCTGGTGGTCGAAGGCAGCAAGATGATCCGGCGTGTCGGCTGGTGCACCGGCGGTGGCCAGGGCTACATCGACCAGGCGGTGCTGGCCGGGGTCGATCTGTACCTGAGTGGCGAGGCCTCGGAGCAGACCTTCCACAGCGCCCGGGAAAACGACATCAGTTTCATCGCCGCCGGTCATCACGCCACCGAGCGTTACGGCGTGCAGGCGCTAGGGGATTACCTGGCCCGCCGCTTCGCCCTCGAACACTTGTTCATCGACTGCCCGAACCCTATATAAAGCCTTGTCCTGTAGCCGTTGCCGCAGGCTGCGACAAGGCCCGCAGGGCCTTCAAGAGCACGCCTGCTGCGCAGTCGATCGCAGCCTGCGGCAGCGGCTACAGAGAGGCGTAAACACAGCAAACAGGCGGGTATATTCATATACCGTTTCGATCTAGCTGGCGTCCTGATTAGAAGAGGTCGCTGTGCTAGCATGCCCCGCTCGAACACGGCCCGCAGGCCGTCCATAAGAAAGCTTTCGTGAGTAGCCATGGTCGACAAACTGACGCATCTGAAACAGCTGGAGGCGGAAAGCATCCACATCATCCGCGAGGTGGCCGCCGAGTTCGACAACCCGGTGATGCTGTACTCCATCGGTAAAGACTCCGCCGTGATGTTGCACCTGGCGCGCAAGGCGTTCTTCCCGGGCAAGCTGCCGTTTCCGGTGATGCACGTCGACACCCAGTGGAAATTCCAGGAGATGTACAAGTTCCGCGATCGCATGGTCGAAGAGCTGGGCCTGGAACTGATCACCCACGTCAACCCGGAAGGCGTTGCGCAGGGCATCAACCCCTTCACCCACGGCAGTGCCAAGCACACCGACATCATGAAAACCGAGGGCCTCAAGCAGGCGCTGGACAAGTACGGTTTCGATGCGGCGTTCGGCGGTGCCCGGCGTGACGAAGAGAAATCCCGGGCCAAGGAGCGTGTGTACTCGTTCCGCGACAGCAAGCATCGCTGGGACCCGAAAAACCAGCGCCCCGAGCTGTGGAACGTCTACAACGGCAAGGTCAACAAGGGCGAGTCGATCCGCGTCTTCCCGCTGTCGAACTGGACCGAGCTGGACATCTGGCAATACATCTATCTGGAAGGCATCCCGATCGTGCCGCTGTACTTCGCCGCCGAGCGCGAAGTGATCGAGAAGAACGGCACCCTGATCATGATCGACGACGAGCGTATCCTCGAGCACCTCTCCGACGAGGAGAAGGCCCGCATCGTCAAGAAGAAGGTGCGTTTCCGTACCCTTGGCTGCTACCCGTTGACGGGCGCGGTGGAGTCCGAGGCCGAAAGCCTGACGGACATCATTCAGGAAATGCTCCTGACGCGAACTTCCGAGCGCCAGGGCCGGGTCATCGATCACGATGGCGCCGGTTCCATGGAAGACAAGAAACGTCAGGGGTACTTTTAAGCTTCGAGTTACAAGCGGCAAGCTGCAAGTTAAAGGCAGTATGCGTAATTTTGCAGTTTGGTGCTTGCAGCCGGTTGTTGCGAGCCGCTATCGAGTGACTCGCAATGGACTTCGAGAAACTGGTTGTTTGGCAGAGAAGCAGATGTTTAGCAGTGGGGATTTATAGAGAGCTTGCAGGATGCGGAGACTTTGGTTTCAAGGATCAAATTACCCGGTCTGCACTTTCGGTGCCTTCCAATATCGCAGAAGGCATGGAACGTCACAGCATTAAAGAAAAAGTTCGCTTTCTTTGGATCGCGAAGGCTTCTTGCGGGGAGCTACGTACCCAGATCCTCATTGGTCGTGACATTGCTTACATAGCCGACCCACTGGCTGAAAACTGGATTACAGAAACTCGCGAGCTCTCAAAAATGCTCTGCGGCCTGATCAACAAAATTTCTGACTAGCTGTACGCCGACAAGCTTGCCGCTTGAAGCTTACAGCTTGGAGCTTGAATGCAATGAGCCATCAATCCGAATTGATCAGCGAGGACATCCTCGCCTACCTGGCCCAGCACGAACGCAAAGAACTGTTGCGCTTCTTGACCTGCGGTAACGTCGACGACGGCAAGAGCACCCTGATCGGGCGCCTGCTGCACGATTCGAAGATGATCTACGAAGACCATCTGGAAGCCATTACCCGCGACTCGAAAAAAGTCGGCACCACCGGCGACGATATTGACCTGGCGTTGCTGGTCGACGGCCTGCAGGCCGAGCGCGAGCAGGGCATCACCATCGATGTCGCCTACCGCTACTTCTCCACCGCCAAGCGCAAATTCATCATCGCCGACACCCCCGGCCATGAGCAGTACACCCGCAACATGGCCACCGGAGCTTCCACCTGTGACCTGGCGATCATCCTGGTGGATGCCCGCTACGGCGTGCAGACCCAGACCCGTCGCCACAGCTTCATCGCCTCCCTGCTGGGCATCAAGCACATAGTCGTGGCCATCAACAAGATGGACCTCAAGGACTTCGACCAGGGCGTGTTCGAGTCGATCAAGGCTGACTACCTGAAGTTCGCCGAAGGCCTGAAGATGAAGCCCACCAGCCTGCACTTCGTGCCGATGTCGGCCCTCAAGGGCGACAACGTGGTGAACAAGTCCGAGCGCTCGCCGTGGTACACCGGCCAGTCGCTGATGGAGATCCTCGAGACCGTGGAAGTGGCGGGCGACCGCAACTTCAGCGACCTGCGCTTCCCGGTGCAGTACGTCAACCGTCCGAACCTGAACTTCCGTGGTTTCGCCGGGACCCTGGCCAGCGGCATCGTGCACAAGGGCGACGAAGTCGTGGTGCTGCCGTCGGGCAAGAGCAGCCGGGTGAAATCCATCGTCACCTTCGAAGGCGAGCTGGAGCATGCCGGCCCGGGCCAGGCCGTGACCCTGACCATGGAAGACGAGATCGACATCTCCCGTGGCGACCTGCTGGTGCATGCCGACAACGTACCGCCGGTGACCGACAGCTTCGAAGCCATGCTGGTCTGGATGGCCGAAGAGCCGATGCTGCCGGGCAAGAAATACGACATCAAGCGCGCCACCAGCTACGTGCCGGGCTCCATTGCCAGCATCGTCAACAGGGTCGACGTGAACACCCTTGAAGAAGGTCCGGCCAGCGCCCTGCAGCTGAACGAGATCGGCAAGGTCAAGATCGCTCTTGACGCGCCGATCGCCCTCGACGGTTACGACAGCAACCGCACCACCGGTGCGTTCATCGTCATCGACCGCTTGACCAACGGCACTGTCGGCGCCGGCATGATCGTCGCCCAGCCTGTGGTGCATGGCAGCAGCACGCATCATGGCAAGCTGGCCCATGTCGCCACCGAGGAGCGTGCCCAGCGCTTCGGCCAGCAACCGGCCACCGTGCTGTTCAGCGGCCTGTCCGGCGCCGGCAAGAGCACCCTGGCCTACGCGGTCGAGCGCAAGCTGTTCGACCTGGGCCGCGCGGTATTCGTCCTCGACGGCCAGAACCTGCGTCACGACCTGAACAAGGGCCTGCCCCAGGATCGCGCCGGGCGTACCGAGAACTGGCGGCGTGCCGCGCACGTGGCGCGCCAGTTCAACGAAGCCGGCCTGCTGACCCTGGCGGCGTTCGTTGCGCCGAGTGCGGAAGGTCGTGAACAGGCCAGGGACCTGATCGGCAAGGAACGTCTGTTGACGGTCTACGTCCAGGCCTCGCCGGCGGCCTGCGCCGAGCGTGATCCGCAGGGCTTGTACGCCGCAGGCGGGGATAACATCCCGGGCGAGTCCTTCCCGTACGACGTGCCGCTGGATGCCGATCTGGTGATCGATACCCAGTCCGTGTCGCTGGAAGAGGGCGTCAAGCAAGTGCTGGAACTGCTGCGCAAGCGTGGCGCGATCTAAGCTTTAGCGGCCAATGAAAAGCCCGCCGTCGAGTGATCGACGGCGGGCTTTTTTGTGGCCTTGAGAAAGCTATCGCGGGCAAGCCTCGCTCCTACACAGGAGCAATACGCTTGCTTCCGTAGGAGCGAGGCTTGCCCGCGATGAGGCCCTTGCAGGCGCCCCGTTATTTGCCTGGATACTCCCGATGCATCTGTTCCAGCAGCGCATCCTTGTTCTGCCACAGCTGGTTGATCCAGCCCTGGAACTCCAGGCGGTACACGCCATCCTGGTCGTAGTTCTTGCCGATGAACTGCGGCGGGATCGGCAGCTCCTCGAAATGCACCACCACCTGGTTGACCTTGCCACACAGCAGGTCCCAATAACCCGGCTGGCCCGCCGGATAATGAATGGTGACATTGACGATGGATTCCAGCTGCTCGCCCATGGCGTCCAGCACGAAGGCGATGCCGCCGGCCTTGGGCTTGAGCAGGTAGCGGAACGGTGAGGCCTGTTGCGCGTGCTTGGCCTGGGTGAAGCGTGTGCCTTCGACGAAGTTGAAGATGCCCACCGGGTTGTCGCGGAATTTCGCGCAGGTCTTGCGAGTGGTCTCCAGGTCTTTGCCCTTTTTCTCCGGGTGTTTTTCCAGGTAGGCCTTGGAGTAGCGCTTCATGAACGGGAAGCCCAGGGCCCACCAGGCCAGGCCGATCACCGGCACCCAGATCAGTTCCTGCTTGAGGAAGAACTTCAGCGGGCGGATACGCCGGTTGAGCACGTACTGCAGGACCATGATGTCGACCCAGCTCTGGTGGTTGCTGGTGATCAGGTACGAGTGCCGGTAGTCCAGGCTGTCGAGCCCGCTGAGGTGCCAGCGGGTGTGCCCGAGCAGGCTCATCCAGGCCTTATTGTTGCTGATCCAGGCTTCATGGATGTGGCTCATCAGCCAGTCGGTGAAGCGCTGGGCCGCCGGGAAGGGCAGCAGCAACTTGAAGATCGCCACCACGAACAGCGGGGTGCAGCAGACGATGGTGTTGAGCGCCAACAACAGCGAGGCGATCACGCCTCGCAGCGGTGCAGGTAGAAAATCCAATTTACACATCCCGGGGTCGGTTGGCGGCTTGAATCGCGGTCAGGGCGATGGTGTAGACGATGTCGTCGACCTGGGCGCCGCGCGGCAGGTCGTTCACCGGCTTGCGCAGGCCTTGCAGCATTGGCCCGAGGCTGACGCAGTCGGCGCTGCGCTGCACGGCCTTGTGGGTGGTGTTGCCGGTGTTCAGGTCGGGGAACACGAACACCGTGGCCTTGCCGGCGACCAGGCTGTTGGGCGCCAGTTGCTGGGCCACGGCCTCGTTGGCCGCGGCATCGTATTGCAACGGACCGTCGATCAGCAGCGAGCTCTGGGCTTCATGGGCCAGCAAGGTGGCTTCGCGGACTTTCTCCACTTCTTCGCCACTGGCCGATTCACCACTGGAATAGCTGATCATCGCCACCCGCGGGGTGATGCCGAACGCGGCCGCCGAGTCGGCGCTTTGCAGGGCGATCTCGGCCAGCTCGCTGGCGCTTGGGTGCGGGTTCATCACGCAGTCGCCGTAGACCAGCACCTGCTCGGGAAACAGCATGAAAAACACCGACGACACCAGGGTGCAGCCCGGCGCGGTCTTGATCAGTTGCAGGGCCGGACGGATGGTATTGGCGGTGGAGTGGATCAGGCCGGACACCAGGCCATCGACTTCGTCCAGGGCCAGCATCATGGTGCCGATCACCACCGGGTCTTCCAGCTGCTGTTCGGCCATCGGCGCGTTGAGGCTCTTGCTCTTGCGCAGCGCCACCATCGGCTCGACGTAGCGTTCGCGGATCTGGTCCGGGTCGATGACTTCCAGGCCAGGCGGCAGCTCGATGCCCTGGGCCCGGGCGACCGCCTCGACATCCGCCGGCTTGGCCAGCAGCACGCAACGGGCGATGCCGCGCGCCTGGCAGATCGCCGCGGCCTGCACGGTCAGCGGCTCGCTGCCTTCGGGCAGGACGATGCGCTTGTTGGCTTCCTGGGCGCGCTGGATCAACTGGTAGCGGAACACCGCCGGCGACAGGCGCATTTCCCGCGGTGTGCCGCAGCGCTGGTGCAGCCACTTGGCGTCCAGGTGGCTGGCGACGAAGTCGGTGATGATCTCCGCGCGCTCGCGGTCGTCGATGGGGATTTCCTTGTTCAGGCCGTTCAACTGGTTGGCGGTGTCGTAGGAGCCGGTGCTCACCGACAGCACCGGCAGGCCGGCATTCAAGGCGCCGTGGCACAGCTCCATGATCCGTGGATCGGGCAGGGTGTCGCTGGTCAGCAGCAACCCGGCCAGGGGCACGCCGTTGATCGCCGCCAGGCTCACGGCGAGGATGATGTCGTCGCGGTCGCCGGGCGTCACTACCAATACGCCGGGCTTGAGTAGTTCCACTGTGTTACGCATGGTGCGCGCGCAGATGATGATCTTGGTCATGCGCCGGCTTTCGTAATCGCCGGCGTTGAGCACCTGGGCGCCCATCAGGTCGGCGACGTCGCGGGTGCGCGGCGCGTTCAGTTCCGGCTGGAAGGGGATGCAGCCGAGCAGGCGGAAGTCGCCGCTGCGCAGCAGGGGCGAGTGCTCTTTCAGGCGGGCGGAAAAGGCCTCCATGCTTTCGTCGGTCCGCACCTTGTTGAGGATCACCCCCAGCACTTTCGGATCGCGCGGGCCGCCGAACAGCTGCGCCTGCAACTCCACGCGACCGGACAGCTCGGTGAGCACTTCGTTTTCCGGGGCGGACACCAGGATCACCTCGGCATCCAGGCTTTTCGCCAGGTGCAGGTTGACCCGCGCGGCATAGCTGGCGCTGCGGGTCGGCACCATGCCTTCGACTACCAGCACGTCCTTGCCGACGGCCGCCTGCTGATACAGGGTGATGATTTCTTCCAGCAGTTCGTCCAGCTGGCCGTCGCCGAGCATCCGTTCGACATGGGCCAGGCCCAGCGGCTGCGGCGGTTTCAGGCCATGGGTGCGGGCCACCAGCTCGGTCGAGCGTTCAGGACCGGTATCGCCAGGGTGAGGCTGGGCAATGGGTTTGAAGAAGCCGACCTTGAGGCCGGCCCGTTCCAGGGTACGCACCAGCCCGAGGCTGATGGAGGTCAGACCCACACCAAAATCGGTGGGCGCGATAAAAAAAGTTTGCATGCGGATTCTCGACGGGTGCATGGCCACGGTGAGTCGCTTATGTTTACTGCTCTACCGGAAATTCAGGCGCCAAGGTTAGCGCTAACCGAGCCTTGTGCGCACCAACCGCAGGCAAAGGGCTGGCCTATTTTTTCCGCACGCTTGAGCGGATCCAGGATCCAGGCCCGGGATTGCCAGGGCGGTTGGTGGCGCAGGTGCTGGGTATGGCCACAGGACAGCTCGACGACCCAGTGGCCGTCTTCATCCTGATGAAAGCCGACGATCGTCGAGCCTGGCGTCAGGCTCCGTTTGTCCGGGTTCCGTTCGCTTTCGGGCGATTGCTTCGCTAAACTTGGACGTTCTTCATTCTTATGCAAAAGGTCTCGCCCCATGCTGATCGCCGCCAACAAGGCTGTCTCCATCGACTATACCCTCACCAACGACGCTGGTGAGGTCATCGACAGCTCCGCCGGCGGCGCACCGCTGGTCTACCTGCATGGCGCAGGAAACATCATTCCAGGCCTGGAAAAGGCCCTGGAAGGCAAGAACGTCGGCGACGAGCTGAGCGTTGCCGTTGAGCCGGAAGATGCCTACGGCGAATACGCCGCCGAACTGGTCAGCACCCTGAGCCGCAGCATGTTCGAAGGTGTCGACGAACTGGAAGTGGGCATGCAGTTCCACGCTTCCGCTCCGGACGGCCAGATGCAGATCGTCACCATCCGCGACCTGGACGGCGACGACGTGACCGTCGACGGCAACCACCCGCTGGCCGGCCAGCGCCTGAACTTCAAGGTCAAGGTTGTCGACATCCGTGACGCCAGCCAGGAAGAAATCGCCCATGGCCACGTCCATGGCGAAGGTGGCCATCACCACTGATTTCTGCGCTAAGCTCAAGTCTGACTGGAGAGGCGCCCGAGGGCGCCTTTTTAGTCGGCGGCTTTTATCGCCGGGCAACAGGCGGTACTGTCGAGTGGCTGTTTTCTGCAAGAACACGGGAATTTGGAGTTCGTCATGAGTGCTTTTCACGACCTTAAATTGAAAGCCCTGGATGGTCAGGAGCTACCGCTCGCGCCTTTCAAGGGGCACGTCGTGCTGGTGGTCAACGTCGCCTCCAAGTGTGGTCTGACACCACAATACGCGGCGCTGGAGAACCTCTACCAGCAATACAAAGGCCAGGGGTTCAGCGTGCTGGGCCTGCCGTGTAATCAGTTCGCCGGGCAGGAGCCGGGCTCCGAGCAGGAGATCCAGGAATTCTGCAGCCTCAACTATGGGGTGACCTTTCCGTTGAGCAGCAAGCTGGAAGTCAACGGTCCGGAGCGCCATCAGTTGTACCGTCTGCTGGCGGGCGAAGGGGCGGAATTCCCGGGCGACATCACCTGGAATTTCGAGAAATTCCTGCTGGGCAAGGACGGCCGCGTCCTGGCGCGTTTCTCACCACGCACCGCGCCCGACGATTCGACGGTCATCCAGGCCATCGAAAAAGCCTTGAGCTGAATCTGCACGCCGGGCCCCGCTGCCCGGCCGGTTTTACCGCGCGTTCGCGCACCTTCGCTTTCCTCCGCTTTGGCACCTTAATCACCCCGATCAATAGTGCTGGGCGTTGCCTGGGGCACGGAATATTATCGCCATCATAAGGCCGTCGGTGTACCCGCCCGACTTGCCATTTCCCGCGATTAAGACCGTCAGCCCTGGAGTACCGCATGCCCGTTCAAGCCTTGTTCAAACCCTTTCAGCTGGGTGCCCTGGAGCTGTCGACCCGGGTGGTGATGGCGCCGATGACCCGCTCGTTTTCCCCGGGTGGCGTGCCGAACTCGAAAGTCATCGAGTACTACCGTCGTCGCGCCGCGGCCGGGGTCGGCCTGATCATCACCGAAGGCACCACGGTCGGGCACAAGGCCTCCAACGGCTATCCGAACGTTCCGCGCTTTTATGGCGAAGCGGCCCTGGCCGGCTGGAAGAAGGTGGTGGACGCGGTGCACGCCGAAGGCGGCAAGATCGTTCCGCAGCTGTGGCATGTGGGCAATGTGCGCCGCCTGGGCACCGAGCCGGACGCCAGCGTGCCGGGTTACGGCCCGTCGGAAAAACTCAAGGATGGCCAGGTGGTGGTCCACGGCATGACCCGGGACGACATCGGCGAAGTGATTGCCGCCTTCGCCCAGGCCGCCAAGGATGCCCAGGACATCGGCATGGACGGCGTGGAGATCCACGGTGCCCACGGCTATCTGGTCGACCAGTTCTTCTGGGAGGGCAGCAACCAGCGTACCGACGAGTACGGTGGCGACCTGGCCCAGCGTTCGCGGTTTGCCATCGAGCTGATCCAGGCCGTGCGCGCCGCGGTGGGCCCAGGCTTCCCGATCATCTTCCGTTTTTCGCAGTGGAAGCAGCAGGACTACAGCGCCCGCCTGGTCCAAACCCCCGAGGCCCTGGGCGAGTTCCTCAAGCCGCTGGCGGACGCTGGTGTGGACATCTTCCACTGCTCCACCCGGCGTTTCTGGGAGCCGGAGTTCGAGGGTTCCGAGCTGAACCTGGCCGGCTGGACCCGTCAGCTCACCGGCAAGCCGACCATTACCGTGGGCAGCGTCGGCCTCGACGGCGAGTTCCTGCAGTTCATGGTCAATACCGACAAGGTGGCGCAGCCGGCGAGCCTGGAAAAGCTCCTGGAGCGTCTGAACAACGACGAATTCGATCTGGTAGCGGTAGGGCGCGCATTGCTGGTGGACCCGGACTGGGCGCAGAAGGTGCGGGACGGTCGCGAGCAGGACATCCTGCCGTTCAGCCGTGAGGCGTTGATGACGCTGGTCTGAGTGCAGCCCGGGAAACGTTATCGCGAGCAAGCTCGCTCCTACAACGGGCACTGTCTATGTAGGAGCGAGCTTGCTCGCGATGTTTTCAGGGCAACAACCGCCCCTCAGGCACCACCACTTCTTCCGTGCAAGCGCCGCGCAGCTGGGTTTCAAACTGCTCGATGATCGCCGCCCAGCCCTGGCGGCTGGCGTGCTGGCGGGCATTGAGGCGCACCCGGCGCAAGGTCTCGGGATCTTCCAGCAGCCAGCTGGCTGCATCGCAGAACGCGCATTCGTCCCCGGGCATCGCCAGCACACCGTTGTAGCCATGGCGAATATGCTGGGCCGCCGCAGCCTGGTCGTAAGCCACCACGGCCAGCCCCGAGGCCAGGGCCTCGAGCACCACGTTGCCGAAGGTTTCGGTCAGGCTCGGGAACAGGAACAGATCCCCCGACGCGTAGTGACTGGCCAGCGCTTCGCCGCGTTGCGAGCCGCAGAACACTGCGTCCGGCAACTCCTTCTGCAGGACCGCGCGTTGCGGGCCATCGCCCACCACGATCAATTTCATCGACTGCTGTGGATAAGTGTCCTGCAGCTGAGCGAAGCAGCGTTTGAGCAGGCCCAGGTTCTTCTCCGGCGCCAGGCGGCCAACGTGAATCACCGCGATATCGTCATTGCCCAGACCCCAGCCTTGGCGCAGTTCGTTGAGGCGCTTGGCCGGGTGGAACAGCTGGCTGTCGACCCCGCGCGACAGCAGCGCCAGGCGTTCGAAGTTGCGCCGCTCCAGCTCCAGGCGCTGGCTGGCGCTGGGCACCAGGGTCAGCTTGGAACGGTTGTGGAACCAGCGCAGGTAGTGGGTCAGCAGGCGGGTCAGCAAACCCAGGCCGTACTGGCTGGAGTACTGCTGGAAGTTGGTGTGGAAACCGCTGACCACGGAAATCCCCAGGCGCCGCGCCGCCCGCAGCGCGGACAGGCCCAGCGGGCCCTCGGTGGCGATGTACAGCACATCCGGGCGATGACGTTTCCAGCGCCGCAACAGCTTGTGCATCGACGACTGGCCCCATTGCAGCCCCGGATAACCCGGCAGCGGCCAGCCACGGCACAGCAGCAGACCCTCGTCGCTGATCCGGCTCTGATCGGCGCCCTGACGCGGGCGGATCAGTTCCACCTGGTGTCCACGGGCGCGCAATCCATCGCACAGGCGGCCAAGGGTATTGGCCACGCCATTGATTTCCGGTGGGAAGGTTTCGGTGATCAGAGTGATATGCAGAGCTGTCGTCATGGCCTCAGTTTCAACCGAGGCCATGTCGTCATTGTGACGTTGCGATGATGGATTTGTGACCCGCTCAGCGCTGCTGGGTCACCAGGCTTTCCGCGCCGCGCTCACTCACCCAGAACAGCGTCGCCCCGGCCACCGCCGCCGGCATCATCAGGATGTTGACCACCGGGATCAGCAGCACCAGATAGACGATCCCGCCAAAGCTCATGCTCTGCCAGCGCTTTTCCCGCAGCCAGGCGAGCATCTCGTTCCAGCCCAGCTTGTGGTTGTCCGCCGGGTAGTCGATGTACTGGATCGCCATCATCCATACGCCGAACAGCAGCCACAGCGGCGCGGCCACCAGGTTCACCACCGGGATGAAGGACAGGATGAACAGGCCGATGGCCCGCGGCAGGAAATAACCCAGCTTGCGCATTTCCCGGGCCAGGGTGCGCGGGATCATGGCCAGCAGTTCGGCCCAGCTGAAGGGCGGGAAATCGTCGGTGCCACGGACCACCACTTCGACTTTCTCCGCGAGAAACCCGTTGAAGGGCGCGGCAATCACGTTGGCCAGCATGGTGAAGGTGAAAAACACCATCAGCAGCACCAGCACCACGAACAGCGGCCAGAGGATGTAGCTGAGAAAGCTCAGCCAGTCCGGCAGGGACGGCATCAGGGTGTCGACCCACAGGCTGAACTGATGGCCGGCGAAATAGATCAATCCGACGAACAGCACCAGGTTGATGGCCAGGGGCAAAAGGACGAACAGACGCAGGCCGGGGCTGAGCACCAGCTTGAGGCCTTCGCGCAGGTATTGCGGGCCGGACAGAACGGGGGCGGGCATAGGGAGCTCCGTGCAGGGGGAAAACGCGCCGACCTTACCGGCTTTGCCCCACCGGCGAAAGCGCGGTCGTTAGGTCGACATCAACTGTAACAAAGGCGCCGGTAAATACGCCGATACAGGATAGAGACCTCCTATGAGCTGGATTGTTAAACCGTATTTCCTTAATCTTCGCCCCCTCTATACGCTGCACCCATTATTTTTCGGACGGGCGAACCTGAAGCCTTCCCCAAGTGCTTTCGCCGTCCTTTTTTATTCCAGCCGGCAATCCGGCGTTCCGCGCCAGTGATCCGGGCCGGTCGATAGGAGTGAGTCATGTCTGATGTACGTCATTCGCGTGTGATTATTCTCGGTTCCGGCCCTGCCGGTTACAGCGCCGCGGTCTATGCCGCCCGCGCCAACCTGAAGCCGCTGCTGATTACCGGCATGCAGGCCGGCGGTCAGCTGACCACCACCACCGAAGTCGACAACTGGCCGGGCGACGTCCATGGCCTGACCGGCCCGGCGCTGATGGAGCGCATGCGTGAACACGCCGAGCGTTTCGAGACCGAAATCGTCTTCGATCACATCAATGCCGTGGACTTCGCCGCCAAGCCTTACACCCTGACCGGCGACAGCGCGACCTACACCTGCGACGCCCTGATCATCGCCACCGGCGCCAGCGCCCGTTACCTGGGCCTGCCTTCGGAAGAAGCGTTCATGGGCAAGGGCGTGTCGGCCTGCGCGACCTGCGACGGTTTCTTCTATCGCAACAAGCCAGTGGCCGTGGTCGGTGGCGGCAACACCGCTGTCGAAGAAGCCCTGTACCTGGCCAATATCGCCAGCAAGGTCACCCTGATCCACCGTCGCGATACCTTCCGCGCCGAGAAGATCCTGATCGACAAGCTCAATGCCCGGGTTGCCGAAGGCAAGATCGAACTCAAGCTGAACGCTAACCTGGACGAAGTGCTGGGCGACAACATGGGTGTCACCGGCGCGCGCCTGAAGAACAACGATGGCAGCTTCGACGAAATCAAGGTCGACGGTGTGTTCATCGCTATTGGCCACACCCCGAACACTTCGCTGTTCGAAGGCCAGCTGGAGCTGAAGGACGGCTACCTGGTCGTGCAGGGCGGCCGTGAAGGCAATGCCACCGCCACCAGCATCGCAGGCATCTTCGCCGCCGGCGACGTGGCCGACCACGTGTACCGCCAGGCCATTACCTCGGCCGGCGCCGGCTGCATGGCCGCCCTGGACACCGAGCGTTACCTGGACGACCTGCAGAACGCTTGATTCTCAGACCGTTGCAATGAAAAAACCGGCCCAGGCCGGTTTTTTTGTGTCTGTTGTTTCCGTAGGAGCGAGCGGGCGGCGATCCGACTTGCCCGCGATAGGCTCCACGCGGTCTATCTGCAGCACCGTGTTGTCTGGATCGCGGGCAAGCCTCGCTCCTACAGGTCAGCGGCGCTTGAGTGGCTGCTGGGCAAACTTCACACCCGCCAGGCCATGGGCGATCAGCGCGCGGATATTGCCGTGGTCGCTGCCTTCAGGGGTGGCCAGCACCGAGCGGTAATGCTCGCCGAACGCCAACAGCGCTTCCTCGTCGCTCAAGCCTTCCAGCAGGGCCAGGCCCAGGGTCTTGCACGAACCTTCGTTCTGCCCGGCGGCGTTTTCCACGCCACCGTTGTTGAAGGCCTGCGGCTGGTAGTCGTAGCCGGCGGCGATAAAGGCCAGGGTGTCGGCGAAGGCGTGCTCGCCGCTCTTGAGGCTGGCGCGCAGGGTGTTCAGGTCAGCCATGGGGTTTTCCTTTGGCGAACGCCGCTTGCTGCTCGGCGCTGGCTTCTTTCTGGTAGAGGTTCTTCCACTCGGCGTAGGGCATGCCATACACCACTTCACGGGCGTCATCGAGGCTGACCTCGATCTGGCGCTCGTCGGCCTCGGCCTTGTACCACTTGGAGAGGCAGTTGCGGCAAAAGCCGGCGAGGTTCATCAGGTCGATGTTCTGCACGTCCTTGCGGCTGTCCAGGTGCGCGACCAGGCGGCGGAAGGCGGCGGCTTCGAGTTCCAGGCGTTGTTGGGGGGTCATAGGTCTCTCTGAGACAGCTTCAAGCGGCAAGCTTCAAGCTGCAAGATGGATTGCGGTGGCTGGAAGTTTACAGCTTGAAGCTTGCCGCTTGTAGCTAGCGGCTCGCTGCAAGCGTGATCGATACCGACTCGGCGAAACGCAGGGCGTGGGGTTTGTCGACTTCGACCTCGGCGTACAGCACCGACTCGTTGGCCATGATCAGATCGAGGATTTCCTGGGTCAGGCGCTCGAGCAGGGCAAAGCGGTTGCCCTCCACGTGGGCGATGATTGCCTTGGTGATGGTGCGGTAGTTCAGCGCATGGTCGATGTCGTTGTCGCGCACGGCTTCTTGCGCGGCATACAGGATGGTCAGGTTGATCAGCACATCCTGCTTGTTGAGGATCTCGTCCTCGTTGATTCCGATGAAGGTCCGCAGGCACAGGTCCTTGACCCGGATGCGAGCCATTCCTGGCTGAAGTTGTGGCATTGCTACTTGCTCCGTCCGATCAATTGCAGGAATTCCTGGCGCGTGGTGCTCGAATCGCGAAAGGCGCCGAGCATCACCGAAGTGTGCATGGTCGAGTTCTGCTTCTCGACACCGCGCATCATCATGCACATGTGCTGGGCTTCGACGACCACCGCGACGCCGGCGGCCTGGGTTACCCGCTGCACCGCGTCGGCGATTTCCCGCGTGAGGTTTTCCTGGATCTGCAGGCGGCGGGCGAACATGTCGACGATCCGGGCGATCTTCGACAGGCCCAGCACCTTGCCGGTGGGAATATAAGCCACATGGGCCTTGCCGATGAAGGGCAGCAGGTGATGTTCGCACAGGGAGTAGAGTTCGATGTCGGCGACTATGACCATTTCATCGTTGTCAGAGGCGAACAGCGCGCCATTGACCACCTCATCCACCGACTGGCTGTAGCCATGACACAGGTACTGCATGGCCTTGGCCGCGCGTTGCGGGGTGTCGAGCAGGCCTTCGCGCTCGGGGTCTTCGCCGAGACCCTTGAGGATCTCGCGGTAGTGCTGGGGCAGGGAAAGCGTCATGCAACGTCCTCGCGGGAAGCCTTACTTGAGGTGCCGCCCGCCGTTGACGGTCAGGGTCGTGCCGGTGACATAAGGGTTGTCGAGCAGATAACGCAGGCTCTGGTAGACCACCTCGCAACCGGGTTCGATGCCCAGGGCGGACTTGGCCAGGGCCTTGGCGCGGTACGCCGCGTCGTCGTCGGGATTGAACATTAACAGAGCCGGGGCGATGCCGTTGACCTTGATTGTCGGGGCATATTTCGCCGCGAAGGACAGGGTCAGGCTGTCGAGGCCGGCCTTGGTGGCGCAATAGGCGATGTGCTTGCTGCTGCCGCGGCGCGTGACGTCGTCGCCGATGTGCACGATGTCGGCGGGGCTGGAGCGCCGCAGCAGGTCGGCGCAATGCAGGTTGATCAGGTAGGGCGCGAGCATGTGCACGCTGAACATGTCGGCGAAGGCCGCGCTTTCCTGGCCGGGCGTTTCCTCCAGCCATTGCGAGGCGTTGTGCACGATCGCCCGCAGGCTGTCGGTGTGCTCGTGCAATTGGCTGATGAAGGCCTGGATCCCGGCTTCGCTGGAGAAGTCAGCGAACAGGGCAGTCGCGCCACGCTCGCGCAAGGCCTGCACGCCGGGGCGTTCGGTGCGATAGCTGATGATCACCCGGTGACCGTCTTCCAGCAGGCGCAACGCGCAATGCAGGCCGACACGCTGGCCGGCGCCGGTGATCAGGATCGGGGCAGGGGAAGTAGTCATGAACGGCTCGCGTCGCAGGTAGAGCAAAACTATACCAGCGCGGGGCGGGGTTCGCCCAAGCCGCTGCAGGAGCGAGCGGCGATCCGACTTGCCCGCAATGATGGCGCCGCGGTCTATCTGGCAGACCGCGTTATCGTTCATCGCCGGCGAGCCGGCTGCTAGATGTGGCTCTGTGGGGAAGGTGTTGCCGGCAGCGGACGGGGCGGCGTGCTGTTCAGCCACCCGGACAACAGGCGGGTGGACAGTGGAATGAACCAGTAGACCATCAGCGGCGTCAGGGCCAGGGTGCTGACGAGCACCCGCGGCGCCAGGCTGAGTTCGCCCAGCAACGGGCTGAGGATGAAGTTGAAAATCAGTGACACCGGGAAGAACGCCAGCCAGATGGCCACCGCCTGCTTCCAGCGCGGAGGGCGCTGGCCGGCCGCGCCGAACCAACCGTCGATGCCGCTGACCCGGTGTTCATGGGGATGGGCGAACAGGTCGCTGCCGCGGGCCAGCCAGGCGGTGCGCGAGGCGGAGTGCTCCCAGACGTGCAGGGTCTGCTCGTCGGCGAAGCGGAAGATGATCTGGAATTCGTCATCGTCGGGCGGCGGAGCGAGCACGCCGGAGCCGAGATAACCGGGGAAATCGGTGGCCAATTGTTCGCCTTCGCGCAGCCAGGCGATCAGGTCCTGGTAACGGCCATCGGCGACACGCCGGGCGACCATCAGGGTGACGGGTGAGGTAGACATTATGTATCTCCGTAAAACCAATGCGCTGCCTGGGTAAGGCCGTACGCCGGACGCAGCACCGGGGTGTTGGGCTGCGTCGTGAAAGCAAGCAAGGATTATTCCTGATTGTGACAAATACACCAGAGGCAGCGGTCGATTCGCCCTGTGTTGAAGAACTGTCACCGATGGGGAGTAGAATGGCTGTCACTTTATCCATCGGTGTTTTCTGCCCAGATGCCCGTTATTACTGAACTTTCCCGCCCGACACAGCCCCTCGACCAACCCTCGCAGGACGATCTGTTTCCAATCCGGGAAGTTTCACGGTTGACGGGGATCAACCCGGTGACCCTGCGGGCCTGGGAGCGTCGTTATGGATTGATCCAGCCGACGCGCACCGAAAGTGGGCACCGTTTGTATTCGATGCACGATGTCGAGACGGTCCGCGAGATCCTCGGCTGGATCGATCGGGGTGTTGCGGTCAGCAAGGTCGGCAAGATCCTCGCCAAGACCCGGGCCGCCCGCGAGGCGCCGCAGGCCATGCCGGGCAACAGCGCATCGGACGATTACCTGCAGTGGCAGGGGCAACTCAAGCGGGCGGTCGGCGGCTTCGACGAGCCGCACCTGGAGCGGCTGTACGGCCAGATCTTCTCCAGCTATTCGCTGTCAGTGGTGTTCCAGGACATCCTCATGCCGTTCTGGCGGCAACTGGCGCAGCACCAGGAACCTTACGGCCACACCAGCGAATGGCTGTTCTTCGATCACTTCCTGCGTTCGCGGGTCTCCCAGCGCCTGCTGTTGCAGCGCGGCCAAGCGCTGCACCCGGTGCTGCTGGCGGCGCTTGCCGGGCAATGCCGGGAGCTGGAATTGCTGGTGGCGGCGCTGATGCTGGGCAGTGCCGAGTTGGAAGTCCGGGTGTTGGCGCTGGGGCAGCCGTTCGACGAGCTGACCCTGGTCTGCGAGAAGATCAAGCCCCAGGCGCTGGTGCTGTTTTCCAATCACGCGCCGGCGCCGGAGTTGCCTCGACGCTTGAACCGCCTGGCGCTGACCCTGGAGTGTCCGCTGATGCTGGCGGGAGATGTCGCCGAGCTGGCCCAGGACAGCCTGAGTGCTTCGCCGGTGGGCTGCCTGGGGAGTGACGGGCGTTTGATGATGCAGCGCCTGCGGCAGTTTCTCAGCGGTACGCTCGATACCTGAGCGCATACCCAGGCAGCCAAAAGCTGCGATTTCAGATATGCAGGTTGGGGTGTGCCAGGCGGTGCTGTTGCAGGATGAACTGGCGCAGGCGCTCGGTTTCATCCGTGTCGCTCTGGTTCAACCGATAGGCATAGAAACCGGCGTTGGTCTGGCGCTCGAGGCGGCCGCGCAGGGCGATGCGCTCGTAGCCCGACGGGCTGAACCACTGGGCGAACTGCTTTGGCGCTTTGGCCCGGTTGCGGATTTCCAGCAACACGCTGTTGAACGACACCTCATGCACCCACAGCGCAGTGGGCTGCCCCTTGGCGTTTTCCAAGGCCACCGGCTCCGCCAGCGTCAGGCGCCAGGGGCGGACCCTCGGCCCATCCTCGAAGATGCTCGGCACGCCCAGGCGCAGATGCAGCGCGTGGAACTCGTCTTCCACCAGGTGCAGGGGAAAGGTCATCTGCTGGTTTTCAAAGTGCGCCTGAATGGTCACTTGCTCATTGGCCGCCAGGCGGGTGAGCAGGTCGCGGATCTGTGAGCCCCCATTCACCAGCAGGCTCGAGTTCGCATCCCGCATGTTGAGTTGCGGGTTGTGCTGCATGGTCTGAATGAAGTCCAGTTCATCCTGGGTGAGGAGAGCGTCACGGCGCATGATGTTGCTCGAAGGGGAAGGTGAAAAAATCATTGGTGATTAAGCGTACTGACAACTAATTCGGCATCTTGTTAGAGCCGCTCGTCGCCTGGAAAGCGGCGAGTTCCGCGCGGGTTTCGGCCAGCTCCTTTTCCACCTGCGCCAGCCGTTGCTGGGCCTTGACCTGGGCCGTCACATCTTTCTGCACCCCGACAAAATAGGTCAACTGGTCGCTTTCGTTGAACACCGGGGTGATCGACAGTTCGTTCCAGAAGTGACTGCCGTCCTTGCGGTAGTTGCGCAGCACCTGGCGGCAGGGCTGGCCGCTATCCAAGGCCTGGCGAATCAGCGGGATTGCCGGCTGGTCCCGGTCGCCCGACTGGAGAAAGCGGCAATCCTGGTACAGCACCTCGTCGGCGCTGTAGCCGGTGAGCCGTTCGAACGCCGGGTTGACGTAGATGATGATGTTGTCTTCGCCTTCCTGTTCGGCCACGACAATCCCGTCGTTGGAGGCGTTGATCACCAGTTGCAGCAGATGGGCGTTGATCATCGGAGGCTTTCCGCAGTCGATCGGCAGATGGCGGCAATTCTAAGACATGGCGCGAAGCTGTCCACTGGCCATTATGGGTAAATCGCGCTACAAGGCTGGATTTTTTCGCGCAACTGTTAATATCCCAGTCTTTTACTCAGCTTCAGGATCAGATTGATGAAAGTCGCCATCCTTTCCGGCTCGGTGTACGGCACGGCTGAAGAAGTCGCCCGGCACGCCGCCAAACTCCTCAATGCCGCAGGTTTCGAGGCCTGGCACAACCCGCGTGCGACCCTGGCGGATGTCCAGGCGTTCGGCCCCGAGGCGTTCCTGGCCGTGACCTCGACCACCGGCATGGGCGAGTTGCCGGACAACCTGCTGCCGCTGTATTCGGCCATTCGTGATCAACTGCCGGCGGCCTGGCGCGGTTTGCCCGGCGCGGTGATCGGCCTGGGCGATTCGAGTTATGGCGACACCTTCTGTGGCGGTGGCGAGCAGATGCGCGAGCTGTTCGCCGAGCTGGGCGTGCGTGAAGTGCTGGCAATGCTGCGCCTGGACGCCAGCGAAAGCGTGACCCCGGAAACCGACGCCGAGCCTTGGCTGGCCGAGTTGATCAGCGCTCTGCGCGGCTGACCGGCCGCTCGCGCAAAAGCGCCAGCCAGGCTTGCGCGGCCTTGGACAGATAGGCGCCCTGGCGCCAGATGAAGGCGATGTCCCAGCGCAGGTAGTCGGGCGCTTGCAGCGTCAGGCGTACCACGCCGGGCCGCACCAGGCCGCGCGCCACCACGCTGGGCAACAGCACCACGCCTTGCCCGGCGGCCACCAGGGCGGCGAGAAAGTCCGCCTGGCCGCTGCGCCCACCTTCCTTCGGGGTGAACCCCACCTGCTGACAGGCCTGCAACAGCCGGTCGTTGAGCACGAAACTGCGCTGATAAAGCAGGAACGGCGTGTCCGCCAGTTCCTCCAGGCGCACCTGAGCCTTGATCGCCAGTGGATGATCGGCCGGTAGCAAGGCATCCAGCGGTTCGTCGCAGAAAGGCTGGTAGGCGAAGGTTGGATCCTTGGGTGTCAGGCTGCCGCCGATCTCCAGTTCGCCGTTGAGCACCGCCTGCTCGATATTCAGGCTGCCGCCTTCAAGCAACTGCACGCTGATGTTCGGGTAGCGCCTGCGGTACTCGGCGAACAGGCCGGCGAACAGTGCGTCGCTGCCCAGCAGGGGCAGGCCCAGGCGCAATTCCCCACGGGCCAACAGGCTCAGGTCGTCCAGCTCGCTGAGCAACTCATTGCGCAGGCGCAGCATGCCTTCGGCGCGTTGCAGCACCACGCTGCCGGCGGCGGTGAGATGAATGTGCGAGCCCTGGCGATCCAGCAATGGCGTGCCCAGGCTCTGCTCCAGCTGGGCGATTTGCTTGCTCACCGCCGACTGGCTGATGTGCAGGGTCTTGGCGGCCTGGGTGAAGCCGCCCTGGTGAATCACTTCGACAAAACTGCGCAGTTGTTTGAAGTCCATGTTTTGGGTCCGTGCCTTAATTCTATTCTGGAATGGCTTCTAGTCTAACAATTCGCTTCGGTGATGGCAGGCGCTTGCCTAAAATGCAGGCCTGCGAGGACCGAATTCCATGAACGCTTCCACCTTGAAACACCTGGGTCGCCTGTTATCCGAACTGGCGGTGTTGCTGGCTATTTATCTGTTCGGCTGCCAGCTGGCCGGGTGGCTGGCGTGGCCGATTCCTGGCGGCGTGATCGGCCTGGCCCTGCTGTTGCTGGCGTTTGCCCTGGGCTGGGTCAAGCCGGCGGCGCTGCAAATGGGCGCGGGCCTGCTGATGGCCGAGATGCTGCTGTTCTTCATTCCGGCGCTGATGAGCCTGCTGGACTACGGCGGCCTGCTGCGCCAGGACGGCTGGCGGATCCTGCTGGTGATTGGCGTCAGTACGCTGATGGTGATGCTGGTCACCGCGTTCACGGTGGAGTGGGTGTGCCGCTGGAGAATGCGCCATGACGCTTGAACCCATGCCGATGTTCTGGCTGCTGCTGACGCTCGCGGCCTATCTGTTCAGCCGCTGGATCTACCGGCGCACCGGGCGCTACCTGCTGTCGCCGCTGATCCTGGTGCCGGCCCTGCTGTTGGCGATCGCCGTGCCGCTGCACACCGCCTATGCCGAATACGCCGCCAATACCCATTGGCTGATGCTGGTGCTGGGGCCGGTCACCGTGGCTTTCGCAGTGCCGATCTGGCAGCAGCGGCAGCTGTTGGCGCGGCATTGGTCGGCCTTGCTCCTGGGCATGCTGACCGGCAGCGCGGCGTCTATCGCCAGCTCCTTCGGACTGGCGCGGGTGCTGGCCCTGGACAGCTCGGTGACTATGTCGCTGGTGCCGCGTTCGATCACCACGCCCTTCGCCATGCCGCTGGCCCATGACCTGGGCGGCGTGCCCGAACTGACGGCGGTGTTCGTGATGTTTACCGGGGTGTTCGGCGCCATGCTTGGCGGTGTCCTGCTCAAGTGGCTGCCGCTGCGCAGCGCCCTGGCTCGCGGTGCTTTGTTCGGGGTCGGCGCCCACGGCGCGGGGGTCAGCCGCGCCCATGAAGTCGGCGGCGAAGAGGGCTCGGTGGCTGGGTTGGTGATGGTCCTCACGGGCCTGCTGAACCTGTTCGCCGCCCCTTTATTGGCGTCGTTGCTTTGACGTTTGACCTGTGCCGATTGCAACTAAAATAACCACTGACCCGCTCGGTCAGTAAGCTGGCTGCCAAGGCAACTACCTGAACCCGAGGGGCTGACTAGACTGACCCCACGTCCGAAAAAATAATAAAAAAACTGCCGTCACTGAGGTCCTTGCCGTGAGCCTATCCTCCGTTCAATCGACATCGAGTGTGAAAGACCAGGTCAGCACCGCCGAATGGCAAACCCGCGTCGACCTGGCCGCCTGCTACCGCCTGGTGGCGATGCATGGCTGGGACGATCTGATCTTCACCCACATTTCCGCCAAGGTCCCTGGCACCGAAGATTTCCTGATCAACCCGTTCGGCCTGATGTTCCATGAGATCACCGCCTCCAGCCTGGTGAAGGTCGACCAGGCCGGCAACAAGCTGATGGACAGCCCCTACGAGATCAACCCCGCCGGCTACACCATCCACAGCGCCGTGCACGAAGTGCGGCACGATGTGGCCTGTGTGCTGCACACCCACACCGCGGCCGGGGTCGCGGTGTCCGCGCAGCAGCAGGGGGTGTTGCCCATCAGCCAGCAATCGCTGTTCGTGCTGTCGAGCCTGGCCTATCACGCCTATGAGGGCGTGGCCCTGAACCACGAGGAAAAGGCCCGGCTGCAGGCCGACCTCGGCGACAGCAATTTCCTGATGCTGCACAACCACGGTCTGCTGACCTGTGGCGGCACCATCGCCGACACCTTCCTGATGATGTTCACCTTCCAGCGCGCCTGCGAGATCCAGGTGCTGGCGCAGAACGGTGCGGCGCAACTGATCGCCATCGAGCCGCAGATTCTGGCCGGGGCCAAGGCGATGATCGCCGGGGTCACCAAAAGCGCTCAAGGCATGGGCGGCGCGCTGGCATGGCCGGCACTGCTGCGCAAACTCGATAAACAAGACGCGGGTTATAAACTCTGATGCCTATGGCCGAGATTCCTCTGTGCGTGTGGCGCAAGCGCGGACATAGCTTCGCGTTTCGCGGCCATGCCATTCGCTACTGGACCGCGGGGCAGGGCGAGCCGCTGCTGCTGATCCATGGTTTTCCCACCGCCGCCTGGGACTGGCATTACCTGTGGCAGCCCCTGGCGCAGCGCTATCGGGTGATCGCCTGCGACATGCTGGGGTTTGGCGATTCGGCCAAGCCGCGGGACCACGAGTACAGCCTGCTGGAACAGGCGGACCTGCAGCAGGCCTTGCTCGAGCATCTGGGGATCGATAGCCCCGTGCATCTGCTGGCCCACGACTATGGCGACAGCGTCGCCCAGGAAATGCTCGCCCGGCACTACGAAGAGCGTTGCAACATGGCCAGCTGTGTGTTCCTCAACGGCGGCCTGTTCCCGGAAACCCATCGCCCGGTGCTGACGCAGAAGCTGCTGCTCAGCCCGCTGGGCTGGATGCTCGGTCGCGCCTTCAGCCGTGAGGGCCTGGCCAAGAGTTTCAGCCAGATTTTCGGCCCGCAGACCCGGCCCAGCGAAAGCGTGCTGGATGACTTCTGGAGCCTGGTGGAGGCCAATAACGGCCCGCGGATCCTGCACAAGTTGATCGGCTACATTCCCGAGCGCCGGGTGCAGCGCGACCGTTGGGTGAGTGCGATGCAGCGCGGCGAGGTGCCGCTACGGGTGATCGACGGCGCGGTGGATCCGATTTCCGGGGCGCACATGGTCGAGCGCTACTGCCAACTGATCCCCGCCCCGGATACCGTGCTGCTGGCCGGGATCGGTCACTACCCGCAGACCGAGGCCCCGGTCCAGGTGCTCAAGCATTATCTGGCCTTTCGCGAAAGCCTGGAGTTTCCACCGCGAAAACTGGCCTGCTCCTGAGCGCCCCGCGCTGTCCGTAGCTACCGCGGTTCTGCGGCCTTGGCCTGTGCATGCCAGACGCCGATGCGGCCCACGCCGTCGTTCCCCCTCGATCATCCCCCTGCCTTATTGCGCACCATTCAGCTTCAGCCGTGTTTATTGTGACCGCCAGCCGCGTGCCTGACACTCGAAGCCATTGTCCGTCTGTTGTCCATCTGGCCTGTGGGAGTTCGGTATGAGTGAGTCTGTGCGCTTCGAGAATAAAGTCGTGATCGTCACCGGTGCCGGCGGCGGTCTGGGGCAGGCTCATGCATTGCTGTTCGCCCGGCACGGGGCGAAGGTCCTGGTCAACGACCTGGGCGGTTCGACCCAGGGCGAGGGCGCCAATGCCTCGGCGGCCGACCGGGTGGTGGCGCAGATTCGCGAAGCCGGCGGCATCGCCGAGGCCAACCACGACTCGGTGACCGACGGCGACAAGATCGTGCAGAACGCCCTGGATGCCTTCGGCCGGGTGGATGTGGTGGTGAACAACGCCGGCATCCTGCGCGACAAGACCTTCCACAAGATGGAAGACGCCGATTGGGACCTGGTGTACCGCGTCCATGTCGAAGGCGCCTACAAGGTGACCCGCGCCGCCTGGCCGTACATGCGCGAGCAGGGTTATGGCCGGGTGATCTTCACCGCGTCCACCTCCGGCATCTACGGCAACTTCGGCCAGTCCAACTACGGCATGGCCAAGCTCGGCCTCTACGGCCTGACCCGCACCCTGGCCATCGAAGGCCGCAAGAACAACATCCTGGTCAACGCCATCGCGCCAACCGGCGGCACGCGGATGACCGAAGGGCTGATCCCGCCCCAGGTGTTCGAGCAACTCAAGCCGGAACTGGTCAGCCCGCTGGTGGTGTACCTGGGCAGCGAGAACTGCCAGGAGACCTCCGGCCTGTTCGAGGTCGGCGGCGGCTGGATGGGCAAGGTGCGCTGGGAGCGCAGCCTGGGCCTGGGCTTCGATCCGCGTGAAGGTTTTTCCCCGGAAGATGTCGCCGCCCACTGGCAGCAGATCTGCGACTTCGAAGGCGCGGCGCACCCCAAGGACAACATCGAAGCCTTGAAAGAGATGATGCAGAACCTGCAGAAATACGCGATCTGAAGGCTTCCCCCAGCCAAGCTTGCACCGTCCCCACAGCCGCGTCCTGCGCGGCTGTACTCCTTATGCGTGGGTCCCTATCCTCGACGAACATCGACCGCATAAGGAAGGCAGCCCATGTACGAATCAAAAAACCAGCCGCTGTTGTCGCACCTGCTGTTTCTGCGTCGCTTGTTCCTGCACGTCCTGGCCACCCTGGGCCTGATCGGTATCTCGCTGTTGCTGGGGATTGCCGGGCATCTGTATTTCGAGCCGGGCGTCAGCTGGGACGACGCCTTGTTCAATGCCGCGATGGTTCTTGGTGGCATCGGCCCCGCGGCCATGCCCGCCACGGCGGGGGGCAAGCTGTTCTTCGCCAGTTACGGCCTCTATACCAACCTGGTGTTCGTCGCCGCTTTCGGTCTGATCCTGGCGCCGGTGGCCCATCGTCTGTTGCATCGCTTCCACTGCGAACCCGATGAGCGCAAAGGCTGAAATGCCTCCTCTGTAGGAGCGAGCTTGCTCGCGAAGATCGTCAACGATGATGCAATGTGGCTGATGGAGCGCCGCTTTGCGGCTATCGCGAGCAAGCTCGTTCCTACAGAAAACCCCGGGCATAAAAAAGGCCGCTGCAAGGCAGCGGCCGAAGGAAGACGTTAGATCAAGGAGCAACAAATCAACGTCAGTGAACACCCGGTGAAGATCTGAATATCGTTGCTTCAAACCTTCTGAATCCTCTTGCCCCCAAGGTGGCGTGATCACACCTCTGGGCGACTCTGCGTGGCGGTTTGCCGTGAGAGCGAGGCCAGAATAAGGGCTGGCTGTGCAATGAAAAATAGCGATTGTGGACAAGGACTGTTACAGCCTGGGCAATAGTAGTGCACGTCGCGCGGACATGCCCTGCAAGGGCGCAATCCATCCACCTGATACCCGTCCATCCAGCCCGTCGATGCACCGCGCAAAGGCCCGGCTGGCGAGGGCATTCATCCTTTTGGGCGACAACGCGAATACCTCCTTGGTGCGCTTATCGCTCCTGTGCGCCGGCAGTAGGGTGAGGCCTTCTGTCACTCACCGGGGAAGACGCATGACAAAAACAACAATGCGCGCCATCTTCACACCGCGGGCGCTGGCCGTCGCGGTGGCCTTGGGGGGCTGCGCCCAGGCGCAGGCCGTTTCATTCAACATCGGGGAGATCGAGGGGCAGTTCGATTCTTCGCTGTCCATCGGCGCCAGCTGGGGCATGCGCGATGCCGACAAGGACCTGGTGGGCGTTTCCAACGGCGGTCGCGGGCAGTCTTCCACCGGCGACGACGGGCGCCTGAATTTCAAGAAGGGCGAGACCTTTTCGAAGATCTTCAAGGGCATCCATGACCTTGAACTGAAGTACGGCGACACCGGCGTCTTCGTCCGTGGCAAATACTGGTACGACTTCGAACTCAAGGACGAAGACCGCGAGTTCAAGCCCATCAGCGACCACAACCGCAAGGAGGGCGCCAAGTCGTCCGGCGGGCAGATCCTCGATGCCTTCATCTATCACAACTACTCCATCGCCGACCTGCCGGGCACCGTGCGCGCCGGCAAGCAGGTGGTCAGTTGGGGCGAAAGCACCTTCATCGGCAACTCGATCAACAGCATCAACCCGATCGACGTCTCGGCGTTTCGCCGCCCGGGTGCCGAGATCAAGGAAGGCCTGATCCCGGTGAACATGCTGTTCGCTTCCCAGGGCCTGACCGACCAGCTGACCGTGGAAGGTTTCTATCAGCTGGAGTGGGACCAGACCGTGGTCGACAACTGCGGCACCTTCTTCGGCAACGACGTGGTGGCGGACGGCTGCACCACTGGCTACACCGTCGGCAGCCCGGCGATCCGCCCGCTGCAACCGATTGCCGCAGCGTTCGGCCAGGGCTTCACCGTGGCCCCCGAAGGCGTGGTGATCGGCCGCGCCGGCGACCGCGATGCCCGCGACTCCGGGCAGTGGGGCACCGCCTTGCGCTGGCTGGGCGACGACACCGAGTACGGGCTGTACTTCATGAACTACCACGCGCGCACCCCGACGGTTGGCACCATCACCGCCGGGAGCAGCACTCTGGCGAGCATTCCGGGGATCGTCAGCACCGCCAACCGCATCGCCCCGGGCACCGGTTCGGCCCTGGCCCAGAGCGTGATGCTCGGGCGTGGCCAGTACTACCTCGAGTACCCGGAAGACATCCGCCTGTACGGCGCCAGCTTCTCCACCACGCTGCCCACCGGCACCGCCTGGACCGGCGAGATCAGCTACCGGCCCAACGCCCCGGTGCAGATCAACACCAACGACCTGACCCTGGCCCTGGTCAACCCCATCGCCGGTGGCCTGGCGTCGCCGGTGCGGACCTCGGCGGGCGCCGACAACACCGGTTACCGGCGCAAGGAAATCACCCAGGTCCAGAGCACCCTGACCCAGTTCTTCGACCAGGTGCTGGGCGCCGACCGCCTGACCCTGGTGGGCGAGGCGGCGATCGTGCATGTCGGTGGCCTGGAGTCGAAAAGCCAGCTGCGCTACGGCCGCGATTCGGTCTACGGCCAGTACGGTTTCGGTGGCGATACCGACGGTTTCGTCACCGCCACGTCCTGGGGTTATCGCGCCCGGGCGATCCTCGATTACAACAACCTGATCGCCGGGATCAACCTCAAGCCCAACCTGTCCTGGTCCCACGACGTCAATGGCTACGGGCCCAATGGCCTGTTCAACGAAGGCGCCAAGGCGGTGAGCCTCGGGGTCGATGCCGACTACCGCAACACCTACACCGCCAGCCTCAGTTACACCGACTTTTTCGGCGGTGACTACAACACCCTCAAAGACCGCGACTTCCTCGCGTTGAGCTTCGGCGTGAACTTCTGATCCGGCCCTGAAGAAGGACAACTTTATGCGCAAGACGATTTTGCAATGCGGTGCCCTGGCCTTGACCCTGTTGGCGGTCAACGTGATGGCGGCGGTCACCCCGCAGGAAGCGGACAAGCTCGGCACCAGCCTGACCCCGCTCGGCGCGGAAAAGGCCGGCAATGCCGACGGCTCGATCCCGGCCTGGACCGGTGGTATCGGCAAGAACGCCGGGGCGGTGGATGCCAAGGGCTTCCTCGCCGACCCGTTCGCCAGCGAGAAGCCGCTGTTCACCATCACCGCGGCCACTGTCGACAAGTACAAGGACAAGCTGTCCGACGGCCAGGTGGCGATGTTCAAGCGCTACCCGGAAACCTACAAGATCCCGGTCTACCCGACCCACCGCACGGTCGGCCTGCCGGCGGACATCTACGAGTCGGCCAAGCGCAGCGCGTTGAACGTCACCTCGATCAACGAAGGCAACGGCCTGGCCAATTTCACCGGCAATCGCTACTACGCCTTCCCGATTCCGAAGACCGGCGTGGAAGTGCTGTGGAACCACACCACCCGTTATCGCGGCGGCAACCTGCGCCGGATCATCACCCAGGCCACGCCGCAGACCAACGGCAGCTACACGCCGATCCGCTTCGAGGAAGAGGTGGCGGTGCCGCAGCAGATCCCCGACCTGGACCCGGAGAAAGGCGCCAACGTGCTGACCTTCTTCAAGCAGGCGGTGACCGCTCCGGCGCGCCTGGCCGGTAACGTGCTGCTGGTGCACGAAACCCTCGACCAGGTGAAGGAACCGCGCCTGGCGTGGATCTACAACGCCGGCCAGCGCCGTGTGCGCCGCGCCCCGCAAGTGGCCTACGACGGGCCGGGCACCGCCGCCGACGGCCTGCGCACCTCGGACAACTTCGACATGTTCTCCGGCGCGCCGGACCGCTACGACTGGAAGCTGGTGGGCAAGAAGGAGATGTACATCCCCTACAACAGCTACAAGCTGGATTCGCCGAGCCTCAAGTACGACGACATCATCAAGGCCGGGCATATCAACCAGGACTTGACCCGCTACGAGCTACACCGGGTCTGGGAAGTGGTCGGCACGGTCAAGCCGAGCGAGCGGCATATCTACGCCAAGCGCCACATGTACATCGACGAGGACAGCTGGCAGGTGGCGCTGGTGGACCACTACGACGGTCGCGGCCAGCTGTGGCGGGTGGCCGAAGGGCATGCGCAGTTCTATTACAACGCCCAGGTACCGGCCTACACCCTCGAAGCGCTGTACGACATCATCGCCGGGCGCTACCTCGCCCTGGGGATGAAGAACGAAGAGAAGCACAGCTTCGAGTTCGGTTTCGCCGCCAAGGCCGCCGACTACACTCCGGCCGCCCTGCGCGCAACCGGCGTTCGGTAAGGCCCGGGATACAAACGATGGCAAAAGGCGACCGATTGGTCGCCTTTTTTATGGGCGCGGATCAGCGCGCTGAATACTTCTCAACAAGCACCGGCGACAAGGCTAGGGTGGGGGCACGCAGGCTAAAACTATAAAAAGGCACGCCGCAATGACCGCCATGACTCCCTGTCCTGGATTCCTGCCCCGTTTGTCCTCCCATCACCTGTCCCGCAGCCGTTTGAGTGCCCCGCTCCTGGCATCGCCCGCCCGGGTGAAATTGCTTTGTGCGCCGGCTGGCAGCGGCAAGACGGCCCTGCTCGCCGAATGCCTGTTGCAGGCGCCGGCCGGGTGCCGGGTGTGCTGGTTGCCCCAGGCCGGGGCCGCGCAGACACCGCAGCAACTGTGCGGCGAGCTGGCGCGGACGTTGGGTCTGGCCGTATCGGACGAGGCCGCCGTGCTGGACCATCTGGCGCAGGTGCAGAGCCCGACCTGGCTGTTCCTCGATGATTACTGCCGGGTCGCCGCGCCGCCGCTGGACCTGCTGCTCGACCGCCTGCTGGCGATCAGCAATCCGGCGCTGACCTGGTGGCTGGGCGGCCGCCGCCGGCCGCAATGCAACTGGCCGCGGCTGCTGCTCGACGACCAGCTCTACGAATGCACGGGGCCCGAGCTGGCGTTCACCCAGGAGGACATCGAGCGACTGCTGCAACAATTGCCGCAGCCTTTGTCGATCCACACCGCCAGCCGGATTTTCCAGCGCAGTGCCGGCTGGTGCGCCGGGGTGCGCATCGCCCTGCTCGAAGGCAGCGAGCTGGTGGCCACGCCATGCCGGCAGGGGCGACCCAATACCCTGCTGGAATACCTGGAGCACGAGTTGTTCAGCGTGTTGCCGGCGGAGCTGTCCGAGGTCTGGCATGTGCTGGCGCACCTGCCGCGCTTCAATGCCGCGTTGTGCGAGCACTTGTTCGGCGCCGGGGAGGGTGCCCAGTACCTGCGGACATTGCAGGAACTGGGCTGCTTCATCGAACCCTGGGAGGCTGCGCCGGAGTGGCTGCAAGTGTTCGCGCCCCTGGCCCTGCTGATGCGCGACGAGCCCTGGCCGGCGGGACGCTCCTGGCATCGCCGCACCTGCCAGTGGTTCGCCGCGCAGGAGGACTGGCAGGCGGCGTTCGAGCAGGCGTTGCTGGCGCAGGAATACGAAGTGGCGGTCAGCCTGTTGCAGCACTTCAGTTTCGAGCACCTGTTCGAGCAGCAGAATGTGGTGTTGCTGTTGCGTTTGCATGAGCAGCAGGGCGAGGAACTGCTGCTCGGCAGCCCGCAGTTGGTCGGGCTGTTGACGGCGGCCTTGCTGTTCGCCGGGCGTTTCGACCAGGCGCAACACTGCGTGGCGCAGATGGCGCGTTTCACGCCGCAGCCGACGGCCTCCGGGCAGCGGCAACTGGTGGCGCGCTGGCAGGCGCAGCAGGGCTGGCTGCTGCATCTGCAAGGGTTGATGGAACCGGCGCGGATGCATTTTCTCGAGGCGCTGACCGAACTGCCGGCCCATGCCTGGCCGACCCGCCTGCTGTGCCTTTCGGGCCTGACCCAGCAGGCCTTGCTCCGGGGCGAACTGGACGTGGCGCAGATGCTCAACCGCGAGGCGCTGTGCCTGGCCCGGGCCCAGGGTTCATTGCTGTTCGAAGCGCTGTTGGAGCTGGACCATGCCCAACTGCTGGAGCAGCGTGGGGCGCCCCACAGGGCGCAGAGCCTGCTGGACGATGTGCAGCAATTGTTGAGTCGCCAGGCTTATCGGGTCGGCCCGCTGCTGGGTCGTATCGCCTTGCGCCAAGGGCGCCTGGCCTTGCGCCAGGGGCAGGCGGAACAGGCCGCCGGGCATTTCCAGAGCGGGCTCGAACGCTGTCTGCTCAGTCACGACAAGCGCGCCCTGTACGGGTTTCTCGGCCAGGCGTTCCTGGCCGCCAACCAGGGCGACTATGCCCACGCGTTTGTGCGCCTGCGCGATGCCGAGCGGCTGATGCAGCAACGGCAGATCCCGGACACGGTGTACCGCGCCGTGCTGCTGCAGGTCAGCAGCGTGTTCTGGTTGCAGCAGGGGCGGCCGGAACTGGCCCAGGAGGCCTTGAGCCGGGTGCTGCGTCACTATCGCGGGCCCCAGGCGCGCCAGGCGCCACCGGCCACCCTCGAACTGATTCCGCGTATCGAGTACCTGCTGGTGCTGGCCGAGGTGTACCTGCAGCGTGCCGAGGCACCGGTGGCAAACTTGCAGCGCCTGCTCGAACAGGCCCGGCAACGGGGCATGCTGTGCCTGCAGACCGAGTTGCACCTGGCCCTGGCCGAGGTCGCTTTCCTGCTGGGGGATCGGGCGTTGTCCGCCCGTGCCTTGCAGGAGGGGCTGGAACTCGGTGCCCGGTGCAACCTGCACCAGGCGCTGCATGAGTTGCGTCTGCGTCAGCCGCGGATGTTTGACGTCCAGCCGGTGGCCGAACCCGAAGCGCCCATGCCGTTGCCGGCGGCAGGGGAGAGCCCGCTGAGCCAGCGGGAACTGGAGGTGCTGCAACTGATCGCCCTGGGCAGCTCCAACCAGCAGATCGCCGAGCAATTGTTCATTTCCCTGCACACGGTGAAGACCCATGCGCGGCGCATTCACAGCAAGCTCGGGGTGGAGCGCCGCACCCAGGCCGTGGCCAAGGCCAAGGCGTTGGGATTGATGTAGTGGTCGGACAGCTATCAGGGCCGCCAACCTGACGGCGCGGTGCATCTGCTAAACCGCGTGGCCCTCTTTTACGACGGCTGCGCCGCCGATCGCAGCCTTCGGCAGCGGCTACAGAGGTCGGGGTTGTTGTAGCCGCTGGCGCAGCCTGCGATCGGTCGCGCAGCGGCCGCAAAGCTGACGATTGGATGGATCCGCGTCTAGGGTTGGTAACCCATGCGCCAGCTCACCGCCTGGGACGCGGCCAGCAGGCGTTGCGCCGCCGGGCCGTTTTCGTCGGCGTGGAACAGCGAGGTCGGGCCGACCACCGTCAGCACGGCGGCGACCTTGCCGGTGGCGTCGAACACCGGTGCCGACAAGGCATCCACGCCGGGCATCAGCAGGCCGTGCACATGGTGCAGGCCGCGCTGGCGGATCTGCTCGCACAGGGCGGCATAGGCCTGCTCGTCCGCCAGCGCATGGGGCGCGTGGGCCTTGAGTTCCTGCTCGCGCAAATCGACGGTTTCGCGATTCGGCAGGTAGGCGGCGAACACCAGCCCGGTGGACGAGCTGAGCAAGGGCAGCACCGAACCCAGTTGGGTCACCACCGTCACCGCCCGCACGGCCGGTTCGATATGCACCACGGTCGCGCCCTGGTTGCCCCATACCGCGAGGAAGCAGGTCTCGTTCAATTCATCGCGCAGCTCGGCCAGGGGCAGGGCGGCGACCTTCAACACGTCCATGCTGCCCAGCGCCGCCATGCCCACCCGCAAGGCCTCGCGGCCCAGGCCATAGTGGTTGGTGGCGGTGTTCTGTTCGGCGAAGCCGCTGGCGATCAGCGCCTGCAGGTAACGGTGAACCTTGCTCGCCGGCATCTGCACATGTTCGGCCAGGCGCGACAGCGAGGTCGCCGGCGACAGCTCGGCCAGGGCCTTGAGGATGTCGGTGCCGACCTCGGCCGAGCGGACTTTCTGTTTACCGTTGCTGTCGCTGGTGCTGCGCGGCTTTTCCATGGAGGCGGTGTGATCCCGGGACGAATGGGCGTCTTTATAGCTTGACGGTCAATACCAATCAAATTACGTTATCCGTAATTGGATTACGATAAAAATAACGCAGGCGTGCCCAGAGCTCTCCCCATGGAGTCGCAGGCCGCTGCCAACTCCACTTCCAGGAGGCTCCATGAACCTCGATTCCACGGCGTCCGGGCTTGCGTACCAGTCGGGCTTCGGCAACCAGTTTTCCAGCGAGGCGCTGCCAGGCGCCTTGCCCGTCGGCCAGAACTCCCCGCAAAAAGCCCCTTACGGCCTCTACACCGAACTCTTCTCCGGTACGGCCTTCACCATGGCCCGCAGCGAAGCGCGGCGCACCTGGATGTACCGTATCCAGCCATCGGCCAACCACCCGGCCTTCGCCAAGCTGGATCGCCAGCTGGCAGGCGGGCCGCTGGGCGAGATCACGCCCAACCGGTTGCGCTGGAACCCGCTGGATATTCCGAGTGAGCCGACCGACTTCATCGACGGCCTGGTGAACATGGTCGCCAACTCGGCAGCGCAGAAACCGGCCGGGATCAGCATCTACACCTACCGCGCCAACCGCTCCATGGAGCGGGTGTTCTTCAACGCCGACGGCGAGTTGCTGCTGGTGCCCGAACAGGGTCGCCTGCGCATCGCCACCGAGCTTGGGGTGCTGGAAGTCGAACCGCTGGAGATCGCGGTATTGCCCCGCGGCCTGAAGTTCCGCGTCGAACTGCTGGACCCGCAGGCGCGCGGCTATATAGCCGAAAACCACGGCGCGCCCCTGCGCCTGCCCGACCTGGGGCCGATCGGCAGCAACGGCCTGGCCAACCCGCGGGACTTCCTGACCCCGGTCGCCCATTACGAAGACCTCAAGCAGCCGACGACCCTGGTGCAGAAATTCCTCGGCGAGCTGTGGGGCTGCGAGCTGGATCATTCGCCGCTGAACGTGGTGGCCTGGCACGGTAACAACGTGCCGTACAAATATGACCTGCGCCGTTTCAATACCATCGGCACCGTCAGCTTCGATCACCCGGACCCGTCGATTTTTACCGTGCTGACCTCGCCCACCAGCGTGCACGGCCTGGCCAACCTCGACTTCGTGATCTTCCCGCCGCGCTGGATGGTGGCCGAGAACACCTTCCGTCCGCCGTGGTTCCACCGCAACCTGATGAACGAATACATGGGCCTGATCCAGGGCGCCTACGATGCCAAGGCCGAAGGTTTCGTACCCGGCGGCGCTTCGCTGCACAGCTGCATGAGCGCCCACGGCCCGGATGGCGAAAGCTGCACCAAGGCCATCAACGCCGAGCTGCAACCGGCCAAGATCGACAACACCATGGCCTTCATGTTCGAGACCAGCCAGGTGCTGCGTCCGAGCCAGTACGCCCTGGAGTGCCCGCAATTGCAGAACGACTACGATGCTTGCTGGGCCTCGCTGCCCGCCACCTTCAACCCGAATCGGAAATAACCCATGAATCAGCCAACCATCACCCGCAGCTGGGTTGCCTCCGCCAACGATCACGCCGACTTCCCGCTGCAGAACCTGCCGCTGGGGGTGTTCAGCCACAAGGGTTCGGCGCCGCGCAGCGGCGTGGCCATCGGCGAGCACATCTTCGACCTGGAAGCGGCGCTCGACGCCGGGCTGTTCGAGGGCCCGGCCAAGGCCGCGGTGGATGCCACCCGTGGCGGCCAGTTGAATGCCTTTTTCGAACTGGGCCGCCCGGCCCGCGTGGCCCTGCGCGAGCGCCTGCTGGAATTGCTCGGCGAAGGCAGCAGCCTGCGCGGCAAGGTCGAGGCCCAGGGCGCGAAACTGCTGCCCCTGGCCGCCGATTGCCAGATGCACCTGCCGGCAAGGATCAATGACTACACCGATTTCTATGTCGGCATCGAGCACGCGCAGAACGTCGGCAAGCTGTTCCGCCCGGACAACCCGTTGCTGCCGAACTACAAATACGTGCCGATCGGTTACCACGGCCGCGCTTCCACCATCCGTACTTCCGGTGCCGACGTACGCCGGCCCAAGGGCCAGACCCTGCCCGCCGGCCAGAGCGAGCCGACCTTCGGCCCATGCACGCGGCTGGACTACGAACTGGAGCTGGGCATCTGGATCGGCCAGGGCAATGAGCTGGGCGAGCCGATCGCCATTGGCGACGCTGCCGAGCACATCGCCGGCTTCTGCCTGCTCAACGACTGGTCGGCGCGGGATATCCAGGCCTGGGAATACCAGCCGCTGGGCCCGTTCCTGTCGAAAAGCTTCATCACCAGCATCTCGCCCTGGGTGGTGACGGCCGAAGCCCTGGAGCCGTTCCGCCGTGCCCAGACGCCACGTCCCGAAGGCGACCCGCAGCCGCTGCCGTATCTGCTGGACAAGCGCGACCAGGCCGCCGGTGGTTTCGACATCGAGCTGGAAGTGCTGCTGCTCACCGAAGCGATGCGCGAGCAAGGCCTGCCGGCCCACCGCCTGACCCTGAGCAACACCCAGTACATGTACTGGACCGTGGCGCAGATGGTCGCTCACCACAGCGTCAACGGCTGCCAGTTGCAGGCCGGCGACCTGTTCGGTTCGGGCACCCTGTCGGGCCCGCAAATCAACCAGTTCGGCAGCCTGCTGGAAATCACCGAAGGCGGTAAGAAACCGATCGAACTGGCGTCCGGCGAAGTGCGTAAGTTTCTTGAGGACGGCGACGAAATCATCCTGCGCGGCCGCTGCCGCCGCGAGGGTTTCGCCTCCATCGGTTTCGGCGAATGCCGCGGTAAAGTCCTGCCTTCCCGTTAAGAAGAGGTGCGCGTTATGGAGCTCTATACCTACTACCGTTCGACCGCGTCCTACCGGGTGCGCATCGCGCTGGCGCTCAAGGGCCTGGACTACCAGGCGCTGCCGGTCAACCTGCTGGTCGCCGGGGGCGGTGCCAACCGCCAGCCGGAGTACCTGCGGATCAACCCGCAAGGCCGCGTGCCGGCCTTGCGTACCGACGACGGCGAGCTGCTGATCCAGTCGCTGGCCATCGTCGAATACCTGGAAGAACGTTATCCACAGGTGCCGCTGCTCTCCCAGGAGCTGGCGGCCCGCGCCCACGAACGGGCGGTGGCGTTGCTGATCGGCTGCGATATTCATCCGCTGCACAACTCCAGCACGCAGAACCTGCTGCGCCAGTGGGGCTACGATGAGGCACGGGTGCTGGAGTGGATCGGCCACTGGATCAGCACCGGCCTGGCGGCTGTCGAGCAGTTGATCGGCGAGCAGGGGTATTGCTTCGGCGAGCAACCGGGGCTGGCCGACACCTTCCTGATTCCCCAGTTGTACGCGGCCGAGCGCTTCAAGGTGCCATTGGACGCCTACCCGCGGATTCGCCGGGTCGCCGCCCTGGCCGCCGAACATCCGGCGTTCCAGAAGGCCCATCCGGCCAACCAGCCCGATACGCCCGCCTGACCTGTGTAGCCGCTGCCGCAGGCTGCGATCGACCGGAACGGTCGCGAAGATCTCAGGATCGCTGAAGGCCTTCGGCCTTATCGCAGCCTGCGGCAGCGGCTACAGGAGACAGGTCCGCGGGAGCAACGTGTTCCCGCGCCTGAATGATGTACACAAGACCGATCCTTGCCGCCCAAGAGCAATGACGGTCTGCCGGCTCCCATAACCATAAAAACCAGCAGGTACCTTGCGATGCACAATCAGATTGCCAGCTTCCGGGCGGCCCTCGACGCCCGTCCCGTGTCGCGTTATCAGTGGTTGCTTCTTCTGCTCCTGGCCCTGTTGCTGGTCACCGACGGCTACGACGCCCAGGTGCTGGGTTATGTGGTGCCGGCCCTGGCCCAGGATTGGGGCCTGGAAAAGGCCGCGTTCGGTCCGGTGTTCAGTGCCAACCTGCTGGGCCTGACCCTGGGCTCGCTGGCGGTGACGCCGCTGGCGGACCGGTTTGGCGTGCGGCGGATTCTGCTGGCCTGCGTGCTGATCTACGCCAGCCTCACGGTGATGATGGTGTTCGCCGATTCGCTGAACAGCCTGATGGTCGCGCGTTTTATCTGCGGCATCGGCATGGGCGGGGCGATGCCCAGCGCCATGGCGCTGATGTCGGAATATTCGCCGCCGCGCCTGCGTACCCTGATGGTGACCCTGGCCGCCTGCGGTTTCTCTTTCGGCGGCGCGGCCGGCGGTTTTGTCGCCGCGGGCTTCATCGACCGCTTCGGCTGGCAGGCGGTGTTCCTCGCCGGCGGCGTCACGCCGTTGCTGCTGTTTCCCTTCCTGGCCTGGTTCCTCCCCGAATCGTTGCCGCGCCTGCTGCGCGATCAGCCGCCTTATGCGCGCCTGCGCAGGGTCACCGCGCGCATGCTGCCGGACTGGCAACCACCGGCCGCCTCGGCCGCGCAGAACCAAGCCGAGCAGGGCAGCAAGCTCACGGTGATCGAGCTGTTCCGCCACGGTTATGCGCGCCCGACGCTGCTGATCTGGTCGACCTTTTTCGTCAGCCTGATCCTGCTGTATTTCATGATCAGTTGGTTGCCGTCGCTGCTGCTGGAAAGTGGCCTTGGCCTGAACGAAGCGAACCTGGTGACCTCGATGTTCCTGTTCGCCGGCACCCTGGGGGCGATCTGCATGGCCTGGTTCGCCGACCGCCTGCAACGCAAGGTACGGCTGCTCTCGGCGGTGCTGGCCGGGGCGGCGCTGTGCACCCTGCTGTTGGGCCTGAACCACGATAATCCGCGTTACTTGGTGGCCTTCGTCTTCGCCGCCGGCTTCTGCATCATCGGCGGCCAACTGACCCTCAACGCCTTCGCTAGCAACTTCTACCCGGCCCATGTCCGCGCCACCGGCACCGGCTGGGCCCTGGGCGTCGGTCGCTTCGGCTCGATCCTCGGCCCGCTGTTCGGCAGCCTGCTGCTGGCAATGCACATCCCGGTGCAGCAGATCTTTTTCTTCTGCGCGATTCCGGCGGTGATTGCGGCGCTGCTGATCATCCAGGTGCGCTCGCCGTCCGAGGCTTCTTCGGCAGGCGCGGAGCCTGCCCCAGAACTGCAGGCGCCGCTCAAACCCTGAAGGTGTGCGGGCTCAGCGTGCCAGATGCTTGATCATCGGCACGCAGGCCAGGGTCAGGCCCCGGGGCGAATGGTACTGGGCAACCTGCTCGCCGACGAAGCCGCAGTGGCGATAGAAGTCTGCGGCGTTCAGGGTCGAGTCCAGGATCAGGTGCGGCAGGCCGGCCTGCAGTGCCAGTTGTTCGAGATAGTCCATCATCTGCCGGCCGATCCCGCGGCCCATGTACGCCGGATCGACAAACACCGCATCGACCTGCCCCGACTCCGGATCGAGCATGCCGCTGGCGGCGATCTGGCCGTCGATGACGGCTACGTGCCCGGTCTTCTCCAGGACTTCGATGAAGTAGTCCCCCAGGCTGCCGGCGGTCCAGACCTGCAGGTCGGCGGCGGGGTAATGGCCGCTGCACTGCTGGTTGATGGCTCGGTTGCGAATGACGAAGACGCGTTGCGCGTCGTCGCCATGAGCTTTTCTGATCAGCATGCTGTGCCCATTCCTTGGTGTGAGCCGAGCATCCTGCCAGAGCCCGGACGGGGCTGTCATGCCGCCCTGGCCTGGATCAGCAGCAGCCCCCAGCCGGTCAGCAGCGTGCCGTCCGCCCGCAGTAAGGGTTGTGTGGCCGTGCGCAGTTCGCTCTTCATCAATGCGCGATTGGCGGGTGTCAGGCGATCCAGGTCGTAGGTTTCTGCCAACGAGTCCCAGAGTTCCTCAAAGGTGGGCGTCCACTCAAGGTCCAGTTCCTCGAAGTGCAGCGAGGTGAAGCTGTGGCCCAACAGCGTCCGCCATCCACGCTGTGACTGAGTACGGGGATCCATCAGGGGCAGGGGACGGAGCTGGTCGCGTCGGGCGGCGGCGCGAAAGGCCTGCAAGTAGTGCTGGCCCGGTTCGCCCAACAGAAAGGCCCGGCTGACGATGGCCGAGAGTTGCCCACCCTTGGCCAGGACCCGATGGATCTCCCCAAGCACCTGTTCGATATCGCTCATCAGCATCAGGGCCAGGTGCGATACCACGGCATCGATGCTGCCGGTGGCAATCGACAGGCACTGGGCCCGCTCATTGAGCAGCACACTGCGGTTCGCGAGGCGGGTGCGGGCCGCCTGCAGTTCGGTCGCGCTCATGTCCACGCCGGTCAACCGGACTTCGGGATATTCCCTGGCCAGCAGATCCAGCAGGAAACCGTCGCCGCAGCCCAGGTCCAGCACCCGGGCGCCGGGCTGAGCGGTGGCGAGCGTGGCTGCCAGCATCTCGTAGGATGAACCGCGCCCCGGCAGGCTAAGCCCGGAAAAAGCCGGCGGCGTGGTGCCGGGGCGACGTTGGTGAAAGTCCTGAAGAAAGCGTTCGGCGCTGTTCATGCTGTTCATCCTTGAAGCAAACGGAGAGTTGTCGCCGGGCATTGTGGCATGGGAGGCAGAGCGCCCCATCAGTGCACGATGGTATTGGGTGGCAGGTGCCCCAGGCGTTCGGTCAGGCGCAGGCGCTGGATCGGGTCTTCGCTGAGCAGCAGGGCGTGCTCCAGGTCGAAGCGTTCGGCGTTGGGGCAGTCCAGGTGCTGGTAGAGGCTGGCGCGGGCCAGGTAGTCGGAGGCGCTGCCATTGCCCAGTTCCAGGACCCGCTCGGCATCGATCAGCGCATTGAGGTGGTCGTCGTGGCTCAGGTGCAACTGGCGCAGGTTGCGCGACAGGCGCTGGAGCATTTGCTGCGGGCTGGCGGTGGCCAGGTGCTCGGCGGCCAGCTTGATGTTCGGTCCGTACTGGCGCTCCAGCAGTTCACGGCAGTCGTTGGGGTACAGGCGGCGCCCGCCGCAAGGGTCGAGCAGATGATCGGCACCGGGCACGCGCAATAGAAAGTGCCCGGGGAAGTTGACCCCGACCATGGGGATTTCCAGGCGCCGCGCCAGCTCCAGGGCGATCAGCCCCAGCGCCAGTGGTTGCCCGCGCCGGGTGTGCAGCACCTTGTCCAGCAGCGCCGCCTGCGGGCGCAGCGGCAGGAACTCGTCCTGCTGGAACCCCAGGTCGTTCATGCGCCGCAGCAGCGGCTGGCCCAGTTCGCTGACCGGCAGCAGCGGCAAGCCTGCGCTGACCCGCTGTTGCAGTTCCTTGAAGTCTTGCAGCAACTGCTCGGGCGACACCTCTTTGTCGTGCTCGGCGGCGATCCACAGCGCCGCCTCGAAAAGGGCGGGCGGGGACTGTTGCAGGCAGGCGAAAAAAGCTTGACGCGGGTTCATCGAAATCTCCGGCGAATGCCTCGTTTTAGCCCCGTCGCGGGCGTTCGTCCAGTGCCGCACACATGCCGTAGCAGGTTATTTCCTAAAGCCCGGTAAGGCAGCGGGCTTATTCCCGCGCGCTCCAGCAATTTTCATGCACAAGCCTATACTGGCGACTACAAGAAGTGATTCGGGAGCCCGACGATGTTCGCTCTCATGCAAAGCACTCGCCTTGAATCGCTGCACCTGAGCGTCGACCCGGCCACCGGGTTGAAGGCGGTGATTGCCATTCATAGCAGCCGCCTGGGGCCTGCCTTGGGAGGCTGTCGTTACCTTGCCTACCCCGACGACGAAAGTGCCGTGGTCGATGCCGTGCGCCTGGCCCAGGGCATGAGCTACAAGGCCGCCCTGGCCGGCTTGCCCCACGGTGGCGGCAAGGCGGTAATCATCCGTCCGCCACACGTCGAAAGCCGCGCCGCATTGTTCGAAGCCTTCGGGCGCTGCGTCGAGCAACTCGATGGCCGCTACATCACCGCCATCGACAGCGGCACCTCGGTCGCCGACATGGACTGCATCGCCCAAACCACCCAGCACGTCACCAGCACCACCGCCTCCGGCGATCCGGCACCGCATGCCGCCATGGGGGTGTTCGCCGGCATCCGCGCCACCGCCATGGCGCGCCTGGGCAGCGACAACCTCGAAGGCTTGCGGGTGGCGATCCAGGGCCTTGGCAATGTCGGCTTCGCCCTCGCCGAGCAACTGCATGCCGCGGGCGCCGAACTGCTGGTCAGCGATATCGATTCCGGCAAGGTGCAACTGGCCATGGAGCAACTGGGCGCCCATCCGATCGCCAACGAAGCCTTGCTCAGCACCCCGTGCGACATCCTCGCGCCCTGCGGGCTAGGTGGCGTGCTCAACAGCCACAGCGTGGCGCAACTGCGCTGCTCGGCGGTGGCCGGTTCGGCCAACAACCAGCTGACCAACCTGCAGGTCGCCGACCAGCTGGAAAACCGCGGCATCCTCTACGCGCCGGATTACGTGATCAACGCCGGCGGGCTGATCTACGTTTCGCTCAAGCATCGCGGTGAAGACCTGGCGACCATCACCGCCCACCTGTCGAAGATCAGCCAGCGGCTCACCGAGGTCTTCGCCCATGCCCAGGCTGAAAAGCGCTCCCCGGCGCGGGTGGCCGACGACTTGGCGGAGCGCGTGCTGTACCGCTAGGCGCGAGGGCCTTACCCGGCCATTTCGCCCTGTAGGCCCCGCGCCACAAGCGCGAGGCGCAACAACTGCACGCTGACCCGGCGTGCCAGGAGCCATGTGATGCCGCACAAGGTTGCACTTCCCTATACCCGCTATTTGTCCCCGGACGGCCAGTTGCTCGGCGACCTGCCGGCCTGGGCCGACGACTTCAATCTGCTGACCCGGCTCTACCGGCAGATGCTCTTGACCCGCCTGTTCGACCAGAAAGCCGTGGCCCTGCAACGTACCGGACGCATCGGCACCTATGCGCCGACCCTCGGCCAGGAAGCCATTGGCGTGGCCATCGGCAGCCTGATGCGGCCCGAAGACGTGCTGGTGCCCTATTACCGCGACACCGCCGTGCAATTGATGCGCGGGGTGCGCATGGAAGAGATCCTGCTGTACTGGGGCGGCGATGAGCGCGGCAGTGATTTCGCCGACCCGGCGGTGGCCGAGGATTTCCCGATCTGCGTGCCGATCGCCACCCAGGCCCTGCATGCCTGCGGCGTGGCCAGCGCGTTCAAGATCCGTGGCGAGCACCGGGTGGTGGTGACCACCTGTGGCGACGGCGCCACCAGCAAGGGCGACTTCCTCGAGGCCCTCAACGTGGCGGGCACCTGGCAGTTGCCGGTGGTGTTCGTGGTCAACAACAACCAGTGGGCGATCTCGGTGCCACGGCGTATCCAGTGCGGCGCGCCGACCCTGGCACAGAAGGCCATCGGCGCCGGCTTCCACGGCGAGCAGGTCGATGGCAACGACATGCTCGCGGTGTACGACCGGGTGCAGGCCGCCCTGGAGCGTGCCCGGCATGGCAAGGGACCGGTGCTGCTGGAGTGCCTGAGCTATCGCCTGGGCGACCACACCACCGCCGACGATGCCACGCGCTATCGGGCCGCGGATGAGGTCAAGCAGGCCTGGCTGGAAGAACCGGTCAAGCGCTTGCAACGCTTCATGGTCGGGCAGGGCGTCTGGGACGGAAACCGCGAGCAGGCGCTGATGGTGGAATGCCAGGCGCTGGTGCAGCGTGCTGTGGATAACTTCGAGGCGGCGGGCACCCAGGCCCCCGAGTCGGTACTGGACTACGTCTACGCACAGTGGCCGGCGGCCCTGGCCGAACAGCGCGAGGTGTTCCTCGAACGGCTGGCGCGGCGTGCGGGAGGTGCGGACCATGAGTAACGGCACATTCAGCCTGCTGGAAGCGGTGAACCTGGCGTTGCACCGGGCCATGGCCGAGGACGAGAACGTGATTGTCCTGGGTGAGGACGTTGGCGTGAACGGCGGGGTGTTCCGCGCCACCCTGGGGCTGCGCGACAGTTTCGGCTTCAAGCGGGTGATCGATTCGCCGCTGGCGGAAACCATGCTCGGCGGGCTGGTAGTGGGCATGGCCGCCCAAGGCCTGAAGCCGGTGGTGGAAATCCAGTTCATGGGTTTTATCTACGCGACCATGGAGCACCTGGTGTCCCACGCCAGCCGCATGCGCAACCGCACCCGCGGACGCATCACCTGCCCGATGGTGTTGCGCACGCCCATGGGCGCGGGCATTCGCGCACCGGAGCATCACAGTGAAAGCACCGAAGCGTTGTTCGCCCACATTCCGGGGCTGCGGGTGCTGGTGCCGTCCTCGCCGGCGCGGGCCTACGGCCTGCTGCTGGCGGCCATCGACGACCCCGACCCGGTGCTGTTCCTCGAGCCGACCCGCCTCTACCGCATGAACCCGCAACTGCTGGTGGATGACGGCAAGCGCCTGCCGCTGGACAGTTGTTTCACCCTGCGCGAAGGCAGCGACATCACCCTGGTCAGCTGGGGCGCGAGCATCGTCGAGACCCTGCAGGCCGCCAGCGCGCTGGCCGAGCAGGGCGTGTCGGCGGAGGTGATCGACGTCGCCTGCATCAAGCCGCTGGACCTCGACACTCTGGAAGCCTCGGTGCGCAAGACCGGGCGCTGCGTGATCGTGCACGAGGCGCCACGCACCTGCGGCGTCGGCGCGGAAATCGCCGCCAGCCTTTACGAGCGGGTGTTGCTGGAATTGCAGGCGCCGATCCTGCGGGTCACCGCGCCGGACATTCCACCGCCGCTGTATCGCCTGGAGTCGCTGTACATCCCCGGCGTCGAAGACATTCTTCACGCCTGCGACAGCACCCTGAACTTCGCCTGAGGAGGCTGCGATGAAATATTTCAAACTGCCCGATCTGGGCGAAGGCCTGCAGGAAGCGGAGATTGTCGAATGGCACGTCAGGGCCGGCGATGCGGTCAAGGCCGATCAGTTGCTGGTGTCGGTGGAAACCGCCAAGGCCCTGGTGGACATTCCCGCGCCCTATGACGGTGTGGTGGCGAAAACCTACGGTGCGCCGGGCGACATCCTGCATGTCGGCGAACCCTTGCTCGGCTACGAAGGCGAGGCGGATGCCGGCACCGTGGTCGGCCGCCTCGAAGGTGGCGGGGCCAGTCAGGAAGACCGGTTTTTTGTCGGCGCCGCGCCCTCGACCCGCGAGCATATGGCGGTCCGCGCCACGCCGGCGGTGCGCCAACTGGCCCGGCAGTTGGGCGTGGACGTGAATGCCCTGAGCGGGTCGGCCAAGGATGGGCTGATCAGCCGCGGCGATGTGGAAAGCGCCGCGCAGCAGGCGCGCGAGCGGTTCGGCGGCGACCGACTGCGCGGGGTACGCCGGAGCATGGCGCTGAACATGGCCCGCTCCCATGCCGAGGTGGTGCCGGTGACGATTTACGGCGATGCCGACCTGCACCGCTGGGGCGAGGCCCGCGATCCGCTGATCCGCCTGGCCAAGGCGCTGGCGGCGGCCTGCGCGGTGGAACCGGTGCTCAACAGCGCGTTCGATGGCAAGAGCCTGTCGATCAAGCAGCACCAGCACCTCGACCTGGGCATTGCCGTGGACACCCCCGATGGCCTGTTCGTGCCGGTGCTGCGCAATGTCGGCCAGCGCGACGCGGCGGACCTCAAGGCCGGGGTGACGCGCTTGCGCGCCGACGTGCAGGCACGCTCGATCCCACCCCAGGAGATGATGGGCGCGACCCTGACCCTGTCCAACTTCGGCACCCTGTTCGGCCGTTACGCCAACCCGGTGGTGGTACCGCCGCAAGTGGCGATCCTCGCCGCCGGGGTGATCCGCGACGAGCCGGTGGCCGTGAATGGTGCGGTGGCGGTGCATCCGTTGCTACCGCTGTCCCTGACCTTCGATCATCGGGTGGTTACCGGCGGCGAGGCGGCGCGGTTTTTCAAGGCGCTGGTAGAGGCGCTGGAACAACCTGAGCTTTAGTCTTCCACAGGCATGAAAAAGGCCCTGGGCGCAAACCCAGGGCCTGTTCAATTCGAGCCTGCTTACTTGGCGGCTTTGCTCGCCTTGGCGGGCTTGGCCGGTGCTGCGGGTTCCGCGGCTTCGGGCGCTGCCAGCGGAGCCTCTGGCTCGGCCGCCGCAACCGGCGCGCTGAGCAGTTCGGACAGGGCGTCTGGCTGGCTCTTGAAGGCCTTGGCGAATACATCGCGATTCTTCGCCATGTAGATCCCGGCTTCTTCCACCTGCTGCTCGCTTAGGGACGGCACAGCTTTTTGCAACACTTGCGCCAGCAATTCAGCCAGTTCGAGCATTTTGTCATGACGGTCAGCTTCGGCTTTATCCATGAACAAGCGCTCCAGATCTCGGCTGCTGCGGTATACCACTTCGACGGCCATTCACCACCTCACATGCCTTCACGATAATGGGTATTTGCTACTACTGTATTTATATACAGGCGAGAAGAATAAGCGAATCCTTATGCTTTGAATAGTGGCTTTTTAATCTAGACGGGTTTCCGGGTTTGTCAGCTTTCCCCTGTAGGAGCGAGCTTGCTCGCGATCCGCGCAGCGGCCATTCAGTACCTTGTCTGAACAGACGCTATCGCCAGCATGCTCGCTGCTACAGATTGCCGCCGGCCTGAACGTGCCTTGTCTGCATCAGCCACCATCTCACCCCAGACGCTGGCCTTTTTTCTGCATGCAGAGCAACCGTCACGTCCAACCCGCATCATCCGGTCGAGTCGACCTAAGGAAAAACCATCGTGAAAATCAATTGGGCCGAGAAACTGCGGCAGAACGTCCATCAGCTGGCCGAGTCCCTGGGCAACCTGTTCGTGGAGACCTTTCACTACCTGGCGCTGTTCGCCATCGGCGCGGTGACGGCCTGGGCGGCGGTGATGGAGTTTCTCGGGATGCTCGAAGAAGGTCATATCAAGATCGATGACATTCTCCTGCTGTTCATCTACCTCGAACTGGGCGCCATGGTCGGCATCTACTTCAAGACCAACCATATGCCGGTGCGCTTCCTGATCTACGTGGCGATCACCGCGTTGACCCGCCTGCTGATCTCCAACGTGTCGCACCACAACCCGCCGGACCTGGGGATCATCTACCTGTGCGGCGGTATCCTGCTGCTGGCGTTCTCGATCTTGGTGGTGCGCTACGCCTCGTCGCAGTTCCCCTCGGTGAAGATCGAACACCCGCAACGCAAAGTCGGCGCGGGTTCCAGCGAGCACCCGGAAGTCGAGAAGGGCGAGCTTTAAATCGCCACGCTCAGGGGCGGCCGGCCCTTGGCGGCCGGCAGCGGCAGCTTGAAGCTGTCGCTGTTGGTCATGGCTTCGAGGATGGCCACGGCGCTGTGGCCCTGCTCGATGGCGATGCCGAACTGAATGCTTTGCACCAGGCGCTTGAGCCGCTGCGGATCGTTGCGCTGCTCGGCGCTGATCATGCGTTTGGCCACGACCCGGCCGGCCTTGGAGAGGGTCAGCATGATGCTGCCGTCCAGGCCCTGGATGCTCAGGTTGACCCGGTATTCCGGGGCGAAGGCATCGGTAATCAGCTGAAAGGGGTTGTCCATGTGCGTCACCGCCTGATTGTATCGTGCAGTCATTGACCGGCTGGGATCGGGATTAGTTCGCATTTCCAGACCACTGGCAGGCCGTTCGCTGAGGTTTGATAACGTCCGTATTCCTCGGGTCTTGCAAAGCAAAGGGCATGCCGGGAAAAGCGCCGCCCAATAAACCCGGGGGCGAAAAAAAACGGACCAATAGGTCCGTTTTTCTTTGGCTACCCGTTTCAGGGCATGAACGAATAAATGATCGCTGACAGTGCGATCAGACCGATCAGCACCACGAACAGATTCGACAGCTGGCCCGAATACTGGCGCAGCGATGGCACCCGCCGGATCGCGTACATCGGCATCAGGAACAGCAAGCAGGCGATCACCGGTCCGCCCAGGGTTTCGATCATGCCGAGGATGCTCGGGTTGAAGGTGGCCACGGCCCAGCAGGTCAGGACCATGAACAGCGCGGTGCAACGCTCCAGCCAGCGCGACGACAGGGTCCGGCCGCGGCTGCGCAGGCTTTTCACGATCAGCCCCTGGAAACCTTCGCTGGCGCCGATGTAGTGGCCGAGGAAGGATTTGGTGATCGCCACCAGCGCGATCAGCGGCGCCGCATAGGCGATCACCGGCGTCTGGAAGTGGTTGGCCAGGTACGACAGGATCGAGATGTTCTGCGCCTTGGCCGCGGCCAGGTCGGCCGGCGACAGGGCCAGTACGCAGCTGAAGCAGAAGAACATCACCGTCAGCACCATCATGCCGTGGGCCACGGCGAGGATGCCGCTGCTCTTGCCTTCGGCCTGGGCGCCGTAGTGGCGCTTCTGGTCGACGGCAAAGGCCGAGATGATCGGCGAATGGTTGAACGAGAACACCATCACCGGGATCGCCAGCCACAGGGTCTTGAGGAACAGCGGCATGGACATGCCGTCATTGGCCGAGGCGAAGAAGGCGCCGTTCCAGTTCGGGATCAGGCTGAGGGCCAGTAGCAACAGCGCGGCGACAAAGGGATAGACCAGCACGCTCATGGCCCGCACGATCACGCCCTGGCCACAGCGCACGATGGCCATCAGGCCGAGGATCAGCACCAGCGACAGGATCGCCCGTGGTGGCGGCGTCATGTGCAGCTGGTGCTCCATGAAGCTGCCCAGGGTGTTGGTCAGCGCCACGCTGTACACCAGCAGGATCGGGAAGATGGCGAAGAAGTAGAGCAGGGTGATCAGCTTGCCGGCGCCGATGCCGAAGTGCTCTTCCACCACCTCGGTGATGTCGCCGGAACGCCCGGACAGCACGAAGCGGGTCAGCCCGCGGTGGGCGAAGAAGGTCATCGGGAAGGCCAGCAGCGCCAGCACGATCAGCGGCCAGAAGCCGCCGACCCCGGCGTTGATCGGCAGGAACAGGGTGCCGGCGCCGATGGCGGTGCCGTACAGGCCGAGCATCCAGGTGGTGTCGTGCTTGCTCCAGCCCTGGTTGGCGGTCGTGGTGTCGCGGGCAGTCTCTACGGCAGGGTTTTCGGCAGCGGGTGTTCGTACATCGGTCATCGGTATTGCCTCGTTATTATTTTTGCTCGGGCTCACGTAGTACAGGCGGTCAGGCCGTTTGAGAACGTAGCGAGCGAAGGCAAGACAAGGCAAAAACAGGCGAGGAACGGCCGGGGTCGCGTTCGACTGTAGGGGCCTACATGAGCATTCCGAGCCTGTTTTTAACGCAGTATTGCCGAGCGCAGTCGTTTTCATACGGCCTGGTGGAATGCTCCTCAGCACTCCACCCAGCTCACGGCCAGGCCGCCCCGTGAAGTTTCTTTGTATTTGTCATGCATGTCGGCGCCGGTATCGCGCATGGTGCGGATCACCCGGTCCAGGGAAATGAAGTGTTTACCGTCGCCGCGCAGGGCCATCTGGGTGGCGTTGATCGCTTTCACCGCGGCGATTGCGTTGCGCTCGATGCAGGGCACCTGCACCAGGCCGCCGACCGGGTCGCAGGTCAGGCCGAGGTTATGTTCCAGGCCGATTTCGGCGGCGTTTTCCAGTTGCTCCGGGGTGGCCCCAAGCACCTCGGCCAGGCCCGCGGCGGCCATGGCGCAGGCGGAACCCACCTCGCCCTGGCAGCCGACTTCGGCGCCGGAGATCGAGGCGTTTTTCTTGCAGAGGATGCCCACCGCGGCGGCGCCGAGGAAGAAGTCGACCACGTCGTCGTCCGACGCTTCGGGGTTGAACTTCATGTAGTAATGCAGCACCGCCGGGATGATCCCCGCCGCACCGTTGGTCGGCGCCGTCACCATGCGCCCGCCGGCGGCGTTTTCCTCGTTCACCGCCAGGGCGAACAGGTTGACCCACTCCATGGCCGACAGGGTCGAGCTGATGACGTTGGGCTTGCCGATTTCCAGCAGGTTGCGATGCAGCTTGGCCGCGCGGCGCGGCACATCCAGGCCGCCGGGCAGGGTGCCTTCGTGGCGCAGGCCCTGCTCGACGCATTCGCGCATCACCGCCCAGATGTGCAGCAGGCCGCTGCGGATTTCGGCGTCGCTGCGCCAGGCCCGTTCGTTGGCCATCATCAGTTCCGAGACCCGCAGCTGGTGCCGTTGGCACAGGGCCAGGAGTTCCACCGCGCTGTTGAAGTCGTAGGGCAGTTCGACGCCGTTGGCCGCCGGGGCGCCTTCGGCCACTTCGGCTTCCTCGACGATAAAACCGCCGCCCACCGAGTAGTAGGTCTGCCGCCACAGCAGGCCGTCCGCAGCGAAGGCCGACAGCGACATGGCATTGGGGTGGTAGGGCAGGCTTTCGTCGAGCAGCAACAGGTCGCGGTGCCAGTCGAAGGCGATGCGCGAACGGCCGCCGAGGCTCAGCTCGCCGCTTTCGCGCAGTTGCTGGATGCGTGGGCCGATGCTGCTCGGGTCGATGCTGTCGGGCCATTCGCCCATCAGGCCCATGACGCAGGCGCGGTCGGTGGCATGGCCGACGCCGGTGGCGGACAAGGAGCCGTACAGGCGGATTTCCACCCGCTGCACCTGCTCCTGCAACCCTTGCTCGAACAGCCCCTGGGCGAAGGTCGCGGCGGCGCGCATCGGGCCGACGGTGTGGGAGCTGGATGGGCCGATACCGACTTTGAAGAGATCGAAAACACTGATAGCCATGCTAAAGCCTTACAAGCAATGGAAGAGAAATCGCTGCCATTTTTTGTAGGCCGAGCGTCAGGTCGGCGATACTGCCTAGCTCGGTCAAGACTGACCAACGAATTTTCCTAAGACAGCCTTTAGCAGGACTAAACGATGAGTCGTCAGTTTCATGCCCAGACCTACGTCTGGCTGCATGTGTTTTCCTGTGCCGCGCGGCACTTGTCGTTCACCCGTTGCGCGGAAGAACTGCACATCACCCCGGGGGCGGTCAGCCAGCAGATCCGCCTGCTGGAAGAGCGGCTCGGCTTTCGCCTGTTTCACCGGCGCGCCCGTGGGGTGGAACTGAGCGCCGAGGGGCAGCGGCTGGCGATCACGGTGAACGAGGCCTATGGCAGCATCGACGCCGAATTGCGCCGGCTGGATGCCGGAATGATCAGCGGCACCTTGCGCCTGCGCTCGATCCCGTCGTTTCTCGGCAAATGGCTGACCCCGCGTTTGCCCCGGCTGCAGCAGCGTTTTCCGGACATTCAGCTGCGGCTGGTGGCCGAGGACAGCAGCGTGGCCTTGCACGAAGGCGATTTCGACCTGGCCATCGACCTCAACGACGGCAGCTATCCGGGGTTGTTATCCACAGCCCTGCTGGATGAACAGATCTTTCCGGTCTGTGCCCCGGGCCTGTTGCGCGGGCGACCGCCGTTGCACGGCCCGGCGGACCTGGTGCATTTCCCGTTGCTGCACGACATCACCGCCTGGCGCGGCAGCTATGAGTACGCGGAGTGGGAGTTCTATCTCAATGCCATCGGCTGCGAGGGTGCGGATGTGCGGCGTGGGCACACCTTCAATCGCAATCACCTGACCATCGAGGCGGCGATCGCCGGGATGGGGGTGGCGATTGCCCGGCGTACTCTGCTTAACGACGAACTGGAGCGCGGCACCCTGATCGTGCCGTTCGGCCTCGCGGTGCCCAATCACAAGCGTTATGTGCTGCTGTATGCGCCGGGTGCGCTGAGCCATCCGGGCGTGCGCGCGGTGCACGACTGGTTGGTGGAGGAGGCGGGGATTTTTCGCAGCCAGCACCCTCTGGGAGAGGGGCAGTTGTGAGTGAAAAAGGCCAGGGACAGAGGCGACCCAACTCCCGACATTAACAGCGCTTTTGCTCCTTGTCCGGCTTTATTTGCGAATAGATATTTATCTTTTTTTAGGGGTTGAATTGTTCCGCGCTCTGCCCAACTCTGTAACCAAGAGGCCGCAAAAAGTACGCCCTCAGGGGCACGCGGTTCCTCTCGCGAGCTAGCTGAAATAAGGGAAGAACTATGCAAATCCAGGTCAATAGCGATAACCATATTCAAAGCAGCATCCGACTGGAGGAGTGGGTACGTACTACCATTGAGAGCACGCTCGAACGCTACGAGGAGGACCTGACCCGAGTTGAGGTTCACCTGCGGGACGAGAACGGCGACAAGCCCGGTCCCCACGATTTGCGCTGCCAACTGGAGGCGCGGCCAAAAGGCCATCAACCGATTTCCGTGACCCACAAAGCCGAATCCCTGGAACTGGCCATCGAAGGAGCGGCCACCAAGCTGGAGAATTCCCTGGAACACTTGTTCGGCCGGTTGCGCAACAAGCGCGCCGCGGCAGCGCCAAGCGCCCGCGAAGGCCAGGCCGACGCCTTGCTTGAAGAGGAGTTCTTGGAAAACGAACAGGCCGCGCTCAATAGCTGACGGCTGAGTTACTGTTCAAAAACATGCGCCTGCTGCGCAGCTGATGTTTGTAGGTGCTGGATATCCAATGCAGGCCCTCATTATTGGGGGAGACACATAAAGGCCATCGCTGCGATGGCCTTTTTTTTGTAGTTCAACCCAGGCTCATCCTGCTGTGTTCGCGAAAGGTCGTTGGCTGATCGGGCAAATGCGGATACCTGCGTGGCAAGGGGCTCGACAGTAGGCATTTGGAGTCGATTTCAGATCGCCTCTTGAATATGCCGCACTTCAATAATCAATATTTCCTCGGCTTTCTGACTCAGGATGTTGCCGATTCGTAGCTTGTTCTGGCTGTCCAGATTTGCATCCCACTCATCGAGCAGGATTATCCGGGCCTTTTGATTCAGTACATGAAGGAGCTTTTGAACCTGACTTTCTCCAGTGGAAAGTGGAGCGTCGGTTTCATGAAAACTTACGTGGTTTGGCAGCAAAATGGACTCGGCAAACTCTGATTTGATCAGTTTTAAAAAAGACGACTTTCCAGAACCATTCTTGCCTGACACGAGAAACCTTCCTTTAAGGCTGGCGATTGTGCGAATGTCATCGAGCAATTGATCAATGGGGATGGTCTTTCCATTCACGGTATTGCAAATCGATATATCTTCGCGAACGACTTGTTTGTTGAGGTTCAGTGGCTCCAATGTATCGGTGAAATTCAACAGATTGCTGATTCTTTTGCAAAAGTATACGTACTTGCTGTTATACAAACTCATTGAGTGAACATTTCCGAATACCTGCAGGGACCGCGGTAAAACCGCAACGATCATCCCCCAAGGGACAGACTGGCTCAGAGGCAGTCCTTGCAGGTATATCAGAATTATTGCGACGGCTATACATATCGGCAAGCACGCGGCCAATTGCTCAAGCCTGGTGTAGTACAGGGAGGATTTAAGGAAGTCCGCGATCAATGATCTTGAAGAAGCCTCCGAGTAGCCAATCATGGATGAGTTTGCATTCAGGTAGTAATCCCAAAGCGAACTTGCACGCTTGACTACGTTGAGCCTCTTCTGTTGTATTTCTGTGGCGGAGACACTTATTCTGCTTTTCATGGCCTTTACTAGGAAGTATGAAATCAGAATGGAGCTTGCCATTAGTATGGCGATGTGGGTCCCGAGCACCCAATAAAATACATAGAGGGTGACTATGATATTGCTATACACGGAAGTCATGCCGAAATAGAGATTGACTGTGCCATCCAGCGTTGTCGGTACTTCACTGCCCAGCCAGCTCTGGACATTCTTGCGGTTTGCTTCAGACGAAAGAGGTTGATTGTGGCGAAGATGCTCGTAAACGGAGAAGATGTATTTCTCCCATAAATCAATCTTGAGCTTTGCAGAAATGAACTCTACTGCGGAACTGATCAGGTATCCCAGCAAGGCAAATGAGAAGAAAAGGATTATCCGAGTCTTTAGCAGTTGGTAGTCTTGCAGCGAAAGAGCCGCGCCAGCCATGGCAATATAATAGGTTGATATGCCCAGGGAGACTTGCTGAGAGATGATCAGCACAATGCCTGAAATGAAATACCTATTGGAGGTAAACATGCGCGGCTCCTTTAAGAGCTACAGTGATGCTGCCGATGATGATAGAGAGCAATGCCAGTCGGAAAAGGCAATCCAAAACTATTTTTATGCTGTATTGCTTGATGATCTTCCTTGAAACAGAGGCCTGGCGCATTTCGTACGCTGAAGATTTGTCGCTTTCGAAGCGACGAACATATGATTTAAGAAACTTCAGTCGGGTAAAAATGCTGTAATGCTTAGGTTCAAGAAAAACTAAGTCCCCCGCGGTAATTTCTCGCATCACAAGAGTTGGGGTGGGTGTTCTCAGAGGGAAAAAGTCAGGGCTGTGAAGGCTTTTTGCATTGCTGTCTTTGTAGAGGGCACCAAGCATTAAAAAGGACTCTACACATTTTACTTTGTTATTTACATGAATTCGTAACAAGGCCTCCAGGTCGAAGTCGTCGGGAAGCAGGATGATCAAGGCACGACCAAGCTTACTATCACTCCGCTTGCTTTCCATGAATCTGATGCATTGTTCTATGAAGGCGGACCAGTCGTGATGGTCATGAAAGTCGGCAAAGCTGAAATACAGCGTTTCGTTTTTAAGAGCGCCAGCGATAAATGGACAGACAGCGCCATTTCGATGCGGGTGTCTGGCTATCAAGAATTGAGTAACATAAGGCAGTGTCAGTTTGTAGGCTTTTGCTGCGAAGCCAGGGACGCTATCTTCATCAAAGTCGGTAATAGAGTAGAAGTTTGAACTCATATTGATCATGCTCGCTTTCAACCAATTATCAGAACCTCTTTGCAAGCAAAGAGGTTCTCCACTGTCAAACGATCATGTTTACCACTTCCACCCTTCGCAGCCGCCGGCTGCGAGAGACTGACTGCAAATGGAGGTTTTAGATATGATTCTCATCAGGATATTTTTCTTCCTGGGTTTGAACTCGATATCTGCACCTCGGTTAGAAAAGGCAACAGAGGTTGGGGACGTAAAGTCGTTTTGCATAGCAAGCTCCAATTGAGGTTGTCCGTGAGATCGATACTCCTGAAAAGGATGGCATCACGTGACTGACTACTGCCTTCAATTCATCGTCATTGTTGTGTGCAACCAACATCGGATTTTTATAGGTTTGATTTGTTATATGGTTATTTCTGAATGACAGGGTGCAAGTTATCAGCGGCTGATTTTTGACGCCGTTGTAATTGATTACTGATCTTTTGGCTTGAACGCCTTGATAAACATGTCGAGCGGAATGATTTGCTGTTCTGTAGGAGCCAGGCTTGCCGGCGATGAAGGCGGCGCGGTGTGTCAGGCCGGACGCTATCGCGAGCAAGCTTCGCTCCTACTGCCAGGCGGTGGCCGTGGATCAGAACGCCACGGAGGTCTGTACGTACAGGGTCCGCGGTTCGCCCACGTACTTGCCTTTGTTGTTGTCGTCGAACGAGCGGGTGAAGTACTGGTGGTTGAAGATGTTCTTCACCCCGACCGCCACGCTCAGGTCCGACAGTTGCGGGCCGAAGTCGTAGGCGGCGCGGCTGCTGAACAGCATGTAGCCGGGAATCCGCCCGGTGCTGCCGTCGGCGCTTTCGGCCCAGGTGTTGGCATTGTCGGCGAACTGGCTGCTCTGGTAGCTGCTGTCGAAGTTCAGCTTCCACGGGCCCTCGGTATAGCCGATGCCGAGGGTGCCCTTGTGCTTGGACGAGAACGGCACGCGGTTGCCCTTGTTCGGCCCGTCCTCACGGATGGTGGCGTCGACGTAGGCGTAGGTGGCGTACAGATCGAAACCGGCCAGCGCCGGGCTCAGGCCGTCCAGTGCGTAATTGACGCTGGTCTCGATGCCCTGGTGGCGGGTTTCGCCACGGGCGATCACCGAGTCGTTGGTCTGGTTGCTGTCGTACTGGTTGTCGAAGTTGATCAGGAACGCGCCGATCTCCGCCCGCAGGGCGCCGTCGTCATAGCGGGTGCCCAGTTCCCAGGTGCGGGCCTTCTCCGGTTTCACTTCGCCGCTGCTCACGCGGTTGGGCATCTGGCTGTACTGCACGCTGCCGAACGAACCTTCGGTGTTGGCGTAGAGGTTCCAGCTGTCGGTCAGGTGGTACATCACGTTCAGCGCCGGCAGCGCGGTGTTGTAGTCGCCCTTGTATTTGACGTTGGTCAGGTTGTTGGTCTGCTGGGACTCGATCATCTCGTAGCGGATGCCCGGGGTGAGGGTCCACTTGCCGATGTCGATGCGGTCGTCGACGAAGAATGCATTGGCCTCGGTGCCGCCGCGGGTATCGCGGTCGTTGCGGCTGCTGGTGCTGGGCAGTTGCTGGTTGGCGCTGATCGGCGTGCGGTAGCGCAACTCGTGGCCGGCCTCGTTGACGTAGCGGTAGCCGATGCCCAGCTCATGGCTGGTCGGCCCCAGGTCGAAGCCTTGGGCGAAGCGGGTTTCGACGCCGCGCACCCAGTATTCGCGCGGCGACAGCGACAGGAAGCTGCCCTGGTCCAGGTAGCCGCTGCGCAGGGTCTTGGTGAAGAAACTGTTGACGGTGAATTCGCGACGATCTTCCTGGTAGCGATAACCGAAGTTGATCAGCGTGCGGCGGCCCCAGAACTTGTCGTACGGGCGGGTCGACTGATAGGGATCGGCCTTGTAGTCGGCGACGTTCAGGCCGCCGGGCATGTCGGCCTCGCCCTCGTAGTACTGGGCCATGGCGTTGAAGCTGTTGGCGTCGTCGAGTTGGTAGTGGCCCTTGAGGATCAGGTCGTCGATTTGCGTGTCGCTGTGTTCGCGCCAGTCACCGCCACGGGTGCCGGAGTACAGCAGGGCACCGCCCAAGCCGTTGTCGGCGGTGCCGCCGGCCAGCAGGTTGCCGGTGGTCTTGAAACCGTCGTGGCTGGAGGACGGGCTGGTCTCGGTCTGAAAGCCGCCCTTGACCGTGGGTGCATCGGGGATGGCGCGGGTCACGAAGTTGACGATGCCGCCGACGTTCTGCGGCCCGTAACGCACCGCGCCACCGCCACGCACCACATCCACCGCGTCCATGTTGCCCATGCTGACCGGGGCGAAGGACAGCTGCGGCTGGCCATAGGGCGCGAAGGGCACCGGAATGCCGTCCATCAGTACCGTGGAGCGCGAGGCCAGGCGCGGGTTGAGCCCGCGAATGCCGAAGTTCAGCGCCATGTCGTGGCTGCCGGTGCCGTTGTTTTCCGGGGCGTTGACCCCGGGGATGCGGTTGAGCACGTCGCGGGCCTGGGTCGCGCCCTGGCGTTCGAATTCTTCGCGGCGGATCACGTCCCGCGCACCCGGGTGTTCGAAGACGTTGCTCTGCGCCGCGTCGCCCAGCCAGTCGCCGACCACGCTGGAGGCGCCCAGCTCCAGGGCCGCCGGTGCGCCCTCGGCGCTCACCGGTTGCAGGCTGAAGGCATTGTTGCCTTCGGCGCGGGCTTGCAGGCCGGTGCCCTTGAGCAGGGCATTCAGACCTTCTTCGGTGGTGTAGCTGCCTTCCAGGCCCTGGCTCTGCACGCCGCTGGTGACCTGGGAGCCGAAGGAAATCAGCACCCCGGCTTCACGGCCGAACTGGTTCAGGGCGTTTTCCAGCGACGCTGCCGCGATGTGGTAATCGCGCGTCGGGCCGTCGGCGGCGATGGCCAGCGGCAGGGCGGAAAAGCTCAGGCTGGCGCCCAGCAGCAACTGGCGCAGGGTACGGGCAAGGGGCGTAAGGTGAGTGGGGTGCTGGGGCATGGACATCGATCCTGAGAAGGTTGCAGTCAAGGGGGCTTTCCTTCTCTGTCACGCGAGTGCTGGAAAACGGCTCACACAAAATGAAAATAATTCGCACGTCGGAAAAAACATTGAATCGGCGCTGATTTGTAGCCGCTGCCGAAGGCTGCGATCGGCCCCGAAGGGGACGTGCTCTTGAGGCCCTCGAAGGTCCTTCTGACCTTATCGCAGCCTGCGGCAGCGGCTACAGGTTCAGGCGCGGGCCTCGACCGTGACCCAATAACGGGTGAAGCGCCGGACCTTCACCGGCAGGCTGATTTCCAGCAGGTCGAGGATCCGTTCGCTGTCGTCCAGTGGGTAACTGCCGGAGATCAGCAGGTCGGCGACCCGTGGATCGCAGTTGAGCTGGCCGCGACGGTAGCGGCCCAACTCGTCGAGGAAGTCCGCCAGGCGCATATGGGCAGCCACCAGCATGCCCTCGCTCCAGGCGCCGCTGCCGGCGTCCAGCGGCCGCGGGTTGTCCCAGGCGCTGCGGGTGAAGCTCAATTGTTGCCCCTTGCTTACCTGCAATGGTGCTGCCGAATAATCCGACGGGCTGAGGCTGACGTTGCCCTCGAACACCGCCAGCTGGGTGCGCTGGCTGAACTGGCGCAGGTTCAAGCGTGCGCCTTGCGGGCGCAGCAGGCCCTGGGCACTCTGGATCAGCAGCGGCCGGCGGTCGGCCGCGGCGGTCAGCAGGATCTCCCCGGCCAACAGCCGGATCAGCCGTTGCTGGCCATCGAAACTCACGTCCACCGCGCTGTCGGTATTGAGCTGCAGCTGGCTGCCATCACTCAATTGCAGCGTGCGCCGCTGGCCCACCGGGCTGCGGTAGTCGGCCATCAGCGGGGTCAGCGGATTGTGTTCGCGCAAGCCCCAGGCCGCGGCGGAACCGGCGCCTAGGATCAGCAGCAGTTTCAGCGCCTGGCGCCGGCTGGAGGACTTCGGCGCGTTGAGCGCGGCATGGGCCAGGGGCGAAGACAGGCCGCGCAGCCGCTGGTTGACCCGCTGGATATGTTCCCAGGCCCGTTGATGTTCGCTGTGGGCGTCGTGCCATTGCTGCCAGGCCAGTTGCTGGCGCGGGTTGAGCGGTCCCGCCTGCATTTCGAGCAGCCAGTGCACGGCCTGTTCGGCGACCTGGGCGCCGATGTCCGGCGGACGGGGGAGTGCAGCGTTCACAGGGCGAAGTAACAGCGCAGGGCTGCCTTGTGCAGGTGGCGCTTGACCGTGGCGATGGAAATCCCCAGCTCGCGGGCGATCTCGCTGTGTTTCAGGCCATCGACCTGGGCCAGCAGGAACGCGCGTTTCACCAGGCGCGGCAAACCGTCGAGCAACTGGTCCAGCTCCATCAGGGTCTGCAGGATGATCGCCTTGTCCTCCTCGGACGGCGCCAGCAGTTCCGGCATCTGCGCCAGCGTGTCGAGGTAGGCCCGTTCCAGGTCCTGGCGCCGGTAGTGGTTGCACAGCACCCGTTTGGCGATGGTGGTGAGGAACGCCCGTGGCTCGACGATCGACGGCGTTTCCCGGGCGCTGAGCACCCGCATGAAGGTGTCCTGGGCCAGGTCGGCGGCGCTGTCGGGGCAGCCGAGCCGACGCCGCAACCAGCCGTTCAGCCAGCTGTGATGGGCGTGATAGAGGACTTCGACGGTAGAGGAGTGAGCCAAGCCGAACGCTCCGGCAGCATGAAAATGCTTAAGAGAACAAGAATTGTTCGCATTGTAGTGGCCGGGCATGGCATTGGGCAATCAACCCGGACCGACGGAAGAGCTCTCGGTGGGTTGGGGATTTTTTGCACATGAGAATATTTATCATTAATATTGCGCCGACTTGAGCCCGCGTGAGGTATTTGCCAATGCCGGGCTGTCCTGGTTTCAAGGTCGAAACATGAAAAGCAAAGTTGCTGCGATCCCTTTTTCCTATCGTCTGGCCGTGACTTCGCGGGTGCTGGCCGCGGTGTTTGGCGGTTACCTGCTGGCGGCGTTGTCCAGCATTTGCCTGACCCTGCTGCTCCCTGTGTCCCGCGCCGATGCGGTATTCGGCGGCATGATGGCGTCCTTCCTGTTCTACCTGATGGCGGTGCTCTGGTGCTTCGCCTGCCGCACGGCCTGGCAGGCCTGGTTCGGGTTGCTGCTGCCAGCGCTGGTGTTGGCGGCGATGTCTGCGTTGGCGTATTGGATGAATCTCTCATGAAGGAGGGATTTCGCCAGTCCATGGCTTGGTTGCACACTTGGGTCGGACTGGTATTCGGCTGGCTGCTGCTGGCGATTTTCCTGACCGGCACCCTGGCCTACTTCAAGGATGAAATCAGCCATTGGATGCAGCCCGAAGTGCCGTCGCGCTCGGTCAGCAACGAGACCAGCCTGATCCTCGCCCAGAGCTACTTGCAGCAGCACGCCCAGGGCGCCTCGCGCTGGTTTATCAACTTGCCCGATGCCCGCGAGCCGGTGTTGTCGGTGATGTGGCAATTTCCGGGCAAGCCCGGCGAGCGCGGCGCCTTCACCCAGAAACTACTGGACCCGGCCACCGGCGCCGAGCTGCAGGCCCGCGATACCCGCGGCGGCGAATTCTTCTACCGCTTCCATTTCCAGTTGCAGATGCCCTATCCCTGGGGCCGCTGGCTGTCCACCGCGGCGGCGATGCTGATGTTCGTCGCCTTGATCAGCGGCATCATCATCCACAAGAAAATCTTCAAGGACTTCTTCACCTTCCGCCCTCGCAAGGGCCAGCGCTCCTGGCTCGACGGGCACAACGCGGTGGGTGTGCTGGTATTGCCGTTCCATCTGATGATCACCTACAGCAGCCTGGTGATCTTCATGTCGATGGTCATGCCGGCGAGCATCCTGGCCACCTACGGCGAAGATAGCCGGGCACTGTTCAATGAGGCGTTTCCCGCCACCAGCAACGCACCGGCCGCGGGCCGGCCGGCGCCCCTGGTGCAGCTCGAACCGCTGTTGCAGCAGGCCCGCGAGCAGTGGCCGGGCGGCCGCGTGGGGCGTATCACGGTGAACAATCCAGGGGATGCCCATGCCTCGGTGAATGTCATGCGCCACGGTGGCGACCAGGTGGTTCGCGATTTTGGCAGTGCGGTTTCGTTCGACGGCGTCAGTGGCAAGCTGCTGCAGGTTGCCCCGCCGCAGTCGCCGATCGTCGCTATCCGAGGCGGTTTCTACGGGCTGCACATGGGCCTCTTCGCCGGGCCGCTGTTGCGCTGGCTGTACTTTATCTGCGGCCTGGCCGCCACCGCGATGATCGGCACCGGGCTGGTGATCTGGCTCGGCAAGCGCCAGCTCAAGCATGCCAAGAGCGGCGTGACGCCCTTCGAGTTGCGGCTGGTGGAAGTGCTGAACATCGCCAGCATGTCCGGCCTGGTGCTGGCCGTCGCCGCCTTCTTCTGGGCCAACCGCCTGTTGCCGGTGAGCTTCGCCGAGCGGGCGGACTGGGAAGTGAACAGCTTCTTTATCGTCTGGGGCCTGAGCCTGTTGCACGCCGCTCTGCGTCGCGGGCGCAAGGCCTGGGTCGAGCAGTTGGGCCTGGCGGCGTTGCTGCTGGCCAGTGTGCCGCTGCTCGATGCGCTGACGGTGCCCGATGTGCTGGATGGTTTCCTGGTGCATGGCGACTGGGTTCGGGCCGGGTTCGACCTGACCTGCCTGGCGGCGGGGCTGTTCCTGGCCTGGGCGGCCTGGAAGATGTCGCGTCCTGTCGTCTATCCCTCCGCTGCCGCCCGCTCGCGACGGGCCGCCCTTGAAACCGAGGTGAACTGAATGCTCCTGGCGCTGCTGTTGTGTTACCCCGGTTTTGCCGGGTTGTGCCTGTCGATGGACCGTCACCACGCCGAACTCCTGGGCTACAAACCCACGGCCCGGCGCCGCAGTGGCCTGCGCTTCGGCGGCTGGTTGCTGCTGGCGGGTTCGCTGTGGGCGGCGATCGCGGCGGCCGGTTGGGCTTTCGGCTTGGTGCAGTGGTGCGCGGTCTTGATGCTCAGCGCCTTGTCGCTGGTGCTGTTGTTGCCCTATCAGCCGCGTCTGGCGCTGCTGGCGGCCGGGTTGGGGTTGCTGGCCAGTCCACTGGCCGCGTTGGCGCGATGAGCGTTGCGCAACGCCCGGCCTGAGGTGTCGGCTGCGATTGTTCGTTGACACGGGCCCCTCGCCAATCGTTATCTGGGCGCCCGCCACAGCCGCGAGGCTGTCGGCGGTGGGTTCGAGGTCATCAAGGAAATACCTTTCTCATGGGTTCAGTACATCGTTTTTACACTCGCGGGCTGGGGTTGTTCCTGGCCTTGTCGCTGGCGGCTTGCGCCAGCCATCCCGGCGCCCGGTACGCCGCCGACCTGGATCAGGTCCTCGCTGACCCGGCGCTCCAGGGCGCCACGGTATCGCTGACGGTGCGCGATGCCGAGAGCGGTGCGGCCTTGTATCAGCACAACCCCGACAGCCGTCTGATCCCGGCTTCGAGTCTCAAGCTGCTGACCACCGCCGCCGCGCTGGACGTCCTCGGCCCCGACTACCGTTTCGCCACCGCGGTGCTGGGCGACGGTGCGCAACAGGGCGAGCGGCTGCACGGCAATCTCTACCTGCGCGGCTCCGGCGACCCGAGCATGCAGGCCAAGGATTATCAGGAGTTGGCGGCGGCGGTGGCGCGTACCGGCATTCGTCAGGTCGCGGGTGACCTGGTGCTCGACGACACTGCCTTCGACGATCAACGACTTGGCGTCGATTGGGCCAGCGACGATGAAAGCCTGTATTACGCGGCGCAGATTTCCGCGCTCAATATCTCCCCCAACGATGACTTCGACGCCGGCAGCGTGCTGGTTGTTGTAACGGCCCCGACGTTGCCGGGAGCGCCGCTGGCGGTTCGCGTCAGCCCGGAAAACCGGCTGATGAGCTTGCGCAATCAGGGCCGGGTCGGAACGGCGGACAGCCTGCAGGTCGGCCGTGAGCATGGCAGCAATCTGCTGCTGGTCAGTGGCGCCTTGCCGCCGGGGCAGTCGCGGCGCAATTGGGTCAGCGTGTGGGAACCGACCCGCCTGGTGGCGGACGTGTTCCAACAAGCGCTGGCCGAGCAGGGCGTGACGGTGCTGGGCCAGGTGCGCCTCGGCCAGCCCACGGCGCCCGCCGCCCGGGTGCTGGCCAGCCACTCGTCGATGCCGCTGGCGGGCCTGATCACGCCCTTGCTCAAGCTGTCGAACAACAACATGTCCGAGGTGCTGCTCAAGGCCATGGGCCGCAAGACCGCCAATGCCGGCACCGCCGCTGCCGGGGTGGCGGCCATCGAGGGCTTCTTGCGGCGCCAGGGCCTGAGCTCGCAAGGATTGGTGCAGGTGGACGGTTCCGGGCTGTCGCGGCGTAACCAGATTTCCAGCCAGAGCCTCAGCGACCTGTTGCTGGTGGCGCGCAAGCAGCCCTGGTTCGCCACCTGGTACGCGGCGCTGCCGGTGGCTGGCGATGCCCAGCGCATGACCGGCGGCACCCTGCGTTATCGCCTGCAAGGCACCGGGGCTGTGGATAACCTGCACGCCAAGACCGGCTCGATGCAGGGCGTGTCGTCGCTGTCCGGGTATCTGCGAGCGGCCGATGGTCGCCGGTTGGTGCTGGTGATGCTGTCGAACAACTACCGTGCCGATGGCGCGCAGATCAAGGCCCTGGAAGACCGGGTGACGCGGGTGCTGTTGCAGTAAAAGCCTGGAACGACGGAGGGTAACCGATACACTGTCTTCGCGGGCAAGCCTCGCTCCTACAGGCGCCGCGTTCGTAGGAGCGAGGCTTGCCCGCGAAAAGGTGCGATGCAGTACGCCTGCCGATCACTCGCCGTCAGCCGAGAAACGCCTGGCGATATTCCCCGGGCGTGCCGCCCAGGGCCTGGCGAAAGCGGTTGGTGAAGTGGCTGGCGCTGGCGAAGCCGCAGGCCAGGGCAATCTCGCCCAGGGGCAGGCGGGTGCCGCGCAGCAGGTCGCGGGCATGCTTCAGGCGTCGCGCCAGCAGGTATTGATGGGGTGGCAGGCCGAAGCTTGCGCGGAACATCCGCGCGAAGTGGTATTCCGACAAGGCGCAGCGCGCGGCCAGTTGGCCCAGGCTGATCGGCTCGGCCAGCTGGCTGTCGATGTATTCCACCAGTTGCCGGCGCTGGTGCGCCGCCAGCCCGCCCTTGAGGCGCAGGCCCTGGCGCTGGCCGACCTGGGTCAGCAGGGCGTGGCTGAGCATCTCGTGGGCCAGGCTGCTGGTCAGCAGGCGCTCGCCGGGCTCGTCCCAGTTCAGCTGGATCAGTTGCCGAAAGCGCCTGGCCTGCTGCGGGTCGTCGAGGAAGGTGGTTTCCTGCAATTGCAGCTCGCGGGGTTCGCGGTCCAGCAGGGTCACGCAGCCCAGGGCGAATTGTTCCGGGCTGAAATACAGGTGGGCCAGGCGGATCCCGCCGTTGATCACCCAGGCTGACTGGTGCTCGGCGGGCAGGATGCACAGCTTGTCCGGGCCGCCCTTGGTCCCCGGCTGGCCGCGGCGAAAGGTCCCGGTGCCGCCGGCGATGTAGCACGACAGGGTGTGATGGCTCGGCGCTTCGTAGTCCTGGGCGTCGTGATGGTTGCTCCACAAGGCTGCGGCCAGGCCGTCACCGAGCTCGGCGCTGTGCTCCAGGCGAGCATTGGGCGAGCGGTTCAGGGCTTGAAAGACTTGCAGGGTTTCCAGTGCGGGCATGGCGGTCAGGTCTGAAATTGAACGGCATTCTGTAGCCGCTGCCGATAGGCTGCGATAAGGCCGAAGGCCTTCAGCGATCTCAAGGGCACGTCTCCTGCGGAGCCGATCGCAGCCTGTCGGCAGCGGCTACACGATGTTCTGCATCCTACTCCGTGGGCGGCGCGCTGCCAGCCCGGCAACCGACAAAAGCGCAAGTTTATGCAAGCGCCAGGGCACGCAATGGCCTGAGACTGGGTTGCCCTGCACAGGAGTCCCGCGCCATGAACCTCTCGCTTTATCTGCTCACCGTCCTGATCTGGGGCACCACCTGGATTGCCCTCAAGTGGCAGCTGGGAGTGGTGGCGATTCCGGTGTCCATCGTCTATCGCTTCGCCCTGGCGGCCCTGGTGCTGTTCGTCATGCTGCTGCTCAGCCGCAAGCTGCAGGTGATGAACCGCCGCGGGCACCTGATCTGCCTGGCCCAGGGGCTGTGCCTGTTCTGTATCAACTTCATGTGCTTCCTGCACGCCAGCCAGTGGATTCCCAGCGGCCTGGTGGCGGTGGTGTTTTCCACGGCGACCCTGTGGAACGCCCTGAATGCCCGGGTGTTCTTCGCCCAGAAGATCGCCCGCAACGTACTGCTGGGCGGGGCGTTGGGGCTGCTGGGGCTGGGCCTGCTGTTCTGGCCGGAACTGGCGGGGCATAGCGCCAGCCCGCAAACCCTGCTCGGCCTGGGCCTGGCGCTGTTGGGCACCTTGTGTTTCTCGGCGGGCAACATGCTTTCCAGCCTGCAGCAGAAAGCAGGCCTCAGGCCGCTGACCACCAACGCCTGGGGCATGGCCTATGGCGCGGCGATGCTGGCGGGCTATTGCCTGGTCAAGGGCATCCCTTTCGATATGGAGTGGAACGCGCGCTACATCGGCTCCTTGCTGTATCTAGTGATCCCGGGGTCGGTGATCGGCTTCACCGCCTACCTGACCCTGGTTGGCCGCATGGGCCCGGAGCGGGCGGCCTACTGCACCGTGCTGTTCCCGGTGGTGGCGCTGAATGTCTCGGCCTTCGCCGAAGGTTACCAGTGGACCGCCCCGGCGCTGGCCGGGCTGGTCCTGGTGATGCTGGGCAACGTGCTGGTGTTCCGCAAGCCCAGACTTGTGCCTGCATCTGCATCCGGATTTGAATCTGAATCTGTAGCCGCTGCCGAGCCTGCGAGGCTGCGAACGGCGGCGCAGCCGTCGCAAAACCAGGCGACCTGATTCTGCAGGTCTATCGCTGAAGGTCCTGCGGACCTTTTCGCAGCCTCGCAAGCTCGGCAGCGGCTACAGGGTGTGTGGGCGGCAGGGCTTCTGTAGGAGCGAAGCTTGCTCGCGATGGCGGCATCTCAGGCACAGCGCATCGTTCCTGGAGCGGGCAATCGAGCGTCGGCCGGCCGCTCCTACAGAGGACAGCGCGGGTTTCAGCCCTTCCATACCTGCGGGTTGACCAGGTCCTGCGGGCGTTCGCCGAGCAGGGCGCTGCGCAGGTTGGCCAGGGCGCGGTTGGCCATGGCGTCGCGGGTTTCATGGGTGGCCGAGCCGATGTGCGGCAGGGTCACGGCGTTTTTCAGCTGGAACAGCGGCGACTCGGCCAGCGGTTCCTTCTCGTAGACGTCCAGGCCGGCGCCGCGAATGGTGCCGTTCTGCAGGGCTTCGATCAGCGCCGGCTCATCCACCACCGGGCCGCGGGAGATGTTCACCAGGATCGCGCCCGGCTTCATCAGCGCCAGTTCGCGGTGGCTGATCAGGTGCTTGGTCTTTTCGCTCAACGGCACCACCAGGCAGACGAAATCCGCTTCGGCCAGCAACTGCTCGAGGCTACGCAGCTGCGCGCCCAGCTCCTGTTCCAGCGCGGCCTTGCGGCTGTTGCCGCTGTAGATCACCGGCATGTTGAAGCCCAGGCGACCGCGTCGGGCGATGGCCGCGCCGATGTTGCCCATGCCGACGATGCCCAGGGTCTTGCCATGCACATCGCAACCGAACAGCGGTGCGCCGACGCTGGCCTGCCATTGCCCGGCCTTGGTCCAGGCGTCCAGTTCGGCGACGCGCCGGGCGCTGCTCATCAGCAGGGCGAAGGCCAGGTCGGCGGTGCTTTCGGTGAGCACGTCCGGGGTGTTGGTGAGCATGATCCCGCGTTCGTTGAAGTAGGCCAGGTCATAGTTGTCGTAGCCCACCGAGACGCTGGAGACCACTTCCAGCCGGCTGGCGTTTTCCAGTTGCGCGCGACCCAGCTTGCGACCGACGCCGATCAGGCCGTGGGCGTGGGGCAGGGCTTCGTTGAATTGCGCGCCGATATCGCCCTGCTTGGGGTTGGGCACTATCACCTCGAAGTCCTGGCGCAGGCGCTCGATCATGTCCGGGGTGATGCGGCTGAAGGCAAGTACGGTCTTTTTCATCGCGGGAAAGCTCGTCAGGCAGAGGAGAATGCCAAGCAAGCTAACATTCCCCACGGGCTTTTTGTAGCGGCTGCGCAGGCGGTCAGGGCCGGATGATTCTGCGAATGTAGCCGCTGCCGCAGGCTGCGATCGGCCGGCACGGCCGTGACGTTCCAGCAGCCGCAGGAGGTCCTGCGGACCTTTCGCAGCCTGCGGCAGCGGCTACAGGGGGATACATGAGAAAGCCCCGATCAAGGGGCCAGGCGCACGCCGCTGAGTCCGCCGCTCAGTTCATAGGCCGTCAGCTCCGCCTGATGGGCGGCGAGAATCTCCGGCAGGGTGTTGCGCAGGTACTCGACCCAGGTCTTGATCTTGGCGTCCAGGTACTGGCGCGACGGATAGATGGCGTACAGGTTCAGCTCCTGGGAGCGGTACTTGGGCATGACCCGCACCAGGGTACCGTTGCGCAGGCCCTCGATGGCCGCATACACCGGCAGCACGCCCAGGCCCATGCCGCTGGTGATCGCGGTTTTCAGCGCGTCGGCGGAGTTCACCAGGAACGGCGAGCCGTTGAGGGTGACCCCTTCCTGGCCCTCGGGGCCGTCGAACAGCCATTTGTCCAGGGCGATCACCGGGCTCACCAGGCGCAGGCAGGCATGGTTCGACAGATCGCTGGGGCTGCTCGGGCAGCCATTGGCTTTCACGTAGGCCGGCGAGGCGCAGACGATGCTGTAGGTGATGCCCAGGCGCTGGGAGACGAAACCCGAGTCCGGCAGCTCGCTGGCCAGCACGATGGACACGTCGTAACCCTCGTCCAGCAGGTCCGGCACGCGGTTGGCCAGGGTCAGGTCGAAGGTCACGTCCGGGTGCGACTTGCGGTACCGGGCGATGGCGTCGATCACATAGTGCTGGCCGATGCCGGTCATGGTGTGCACTTTTAGCTGCCCGGACGGCCGCGCGTGGGCGTCGCTGGCCTCGGCTTCGGCTTCTTCGACGTAGGCCAGGATCTGCTCGCAGCGCAGCAGGTAGCGCTTGCCGGCCTCCGTGAGCGCGATGCGGCGAGTGGTGCGGTTGAGCAAGCGGGTTTGCAGATGGGCCTCCAGATTGGAGACCGCGCGCGAGACATTCGCCGTGGTGGTGTCGAGCTGGACGGCGGCGGCGGTGAAGCTGCCGGCTTCGGCGACACAGCTGAAGGCGCGCATGTTTTGCAAAGTGTCCATGGGGTGCTCTCTGGGGAGATGGCAAATTGTGACACGAAGTAACAGATTGTTGGCTATTGCACCAAGGGATTATCGCGCGAACGGTAATAAAGATTCACAGGAATCCCAGCTTATCGCCGTAAAGCCCGCCGCCTAGAATTGCGCCGATCTGTAGGGGCCGGCTGCCGGAGCCCGTGCAATGCGGTGGCTCAGTGACACCGTCTCGCGAGCAAGCTCGCTCCTACAGGGATCCGCCTTCTCCCTATTTCAGGAATTCGCAGCAGTGCCGCGTCGCATCAGCAGAGAGCTGAAGACTCTCAGTGTTTGGGCTTTATCGTTAGCAATCAGCGGCTGCATCGGAACCGGGGGCATTGCCCCACAGGGCAAGGCACTACCGGCCAATACACTGGCCACCGACGAGGCGATCCAGAGCGCCGCGCGTGACGCCCGCTGGCCCGCCGCCCAATGGTGGCAGGCCTATGGCGATGCGCAGCTGAACCACTGGGTGACCCTGGCCGTGCAGGGCAGCCCGAGCATGGCCATGGCCGCCGCCCGGGTGCGCCAGGCGCGTGCCATGGCCGGCATCGCCGAGTCGGCCGAGTCGCTGCAGATCAAGGGCGACGCCACCCTCAAGCGCCACAACTGGCCCACCGATCAGTTCTACGGCCCGGGCGAACTGGCCAACAGCACCACCTGGGACAACAACGCCGCGCTCGGCTTCAGCTACGCCCTCGACCTCTGGGGTCGGGAAAGCAATGCCAGCGAGCGTGCCGTGGACCTGGCGCACATGAGCGCCGCCGAGGCGCGCCTGGCCCAGCTGGAGCTGCAGAACAATGTCGTGCGCGCCTATATCCAGCTGTCGCTGCAATACGCCCAGCGCGACATCGTCCTCGCCACCCTGAAGCAGCAGGAACAGATTCTCGAACTGGCGCAAAAGCGCCTGGCCGGCGGCATCGGCACCCACTTCGAAGTCAGCCAGGCGCAGACCCCGCTGCCGGAAACCCATCGCCAGCTGGACGCCCTGGACGAAGAAATCGCCCTGGGGCGCAACCAGATCGCCGCCCTGGCCGGCAAGGGACCGGGGGCGGGCGCGCAGTTGCAACGGCCGAGCCTGTCCCTGGCCGCGCCGCTGAAACTGCCGTCGGCGCTGCCCGCCGAACTGCTCGGCCAGCGCCCGGACGTGGTCGCCAGCCGCTGGCAGGTGGCGGCCCAGGCCCGCGGCATCGATGTCGCCCACGCCGGCTTCTACCCCAACGTCGACCTGGTGGGCAGCCTCGGCTACATGGCCACCGGTGGCGGGGCGCTGGAGTTCCTCACCGGCAAGAAGCTCAACTACAACGTCGGCCCGGCCATCAGCCTGCCGATCTTCGACGGCGGCCGCCTGCGCGCCGAGCTGGGCGAGGCCGCGGCCGGTTATGACATCGCCGTGGCCCACTACAACCAGACCCTGGTCAACGCCCTGAAGAACATCTCCGACCAGTTGATCCGCCGCGAGTCCATGGACAAGCAGGCCGAGTTCGCCGCCGAGTCGGTGGCGTCGGCGCAGAAGACCTACGACATCGCCATGGTCGCCTTCCAGCGTGGCCTCACCGACTACCTCAATGTGCTCAATGCCCAGGGCATGCTGTTCCACCAGCAGCAGATCCAGCAGCAGGTCCAGGCCGCGCGCCTGAGCGCCCATGCCGAGCTGGTGACGGCCCTGGGCGGCGGCCTGGAGGCGGGGCGCGATGTGCCCGAGGACAGCCGGACCCAACCGAGCAAGACCCCGGCGGCGCTGACCCTGCTTGATCATTAACCGCCGAGCACTTGGCACCGACTACACAAGCACCGACTACCGAGTAAGACCCGATGACTCCCTTGCCTGCACCCTTGCGCTGGCTGTACTCCCTTGAATGGCGCCGGGGTTTCTTCGACTGGGCACGCAGCGACGGCGTGACCTGGGTCTATATCTTCAAGGTCCTGGCCGCCGCGTTCCTCACCCTGTGGCTGGCCATGCGCCTGGAGTTGCCGCAACCGCGCACGGCGATGATCACCGTGTTCATCGTCATGCAGCCGCAGAGCGGCCAGGTGTTCGCCAAGAGCTTCTATCGGTTTCTCGGCACCCTGGCCGGGTCGGCGGTGATGGTGGCGCTGATCGCCCTGTTCGCCCAGAACACCGAACTGTTCCTCGGTTCGCTGGCGATCTGGGTCGGCATCTGCTCGGCCGGCGCCGCGCGTTATCGCAACTTCCGTGCCTACGGCTTCGTGCTGGCTGGCTACACCGCGGCGATGGTCGGCTTGCCGGCCCTGGCCCATCCGGACGGGGCCTTTATGGCGGCGGTATGGCGGGTGCTGGAAATCTCCCTGGGGATTCTCTGCTCGACCCTGGTCAGCGCCGCGATCCTGCCGCAGACCGCCAGCGCGGCGATGCGCAACGCCTTGTACCAGCGCTTCGGGGTGTTCGCCCTGTTCGTCACCGACGGTTTGCGCGGCCGCAGCCAGCGCGACGCGTTCGAGAGCGGCAACGTGCGTTTCATCGCCGAAGCGGTGGGCCTGGAGGGCCTGCGCAGCGTCACCGTCTTCGAAGACCCGCACATGCGTCGGCGCAACGGCCGCCTGAGCCGTTTGAACAGCGAGTTCATGGGCATCACCACCCGTTTCAACGCCCTACACCAGTTGCTCGAACGCCTGCGCAGCAGCGCCGCCGAGTATGTGCTGGCGGCGACCAGACCGGGGTTGCAGGACCTCGCCGAACTGCTGGACGGCTTCTCCGGCCGCGCCCTGACCAGCCCCGATGCCGCGCGCCTGGCCGAGCAGCTGGCGAGCTACAAGGGCGAGCTGCCGACGCGGGTGCGCAGCATGCGCGCGCTGTTCCAGGAACATGAGCCGAGCGATGCCGAGCAGCTGGATTTCCACACCGCCTATGAGCTGCTCTATCGCTTCGTCGACGAGCTGCACAGCTACGCCCAGACCCACGCATCCCTGGCCGAACACAGCCATGAACGCGAGCGCTGGGACGAGCCCTTCACCCCGCAGACCAACTGGCTGGCCTCGGCCGCCTCGGGGATCCGCGCCTCGTTCATCCTGATCGTGCTCGGCAGCTACTGGGTCGCCACCGCCTGGCCCAGCGGCGCCACCATGACCCTGATCGCGGCGGCCACCGTCGGCCTCTCGGCCGCCACGCCGAACCCGAAACGCATGGCCTTCCAGATGGCCTGCGGCACCTTGATCGGGGCCGTGGTCGGCTTCGTCGAGATGTTTTTCGTGTTCCCCTGGATCGACGGTTTTCCACTGCTGTGCGTGATGCTGGCGCCGGTGATCGTGCTCGGTTCGTTCCTCGCTTCCCGCCCGCAGTACGCCGGGGTCGGCCTGGGGCTGCTGATCTTCTTCAGCACCGGTTCGGTGCCGGACAACCTGACCGTCTACAACCCCTACGCCTTCATCAACGACTACATCGCCATGGTCATGGGCATGCTGGTCTGCGCCGCCGCCGGGGCGATCATCCTGCCGCCCAACAGCCGCTGGCTATGGCGCCGCCTGGAGCAGGACCTGCGTGGCCAGGTGGTGTACGCCATCAGCGGCAAGCTCAAGGGCCTGGCGTCGAGCTTCGAAAGCCGCACCCGCGACCTGCTGCACCAGGCCTATGGCCTGGCGGCGGGGCAGCCGCAGGTGCAGCGCGAGCTGCTGCGCTGGATGTTCGTGGTGCTGGAGGTGGGCCACGCCATCATCGAGCTGCGCAAGGAGCAGGCGATCCTCCCGGTGCACCCGGCCTACGCCGAATCCCAGCCGTGGCGCCAGGCGATCCGGGTCATGGGCCGTTCGCTGGTACGGCTGTTCCTGCAGCCGGGCCAGAGCAACCTTGCGCGCGCGCTGGTCGCGGTCGATCACGCGATCGGCCGGGTCCAGGCCAGCGATGAACCCTTCGCCCCGCACTTCGATACTTCGGTCTTGCGCCGGGTGAAGAGCTACCTGCACTTCATCCGCAGCTCATTGCTCGACCCGCAATCGCCGCTGGCCGCCTACGCCGCACAGCCCGTACAGGCCCCGACCCAAGGACTTGAACATGCCTCGTGAAATCGCCTTCCACGGCGTGTACATGCCGACCATGACCCTGATGTTCTTCATTGCCGCGGCCCTGGCCTGGGCCCTGGACCGCTTCATCTCGGGTTATGACCTGTACCGTTTTTTCTGGCACCCGGCGCTGCTGCGCCTGAGCCTGTTCTGCTGTCTGTTCGGCGCCATGGCGCTGACTGTCTACCGTTGAGAGTCCTTTGATGAAAAAGTTTTTCAGCCTGCTCGCGACCCTGCTGGTGCTGGCCCTGGCCCTGTGGATCGGCCGCACCCTGTGGGTGCATTACATGAACACGCCGTGGACCCGCGACGGCCGGGTGCGCGCCGACATCATCAACGTCGCGGCCGACGTCACCGGGGAAGTGGTGGACGTGCCGGTGCGCGACAACCAGCTGGTGAAAAAGGGCGACCTGCTGATGCAGATCGACCCCGAGCACTACCAGATCGCGGTCAAGCAGGCGCAGTCGCTGGTGGCTTCGAGAAAGGCCACCTGGGAGATGCGCAAGGTCAACGCCCACCGCCGCGCCGACCTGGACAACCTGGTGATCTCCAAGGAGAACCGCGACGACGCCAGCAATATCGCCGACTCGGCCCTGGCCGACTACCAGCAGGCCCAGGCGCAACTGGAGGCCGCCGAGCTCAACCTCAAGCGCACCCAGGTACGCGCCGCGGTCGACGGCTACGTGACCAACCTCAACGTGCACCGCGGCGACTACGCGCGCATCGGCGAGCCGAAGATGGCGGTGGTCGACATGAACTCGTTCTGGGTCTACGGCTTCTTCGAGGAAACCAAGCTGCCCCATGTGCGTGTCGGCGATAAGGCCGAGATGCAGCTGATGAGCGGCGAGGTGCTCAAGGGCCATGTGGAGAGTATTTCCCGCGGCATCTACGACCGCGACAACCCGGAAAGCCGCGAGCTGATCGCCGACGTCAACCCGACCTTCAACTGGGTGCGCCTGGCCCAGCGCGTGCCGGTGCGCATCCATATCGACGAGGTGCCGGAAGGCGTGTTGCTGGCGGCGGGAATTACCTGCACGGTGGTGGTGAAGGAGGGTGGGGAATAGCCCGCCTCACAGGGGTATTTGTGGCCAAGGCCGGGTTGTGGCGAGCAGGCAAGCTCCTCGCCACAGGCCTGGTTAGCGGTAGGTTTTGTTGACGATCGACAGTGCCTGCTCGATGGTTTCGGCGACGGACAGTTCGTCGTCTTTCATCACCGCGACGATTTTCTTGTCCTGCGCGATGTCCACGCCGGGCTTTTTCAGTTGAGCCTGGCGATTCACCACGATGTAGCTCAGGACATGGCCACGACCCTTGACGAACGGCAGGTCGATGGCCTTGAACATGCTTTGCTTGACGTAGTTGTAACGCTCGGCGGACGACAGGCCCTTGAAGGTGTCCGGGTAGTCCTGATAGATCTCGGCAGAGTAACGGCCGACGTCTTCTTCCCGCGCTTCGGCGTACAGGGCTTGTTTGCTGGTGACCTGGCCGGTGAGTTGGGTGTAGCGCTGGTCACCGTCGGCGATCTGTGCGGCGCTCATTCTGGCTTTCAAGGCATCGGCTGCGGTGGTGTCATCGGCCTTGGCCATGATTCGGGTCCAGGCATAGGCGGCGCTCAGGTTGCCTTGTTCCTCGTACTTTTCGATCAGGTCCTTTTGCGCTTCGGGGTAGCCGTGCCGGGCCGAGCGCTCCAGCCAGCGCAGGGCCAGGGCCGTGTCCTGTTTGGCGCTGGTATTGCCGTAGTTGTAGGCCTGGTACAGGCCATATTCGGCGCACCAGTCGTTCTGCAGCGCCGAGTAAGCCATGTAGTTGAAGGCTTCGGTATTGCGCTGTTCATCGGTTTTGCTTTCATCCTGACCGGCAATCATCGACAGGTAGCAGAACGCGCGAGGGTGTTTCGGCGCGGCCAGCACCATGCAGGTTTTCGCAGCATCGAGCTCCTGGTTTTCGTACAGCAGGAAGCCGACGCCGAACAGAATGTCGCTGTCCATTTGAGCATTGCACTGTTCGTTGCTGGCAACAGTTGGCAATACGTTTTGCAGGGTCAACTTGGGCAGTGTGTCGTTGAGGGACGATTCTTTATCGGCGGTTTTATCGGATGCGGTAGTACAGCCGGCCAGCAACACGGTCAATGCCAGTGGCAGCACGTTGAACAGTTTCAATGGATATTCCCTGATCTGCGATTGAATGAAGAGGCGCATGGAATGAAGCAGGGACAGGACGGGAGAGGGGGAGCTTGAGCAGTTCCATGCTTTCAGTGTCGATGCCAGCGATTCCATGCTGTGTTGAGCGCAAACGCTCAAGAGCGCGCATTCTACTGGGATTGCGAGGGGGCACAACCGAAACCGCAGCATCTGTTTGGCCGCGGCAAAGGGCTCTTGGGCCTTGCGCACGCGACACCTCGGCGGTGCTTCAAAAGAACTAGCGCCAGCCTCTCAAGCTATTGCTTGCGCTTGGCCAGGATGGTTTTGGCCTTGGCCACGGTGTCTTCCACGCTCAGGTCATCGTCGATCAGCAAGGCATGTAGCGCCGGGTCCTGCCACAGGTCCACGGCCGGCCCGGTACTTTGCACAAGGCGGGAAATCAAGGCGTAGGCCACCACTTGGCCTCGCGTGTGGAACTTCGGGTAGAGGTCCAGCATGTCCACCAACTGGGCCACGAAAGCATGCCGTTGCATAGGGGACATGCCCTCGAATACCTCCGGGTGGCTGTAGTACAGATCCCCTGAGCTCAGGGCGATGAGGTCCTTGCGCAGCGCCTGCTCAATATCCTTTTCGGGGGTGAGTTGGCTGAGCAGCTGGGTGTAGTGCTGCTCGCCCTCGGCCATTTGCCGAGGGCTCATTTTGCGCTTCACTGCCTCGATTGTTTTTGCCTCATTCAGGACCCTGGCCCAGGCATAGGCCACCGGGAAATTGTCCTGTTCGCTGCTCCAACGCACCATGTCCTGTTGCGACTCCTGGTCGCCGTGCCGAGCGGCGCGCTCAAGCCAGCCCATGGCCAATTCCTTGTTCGGTGGATGGCCCAGCTTGCCAACGCTGTAGATGTCGTACAGGCCTGCTTCCGCGCAGGATTCATTGTGCTTGGCGGCGTAGGCGATATAGTTGAAGGCTTCGCTTTTGTCGTAGTCGTTTTGCCTGGCGCCGACAATGCTGCCCAGGATGCACAAGCTCGTGGTGTAGCGGGGGGCGGCCATGATCAGGCAGCTGCGGGCCATTTTTATTTCCTTGCTCGCCAGCAAGGTACGGCCTGCGCCATACAGCACCTCGTCCTCATTGATCAGCCGGATGCCGAGGCCGAGCAGCAATTCGCTGTCCATCTCCGGCGTGCAGTACTGGTTGGCCTCGACCTTGGGCAGGATCTGTTCGAGGCTCAGGTCCGGCAGGGAGTTATTGAGCTTTTCGTCCGGTGACGAGGCATTGCAGCCCAGCAGCAGAGTGAAGATAGCCAAGGGCAGCAGGCTACGAGATTTCAATGGAGAGTCCCTGAGGTTCAATCGTAAAAGGGAGGACGCCAAGAGGGCATGAGCAGGGGCGGGGTGCAGCCGTTCCGTGCTTGAGGTGCCGCTTCCTTGCGATTGGAGTGCGGGCATTCTACTGGGATTGCCTGGGTGAACAACCTGACCCCGCCCCCTTGCAGGAGCCGGCACCTACAAGACAGCGGCCATGTATAAGGCCCCTGTAGGCGCGGCCGGCGGTGTTCCCGCTGTTACAGGGCGGCCTGGCCGAGGATCACGTCGGCTTTCTTCACGGCATCCGCCACTTCCAGCTCTTTATCGCTGAGCAGTTCCACGATCTGCGGGTTCTGCAGCACATCGACGCCGGCCTGCTTCAACTGCGCCTGCCGCGCGATGATCACATAAGCGTACAGCTGGCCACGGGTGCTGAACTCGGGGCGGCCGCTCACCGTGGCCACGGCCTGCTCCATGAGGGCATGACGCTCGGCCACCGAGAGGCCCTTGAAGGTCTCGGGGTATTCCATATGGATGTTCGCCGAGTACACCGCGATGTTCTCCTCGCGGGCTTCCTTGCGCACTGCGTCCTTGCTGGTGACGTGCTTGCCCAGTTGCTCGAAGCCTTGTTCGCCTTCGCTGATTTGCTGCGGGTTCATCCGTTGTTTCAAGGCGTCGATCTGTGCGCTGTCATCCAGGACCCTGGCCCAGCTGTAGGCCAGCGGCAGATTGTTCTTGTTGCTGTGCAGGCGCACCAGGGTCTGTTGCGCGTCCGCATCGCCATGGCGCGCGGAGCGCTCCAGCCAGCGCAGGCCCAGGTCGCTGTCCGGGGTCTGCCCGCGCATGCCGTAGGTGAAGTTCTGGAACATGCCGAACTCGGCGCAGGAGTCATTCTTCACTGCGGAATAGGCCATGTAGCCGAAGGCTTCGCGGTCGCGCTCGGCGCTGTCCTTGCTAGTGTCCTGTTCCGCGATGCTCGCCAGGTAGCACAGGGCCCGGTCGTGGGTGGGCGCGGCCATGATCAGGCAACTGCGGGCTTGCTCGGGTTTGTCGTCGTTGTACAGCTGGTAGCCGATGCCATACAGCAGATCGCTGTCCAGCTTGGGGTTGCAGTACTCGTTGGCGACGGCTGGCGGCAACAGCTCCTTGAGGCTGAGCTGGGGCAGGGTGGCGTTCAGCTCCTCGTCTGGCGATGGCGCGCAGCCGATGAGCGCGGTGGCCAATACCAGCGGCAGCAAGTGTTGAGGTTTCAATGGATATTCCCTGATCGACGATTGAGTGACGGCGAGCATGGAAGAGGGGGGAGTTTAAGCGGTTCGCCAGCGATCCATGCGGCCTGATCGAGGCCCTGGGAGCCTCGAGTGCGCGCATTCTACTGGGATTGGGAGAGGGTACAACCTAGGCGACTAAAAGACGTTTTCTGGAACCCGTGGGAAGGGCCGGGCGACGTTCCGCTGCCGGTGATCGGCCGTTACAGTTTTGCGCCCAGGCCAAAACGCTTCATCAGCGCCTTCTCCAGCAAACCCTTGGGCAACAGACTGGCCATCAAGGGCAGCGCCCGGCTGCCATTACCGATCCGAACCAGGCGCGGTGGTTTGTCCTGCTGCACGGCCCTGAGCAGCCTGGCGGCAAATTCGCTGGCGGGCGTCGGGTGGTCCTGGGAGGCCCTGGCCCGTGCGCGGATGCCTTCGCGCAATGGCCACCAGGGCGATCGTTCGGTCAACAGCTGTTCGGCTTCGTGCCCGGCATTCTTGGCAAAACTCGAAGCGATAGCCCCAGGCTGGACCTCCATCACCCGGATGCCGAACGGCGCCAGCTCCATGCGCAGCGCATCGCTCAAGGCATGCACCGCTGCCTTGGAGGCGCAGTAGGCACCGGCAAAAGGCGTCACCAGGACGCCTGACACACTGCCGATATTCACCACCAGCCCGCGGCTGCGGCGCAGCACCGGGAACATGGCCCGGGTCACGCCGACCAGGGCGAACACATTGGTTTCGAACTGCCGCTGCATGGCTTCGACACCGCCATCGAGCAGCGGGCCCATGGCGCCATAACCGGCGTTGTTGATCAGCAGGTCGAGGCCGCCATATTGCTGGTTGATGCGCTCGCCCAGGGCGGTGAGCGCCGGGCCGTCGTTGACGTCCAGTTGCACCGCGTCAAAACCCACGGCTTGCAGCATGGCCACGTCCTCGGCCCTGCGGGCGGTGGGCAGGACGGTGAAACCGGCGGCCTTGAAAACATCCGCCAGGGCGCGGCCGATGCCGCTGGAACAACCGGTGATCAGCGCAACGGGCATGGCGCGGTCCTTGTGCAAAAAGAGGGAGGGGGGAATCAGTCGGAGAAACTACCCTGCAAGCGTTCGGCGCGAAACTCCAGGGTTTGCGGGCGGTAGCCGGGGCGCAGCGGCGGCAGGGGCAGGCAGTCTTCCCAATTGGCGCCCGCCTGCAACTCGCCGGGGCCGCGATAACGCGGGGCGGTGTACTGGTTGTCGGCCAGGTTCACGGTGTCGCCCGGGGCGTAGGCGGCGACGCGCCAGCGCAGTTCGGTCAGCGGCACATCGTTGCCGTTGTTCATCTTCAGCAGCAGCGGGCGATCCGCCGGGCAATGCTCGGGGGCATAGCTGATGCGCAATTCCAGGCGCGCCAGTTGCTGGGCTTCGCGGTTGTCCAGCCAGACCACCCAGACCGCCACCAGGCCCAGCCCGACAGCGGCGGCCATGGACACCGGCAAGGCCTTGGCGGGGTAACGGACCAGCAGGATCAGCCAGGTGATAACCAGCAGAACGCCGATGAACATGAGGTGAACCTCGGGGGAAATAGAGCAGTCATCCTACCTAAGCGTAGGTGGGATTGGCCAACCCTGATCCCAGGACGGAGAGGGCGCAGTGGCGCGGCATTTCGGAAAGATTTTGAAAAGGATTGGGGATTGTCTGTTTTTCGAGCATTCGGCAGAGTCGGTTTTCTCGCCAGTTTCGATAGGGAAGTTGAAATGTCTGGGAAACCTGCCGCGCGCGTTGGCGATCCAACCGCCTGCCCTTTGCCTGGTCACGGTACCAATCCGATAACCAGTGGCTCGCCTGATGTCCTCTTTGACCACCTGCCCGCCGCACGGGAGGGTGACCCGACCGCTTGCGGTTCAGCATTGAACGCCAATGTCATTCCCAACGTACTGATCAACGGAAAGCCAGTCGCTGTCCTGGGTTCCCTGGGCAGTCACGGCAATGTGGTTATGGGTGGTTCGGGGACGATCATCATCGGCAACAGTGGCGGCGGTGCGGTGTCCTCCGCAGTAGCCGCACTCCCCTCCGTACCCGGATTATGTTTGAAGTGCCTGCTGCTGGCCGCTCAGCGCAATCAGACCTTTGTCCCGCTGGAAGTACTGGGGAGCAGCGCATGAGGCGTGTCGGCTCTTTATTCTGGCAGCTCTCGGAACCCTCCGGGCCGTCGTCCAGACTGCTTGCCCTTATCGATGGCGCCCGCTATCTGACGTTGAACAAACGCCTTGAAGAGGCGGGCGACAGCATCCGTTTTCACTGGCTCCTGAGCGCTGGCGCACTGGATGAAATTCGCCATGCCGGCCCGGTACTGGTTGAGTTTCCAGACTCCAGGAGCGGTTTGCACGGGGCATTCGGCAACTGGCTGATTACGCGGGACCAGCAGACGCCGATGGTCTCCTGGCTTTGGAGTGATCAGCCTTTCGACATCCTGCGCGATTATCACCAGGGCTTGTTGTTCAGCCAAATGCCGGATGGGCGCCGAGCACTGTTTCGTTACTACAGTCCCGAGGTCAGGCGTGCGCTGGACAAGGTGATATCACCCTCCCAGATCCAGCAGATCATGCGTCATGTCCAGGACTGGCTGGTCTGGCAACCCCTGCAAGGTTGCTATCTCAGCTACGGTGTCGAGCAGGTAGGGGAGCAAGCATGTTTGAGTTGAGTGCCGAGCAGCTTTCACAACTGGATGACATTCGTCAGAACGAAGTGTTTGAGCGGTTGTTACTGGAAGTACAGCAGGAGAACCCTGAGTGGTTGTCCAGAAAGGGCCTGATGCCGGCTCTACAGATGTTGAAAGACCTGCGTGAGCGTGCGTGGAGTTTTGGCATCAGGGAGCCCGAGTCCGTCGAGCATTTTTTGCGGCATGGATTGACCTTTACCGACTTTGACAAGCAGCCGGCCTTTATCGAGTTCATGAACAGGCCCGTAGCGGATAGCCCCGAACGGCGATTCGAGGATTACGAGGATATCGTGGCGTTCAGGATGAACATGCAGCACTGGCGGGATATGCAAGCCGCCGGGGAGATTCGACCATGAGTGGACTGGGGATTCTGCCAAGTACAGGGCCCATGGTTATTCGCGTGGCGCCTCGCTTGGGGCCACGTTTACCGTTCGAGATTCCAGCCCCGCCTCCCAGGCTGCCGATGCCCGCTCCTCGGCCAATGCCGATGCCGGCGCCCAGGCCCACTCAGCCACTGCCTGCGCCCAGGCCAATCCCGCAGCCCGTCCCTTTGCCGCAGACGCAACCCCAGGCAAAACCCAGGGTAGATGCGCCTCCGACGACCGCTGAGCGGACTCGGGAAGCCGAGCGCGACTGTAAGGTCAAGCGGGACAAGGACTGTGTGAAATGCCCACCTGAACAGGGAACCATGACGATACCCAATAACGGCAAAGGTCATAGTATGTCCGCCCAGTCCGCGCTCTATCAGGCGTGGGTGACTGCTTTCCCGATGCCTTACGAGTGGTGGTGGAACAATACCTGGTGGGATGGTTTCGACAAACCGCGTTGCACCTTGCTGGAAGCCAAGGCCAATTACGCGTTCATGTTCATTCCGCTTATCGGGCTGCCGCGCCCTTGGGCCAATGTGGAGAAAACCCTGATTACTCCTGCCGAGATACATTCCCTGAAAGCCCGGCCCAGCCCGCCGGTTTCGGTTGAATGGCATTTCCTGCAAAGGGTGGTCTATGAGTATTGTGCCGAACAGTATGCGGAGAAGGGGCTCGCCAACCTGACCGCCTACTGGAACCCGATGCCGGGCACCAAGGATCATGATGAGTACATCAAGCAACGTGCAAAAGAGCAGAAAGAGTGGGATGAGTACCGCCGTGAAAATCCCGACCGTGTTTTTGAAGCCTGACTGAGGATGAGCGCTTGTTCAGAAAATTTTCATTCGTTCTGCGTTTCGACAAACAGAAGATCTCAGCGGTCTCGCATGAGGCGCAGTTGGAAAGGGCCGAGCGCTTTCTCAAAGGCCTTGGCGAGATTCATCCTCTGCTGCGGGACTGGTATCTGCAGGGCGGTTCCAGGGAGGAGTCGCTGCGCAAGCGGATCAATGACGACTTCGAGTCTCTGCGTGAAGAGGCCCGGAGCAACCATAACGACGACTTCCCCACGAAATTGCAGTTTTCCGTGTGGAATGGCCTGGATGATCCCCTGAAGGGCGGGTTGGCCTTTCATTACAACGCACACGACCTGGATTCAGTCGCCAGCATGCGCTTCGAAGATGGCGGGGCGCTTGTGGCAGCCATTCCCGATGTGAAACCGGTAGTGATCAGGGTGATTCAGTTGGCTGTTGAACTGTGGCCTGAACTTGACTGGTGTGTGCTGGCGCCAAAAGACCACTATTTGCGCACCAAGGTGTTCAAGGACCGGCAGACCGTCGGCTGGGTCGGGTTTTGTCCACACGTGTTGCGGGCTGGGGATTTTCCGAGCGCCGACCAGCTCATCGACATTCCAAAACGCGGCACGCTGATCGTGAGTTGTCCACAGGTGATGGATGAGGGCAAACGGGCTGATGTCCAGCGAGTTGCGGAGATCGATATCAAGTTGGTGGAGCTGGGGTATTTACCGCTGTTCATGAACTAGCTCGGTGGGCCTCGCCCGGGCACAAAAGAATCCCTCCATCCAGCCGGCTGCCGATAGGAACCACAGCCAGCTGGAAGGTGCTGCGACAGTGCTACCGTACCCGCGCGTCACGTCAGTGCTTAGTCAGTTTCAACAATGCATACATGATCGAGCCCCAGACTAGAAGCACGACATCCATCCAGTTTCTGATGGTCAGCAGGCGCTGGAGATGGGGAGGGAAGTTGTCTATGTCTTCCGAGGAAAGGAAGCCTCTGCGAACCGCAGGGCCAGGCCAAAGCATCGACCCTCGAACGGCCGCCAGCATAAAAAAATTGGTCAACCATCCCTCGTAGGGAAGACTCTCGGCCCAGCGATAAAAGTGTTGGCTCCGTTGCAGGGCCTCCAGCATTTCTCTCAGGTAGCGACGGCTCAGGTAGTAGCTGAACGAGAGGTTTATTACGCACAGTAGAAGCGGACTGGCGACCAGTACGAGGCCTAACCATGAATACCAAAAACTCTTTGCCATCATGGTCGGATTACCCCGTAAATAACTTCCTCAGTTCTTTCCCGGCTCATCACCTGAGTAACTGTCTTGGATGCCTTCATCCCACAAGACGTGTAAAGCTCCATAGAGGTCATCAGCTATCCAACTTCAAAAACGTATACACAATGGCTGTCCATAGGATCACAACGCCGTCCAACGTATTTTTTACAGTCAGAAGGTGTTTCAGTCGTGGAGGGAAATTGCGTACATCCTTTGCACAAAGAAAGCCTCTACGAACTCCGGCGTTAGGGAAGAGCATCATTCCTCGAACGCTGACAAACATCAGAATGCGCTCGAACCATCCCTGATAGGGAAGCTTGTCGAGCCATCCATAGAAGTAAGAACTCTCCTGCATGGCTACCAGCATCTCTTTCAAGTGGCGGCGACTCAGGTAGTAGCTGAATGTAAGACTTGCAAGAGCTAGCAGAACTGGACAGAGGAGCAGTACAAGCGCGATCCCTGAATACCAGAATTTCTCATCTACCATGGCTGCGCGCGCTCATAAATGATTTCCCCAATCCTCTCCCCAATCACATCACCAGAATCTGTTCCCAGGGATGCTCCTACGCCTACCAAGGTTGCAACACATAGCACTCCGCCAATTGCGGTAGAGGCCCCGAGAGCAGCACAAATAAATCTGCTTCCTGCCATTGCGGTTTCAGTACCCAGTGTTCCTCCAGCGGTTGACCCCGCAAACTTCCCCGTTTCAGTAAACATAACCTTCCTGCAACTCCCATCCCCCGCCCCCGCCTGACAAACCTCCTGAACCTTCAACACCGACGAAACCCCACCCAGCGCAATCCCCACATACCCACCCATCTGCATGTACTTCGCCGCGCGGCTGACCGATTTTACGTGGGCGACATAGCCCGGTATCTGCCCGGGCCCACCGGCCTTGTCCCATTGATGGACCAGGCTGCGGCTGGAGAGGCCGAGGGCGGTTTTCAGTTTGGGGTGGTCGCCCAGGGGCGTGTAGTCGCGCAGGCGGGTGGAGTTCAGCAGTTGCGCGTCCAGCTGCGCCAGCAGGCGCCGGCGGCGGGCGAGGAATTCGGGGGACCTGAGGTGGCCGTGTTGGCGGTAGCTGTCCTGATGCAGGCGTTCCATGTCTTGCAAGGTCTCGCGTAGTTTGTCCAGGTGTTTGCCCATCACCGAGGTGCCGATACCCATCCAGGTCGAGGCCTGGCTGGTGAAGCCGGCGATCTCGGCCTGATGGCGAACCATGAAGTCGGCGGCTTCGGGTGTCAGGGGTTCGAGGGCGATCTTAACCTGCTCGGCGGCAAGCATGAGTTGCGCTTCCTCGTAGGTGCAGGCGTGGTTGGCGGGGTCGCTGAGCACGATCAGGCTGCCGGCCTTGGCCGTATCGCCAAGGCCTGGATTGAGGGACAGGTATTTGGCCAGGACGTCGGATGAGGGGCGGTCGAACAGGCGGCGCTGCAACTCGCTCAGAGGCATGCTCCGGGGCACGATGTAGAAGCCTGGGGTGACAGGCGTAGAGGGCTGGACCTGTGAGGGTTTCGCAGGAGTGTCGAGGCCTTGAGGCGTGGTCAGTATCGAGGTGTTCCTTGTACGTGCGCCCGGCAGTGGCGGATTCGGGTTGGCGGGGCGCAGCACACGAGGCATCGGGGTCGGTTCGCCACGGGAATCGGTGGTGTATTTGTTGCCGGAAGGTTGCTCAGCCATCGCTGTTTGCGCTGTGTGTTCTAGCCTTGCGAAACACTAATGAGCGGTATGGATGGGAGTCGTTGAGAGCTATCTGAAACGCCCTGCGGTGTTTTCGAAATGTCGGTAGGAATTGGCGAAACGACTGTAGCCGCTGCCGCAGGCTGCGATCGCCCGCGAAGCGGGCGCAGGGTCATGAGATCGCTGGAAGGCCTTCGGCCTTATCGCAGCCTGCGGCAGCGGCTACAGGAGGTCTTCGTTCAGGCGCGCGGACATAAAAAAGCCCCCGCCCAACCGCCTGCGGATAGGGGACGCAGGCGGTCGGACGGGGGGTGCAAGGACTTGCTGACAACGACTCCCTGCTTTTACTTGCAGCTTGCCGCTTGAAACTTGTCGCTGTGGTTACTGGGCGATGGTTTTCACCGAGATACCGCGTTCCACCGGGGTGGAGCGGCCGTAGATGTCTTCGAAGCGTTCGATGTCGTCTTCGCCCAGGTAGCTGCCCGATTGCACTTCGATGATCTCCAGGGGGATCTTGCCCGGGTTGCGCAGGCGGTGTACCGAGGCGATCGGGATGTAGGTGGACTGGTTTTCGGTGAGCAGGAACACGTTCTCGTCGCAGGTGACTTCGGCGGTGCCGCTGACCACGATCCAGTGTTCGGCGCGGTGGTGGTGCATCTGCAGGGACAGGCACGCGCCCGGCTTGACCGAGATGTGCTTGACCTGGAAGCGCCCGCCCATGTCCACCGAGTCGTAGGAGCCCCACGGACGGTAGACCTCGCAGTGGTTCTGGGTTTCGCTGCGGCCCTGTTCGTTGAGGGTGTTGACCATCTGTTTGACGCCTTGGACCTTGTCCTTGTGGGCGATCATCATGGCGTCCTTGGTTTCCACGACCACGATGTTTTCCAGGCCGATCACCGACACCAGCTTGCCGTTGCCGTGGATCATGCAGTTGCGGCTGTCCTGGATCACCACGTCGCCCTTGCTGACGTTGCCGTTGACGTCCTTTTCATGCACGTCCCACAGCGACGACCAGCAGCCCACGTCGCTCCAGCCGGCGCTCAGCGGCACCACGCAGGCGCGCTGGGTCTTTTCCATCACCGCGTAGTCGATGGAGTTGTCCGGGCAGCAGGCGAAGGTGGCCGGGTCGACGTCCACGGTGTCGGCGTCCTGGGCGCTGCGTTCCAGGGTCAGCAGGCAGGTGTCGTAGATGTCCGGGTCGTGCTTTTTCAGTTCTTCGAGGAAGCGGCTGGCACGGAACAGGAACATGCCGCTGTTCCAGAAGTAGCCGCCGGCCTCGACGAACTCGGCGGCACGCTTGACGTCGGGTTTCTCGACGAAGTGCGAGACGCGGCTCACGCCTTCCGGCAGCAGCGCATCGTTGGTCGACTTGATGTAGCCATAACCGGTTTCCGGCTTGGTCGCCGGCACGCCGAACAGCACCATCTCGCCACGCTCGGCGGCCACGGTGGCCAGGGCCAGGGCGCGTTGCAGGGCTTTCTGGTCTTCCAGCACGTGGTCGGCCGGCAGCACCAGCATCAGTTCATCGCGACCTTCGTTGACCAGCATCATCGCGGTCAGGGCCACGGCCGGCGCGGTGTTGCGGCCGAACGGCTCCATCAGGATGCGCTGCGCTTCGAGTTTGCGCGCCGCCAGCTGCTCGTTGACGATGAAGCGGTGGTCCTTGTTGCAGACCACGATCGGCGTGTCCATGCCTTCGAACACCAGGCGCTCGAGGGTTTGCTGGAACAAGGTGTGTTCGCCGGTCAGGGCGAGGAACTGTTTAGGGAATTGCTTACGCGAAAGCGGCCAAAGACGTGAGCCACTACCACCTGACAAGATCACCGGAATCATGTTGTTACTCCTTCAAATACCGTTTGGGTTAGAGCTACTGCGTTCTGTCGTTTCACTCTCTTGTTGTTGTCTCGGTGTAGCCGCTGCCGAGGTACGAGGCTGCGATGGGCTGCGAGGCGGCCCCTGAGGGCGGTCCTGCGGACCGCTTCGCAGCCTCGTGCCTCGTCAGCGGCTACAGGTTCTTAACGTGTCGAGACCGGGCGCTTGACCCAGACTGGCGACAGGCTGCTGCCGTTGCCGGTGACGTAGAGCACCGCGGCTTCGCCGCGCTCCAGGGCGACCGGCTTGAGGTCGCTGACTTTTTTCTCGCCCTCGTACAGCGCGAAGCTGACTTTCACCGGGTTGATTTCACGTTCGCCACGGCCCTTGGCGGCCACCGACTGGACCACGTCGGTCTTGCCGTCGGCGGTCTTCAGGGTCAGGGCCTTGTCGCTCAGGTTCTGCACCCGGACCAGGGACTTCTGTTTGTTCTTGAACGGCGGTTCTTCGATCAGTTGCGGCTGGCCGCTGGCGTTGTTGACCAGGGTGTAATAGTGGTCGGCGGCGAGTTTCACCGGCACGCTCTGGCTGCCGACCTTGGCGGTGTAGTCGCCGCCGGGCATGAAGCTGAAGTCACTGCTGGCCAGCGGCGCGACGTCGCTGAGGCTGGTGCTGCCGACGGTGGCGCTGACTTCCTGGTTGCTGGCGTTGTAGATACGCACGAAGGACGAGCCTTTGGGCGCGGTCGGGCCGTACAGCGCGGCGTCGCCACCGGCGAAGGCGGGCAGGGACAGGACGCTCATGCCGGCAGCCAGTGTGATTGCCTTGGCGAGACGACGCGGAGTGATAGTGAAAGTCATGGGTGTCACCTCTCTTTCAGTTTTGCGCCCGATCGGGCGTCTCGGATTTGTTGAGTGCAGCTACGTTCTGTTGGCGGGCGCCGGCTTGTTTGAGCTCTGCGACCCACTGCGGGTCGGCGTCGCCGATTTCGTTATTGACCGGCAGATATCGTTCGGGGAACTCCCAGATCAGCACCTGGGGCGGGCTGTTCTTGAAGGCATCGCTTTTCAGGTAGCTGAGCATCGGCAACACCGGGCCGTGGCCGTCTTCGGCGTAGCTGACCACGTCGCTGTGCAGGGCCTGCTTGAGCGCGCCGACGAAGTTCCAGTTCGGGTTGGCGCTGTAGCTGGTACCCACCAGGGCCACCGGCACTTCGTTGTCGGCGAACAGCGCGTCGTCGGCGGCCGGCTGATCGTCGGCGGCGCGGGTCACGCGTTTCTGCAGCGGCTCCTTGGCCGGCATCAGGTTCTCGAACAGCGGGTCCAGGGGCAGGAACAGGCGCAGGTCGCCCTTGTGCACCACGGTCTGCTCGGCTTCGGTGACGAAGCGTTGCGGCTGGCCCATCAGCGGTGCCTTGTCGGCGATCGCCTTGGCCAACTGGTTGGCGGCGACTTCGGCGCCGGCCGGGGTCCAGTGGGTGTCGGTGCGCAGGAACACTTGCTGGCCGTTCTGCTTGGCCTGTTGCAGCGGGCCCAGCAGGTCGGGGGCGAGGATCTTGTCGGCCGCCACCCGGGCGTGGAAGTCCTGGTAGAGGTTGGCGTGGATGCTGGCCGGCTGGACGTCGCCCAGGTGTTCCGGGTACAGGCGCACCTTGGCCGGCACGATCGCCATCACCAGTTTCACGCCTTTCTCTTTCAGGGCCTGGCGCACGCCTTCGACCAGCGCGTAGTTGCCTTGCAGGTTGAGTTCTTCGTTGACGATCGGGTGGAACTCTTCATCGCTGTACAGCCACTGGTCGCGGCCGAGCACCACGCCCGGACGACCTTCGTTGAACAGCTTGAAGTCCAGGGCCGCCCACAGGTTGGTGCCCAGGCGCTTGATCGGGAACTCGTCGTCGTAGTGGGTTTCCACGGCCTTGGCCCAGCGACCGTTGAGCACGGTGGCGTCGTTGTTGGTGCTGAAGCCGAAGAAGCTGCGCACCGACCACAGGCCCAGGACCATCAGGGTCACCAGGAACAGGGCGATATAGAAGACGCGTAATGAGCGGGTCATGGTCAGATCCCTCAGAACTGGAAGTAAAGGAACGGCGAGAAGCTTTGCGCCGAGAGTTTGAGAATCGAAGCGATGAACAGCAGCAGCACCAGGGTGCGCATCACGTAACGCGGCCAGTCGGCGACCCAGTAGGCCGGCTGGACCTGGGCTTCGACGCCCACGGTGTAGCCCGGCTGGTGGATGCTGTCCGGCTTGTCCCCCGGTACGGCCTTGATCAGGCCAGGCTGGGCGGTGGCCGGACCGTCGGCCTCGGTGTTGATTTCAGGCTTGCTCTTGACCGGCGTCGGGTTGCGATACAGGTCACGCAGGCCGAAGAACGCCAGGGTGGCGTAGGCCACGACCAGGGTCGCCACTTGCAGGCCGGTGAGGCTGGCGCGGTTGAGTTCCGACAGCGACCAGTCGCCGAAGCTGAACATGGCGCCGTACATGCGACCGGCGACGTGCAGGTTCTCGGCGCGGAAGATCACCCAGCCCATTACCACCAGCAGGAAGGTCAGCGCCCAGCGGATCGGGTTCAGGCTGCGCGGCGAAGTGTTGATGCCGAGCATCTTCTCGATCGCCAGCCACATGCCGTGCCAGGCGCCCCAGACCACGTAGGTGATGTTCGCGCCGTGCCACAGGCCACCGAGCAGCATGGTCAGGAACAGGTTGCGATAGGTCATCAGCGTGCCTTTGCGGTTGCCGCCCAGGGTGATGTACAGGTAGTCGCGCAGCCAGGTGGACAGGCTGATGTGCCAGCGCCGCCAGAACTCGGTGATCGACTGGCTGATGTAGGGCTGCTTGAAGTTTTCCATGAAGCGAAAACCCATCATCAAGCCCAGGCCGATGGCCATGTCGCTGTAGCCGGAGAAGTCGAAGTACAGCTGCGCGGTGTAGGCCAGGGCGCCCAGCCAGGCGTCGCCCGTGGTCGGGTTCTGCAGGGCGAAGCAATGGTCGGCGACCACCGCCAGGGTGTCGGCGATGAACACTTTCTTGATGAAGCCCTGCATGAAGCGCGTGCAGCCTTCGGAGAACTTGTCCAGGGTGTGGGTGCGGTTGTTGAACTGGTCGGCCAGGTCGCGAAAACGCAGCACGGGGCCGGCGATCAGGTGCGGGAAGATCGCCACGAACGCCGCGAAGTCGATCAGGTTGCGGGTCGCCGGGGTGTCGCCGCGGTAGACGTCGATGATGTAGCTGATGGACTCGAAGATGTAGAACGAGATACCGATCGGCAACAGCACGTGGGTCAGGATGAACGGCTCCAGACCGAACGAGGTCATGATCGAGTTGATGCTGTCCACGCCGAAGTTGGCGTACTTGAAGTAGCCGAGGATGCACAGGTCGACCGCCACGCCGAGCAGCAGCCAGCGCTGGGCCGGCTTGGTGCGTACACCGGCGGCGCCGACTTTCAGGCCGATCCAGTAGTTCCACAGGGTGACGCCGGCGAACAGCGCCAGGAAGTCCACCCGCCACCAGGCATAGAACACGTAGCTGGCGATCAGCAGCAGCAGGTTGCGATAGCGTTGCCCGCTCAGGTAGTACAAGCCGAGAAAGATCGGCAAGAACAGGAACAGGAACACATTGGATGAGAAAACCATCCCGATCTCTCCATGTTTGACCAACAGTAAAGGGCCAGAGCCCCCCCAAACCCCCCCGTGAAAAACCGGGGGCGGCGTATTGCATTCGTCCGTAGCCGCTGCCGAGGTACGAGGCTGCGATCGGCCGCGAAGCGGTCGTGCTCTTGAGGACCTCGGAAGGCTCTTCGAGCCTTGTCGCAGCCTCGTGCCTCGGCAGCGGCTACAGGTGTCGCTTACGAGCCTTTGTTGCCCTTCTCGTGCGAGGGGTCGTAGACCTTGGTCAGGTCGCCACCCAGGCGGAAGGTCTTGAACGGTTGCATCTTGTGCTTGCGTTCCAGTACATCCGGGGCGCAGGTGTAGAGGCTGCAGAAGGGTTCGAGCCAGGCGAATTTCGAGTCGACCTTGAGGTCGGTCATGTCCTGTTCCTTGCCGTTCTTTTCCTCGAACTCATCCGGGTCTTTCACCCCGGCCAGCACCCGCTCGCCCAGGCGTTTCAGGGCGCCGTTGTTTTCCTGGCGCAGGTCGACGCCGTTGACCTGGGCGAAGCTGGCGATCATCGCCAGCGGCGGCAGGGCGTAGTTGTGATAGGCCAGGGCGCGTTGTTGGCGCTTGAGTTCGTTGGGCAGGAAGCCGTCGGCGTCGACCTGATTGGCGCCGACTTTGTATTCCTTCACCGCCCAGTCGAACAGGTCGCGGCGGTTGGTCGCCACGGCGGTGGCCATCACCGACCAGGCGGCCCAGTACGAGTGGTTGTTGGTCTGCTCCAGCGGCAGGTTGTCCCAGTCGCTGACCACCTGGTCGGCCATCTTGCTGAACCAGGCCTCGATCTGCTGCGCCTGCTGCTGGTGAGTGTCCAGCGGATGGGAGTCGGAAAACTTCAGGCGCAGGTAGGCCGAAGCCATGCTGCCCAGGGCCCATTTGCGCATGGACTTGCCGGTGTGGTTGAAGTCCTTGGACATCAACGCATCGGCCTGGGCCCAGGCGCTCAGCCAGCTCAGGGTGCAGTCCAGTTGTTCCGGACGGCCGTCGCGCATGAACTGCATCACCCGCTTGCTGGTACCGCGCTCGATCTTGGTGATGTCGGCGGTGCTGTCGCGAAAGGCCTTTTCCGATTGCACGTTGAGGGTCGCGCGAGCCTTGTCCGACCCTTCGTACTTGCTGCGAAATTGCAGCGAGCCGGTGTAAGGCGCGGGCATGGCGTCGCAGCCTTCGCTGTGGTCGCCGCTCTTGAATTTATCCACCGGCGCGTAGTAACCCTGGGGCGGGCGCAGTGGGGCCGCGGCCTGGGTTGCGCCTGCGAACATCGCCAGGCTCAACAGGCTCGGTGCCAGTAACTGTTTCAGCGTTTTGCTTTGCATAGGAACCTCATTGCCCGATTTGCGCGGTGCGTTGACCGGCATCCGGGAATACGTTGCGTTTGCAAATTTTCGCTTCGACTTTCTGTGCCGCGGCGCCGGCTTCCGGACCCTGGACTTCGACCGCCAGCAGGTTCTGCGAGGCCCAGTCTTCGTCGGTGCGCAGTTCAAAGGCGAAACGCCCGTCGGTGTCGGATGTTTCCGGTTTGTCGATCTTGATGTCCTCGTGGCGCCCGTTCATGTACCAGAGGGTGGCTTGCAGGGTTTTCACCGAGGTGTCGGCGAAGCGGATATCGACCTGGTGGCTGCTGTTGCGCAGGTCCATGTTCTTGCTGTTGACCATCAGCTCGTTCTTGCCGGGCTTGAGGGTGGCGCTGGCGCTCATTTGCGCCGGCTTGCCTTCGCAGCCGTTGTCGAGCAGGGCCATCATCTGCCGGTAGATGGTTTCCTGGTCCAGGCGGTACAGCGGCGAGAATTCCCAGATCAGGATCTTCGGTGGCTTGGTCTGGAATTCCTCGCTGCCCAGGTACTGCAGCATGGAGCCTTCGAAGCCGCCGCCGGGGAAGGCGACGTTGAGAATGTCGGCGCCGATCTCTTCCTGCAGGAAGCCGGCGAAGTTGTAGTTCTTGCCGCTGTGGCTGGTGCCCACCAGGGTGATTTCCGGGTTGCCGGAATCGCCGAACAGGTCGCCGTCGCCGGCTTCGCCCTTGGGTTCGGTGGTGAACTGGTCCATGTACTGGATCGCGTAGCTGGTGCCGCAGAGCTGGCCGGCCATGTTGTGCAGGGTGCCGGTCTTGCCCATGCGCCCGGACTTGTGGGTCTCGAACTCACGCTTGGGAATGTCGGCGAAGGCCGGCAACTGCTTGACCTTCTGCGCCACGATCTTCGCCGTGCGCTGGGCGCCGTACGGGGTCCAGTGCTGGTCGCCGCGGAAGTAGAAGTCGTGGGCCGGCAGGGTCTCCGGCAGTTGCTCGTTGGTCAGCGGCGACAGGTCCGGCACCACGTAGCCCATCTGGGCGAAACGGCCGAGCATGCCCTGGTAGTTTTTCAGTGCCTTGTCGTAGTCGAAGCTGGCCTTCTCCTGCGGGTTGAGCTTGTTGCGGTTCACCAGGCCGCGGGTCGGCTGGTAGACCAGCACCAGCTCCACGCCCTTGCTCTTGAAGGCGTCGTGCAGCTGTTGCAGGCGGCGATAACCTTCCGGCGTGGTGTTGAATTCGGTGCGCAGGTCTTCCTGGGTACGGAACAGCCAGTCGCCCTGGGCTTGCACCAGGGTGGTGAAGTTCTGCTGGTAACGGGTGGTGTAGTTCTTCGCGTCGTGGGCGGCCGGGCACAGGTTGCAGCACGGCTCGGCGGTGAACTTCGGTGCCTGGGTTTCGTCGGCGCGAGCGCTGTTACTGGCGGCGAGAATGCCCGCGGTCAATGCCGAGAGGCTCAAGAGTTTGATCAGGTGTGGGCGCATGACAGTCATCCTCAATCGCGCATTTCGGTCTGGCGTTCGACAGGGTCGATCAGCACGGCTTTCTGCTGGCGCACCAGCAGGTCAAGAATTTCGTCCTGGCGCTCGCCGAGGATCCCCGAGAAGCTGATGCCGCTGCTCTTGGTCGGGGCGAGCATGGACACGCGGTACAGCTCGACGCTCAACGGCGAGTCGATGGACATCGGGCCGCTGCCATTGGCGGCCAGCTCACCGCCGACCACGATCAGCGACACCTGGGCGTCGAACGGGTCGAGCTTGATGTCGCGGTCGGTGTCGGAGAGGTCCTTGATGTGGCCGTAGACGCCGGTCAGGCCGTTGGCCATGGCGACGTTCTCGTACAGGCGGATGTTCACGCTGTTGCGAATGCGGATGCCATGGCGCCGGTTGCTGATCACCTTGTTGCCCCACAGCAGGTTGTCGGCACTCTCGTAGAGGGTGATGCCGTCGGTGTGGTTGCGGTAGATCTCGTTGTCGGCGATCAGGTTGTTCACGCTGTTACGGTCGATCACCAGGCCCGAAAGTTTGTTCTCGTAGCTGCGGTTGTTGAAGATGAAGCTGTCGTTCACTTCCCGGGAAATAATGATCCCGTGCTTCTTCTTGGTCCCGTAGACGGTGTTGTCGGCGATGATCAGCCGGTGCGAACGGTCGTGGGGGTCGATGCCGTAGACGATGTTGTCCTTGTAGGTGTTGCCCTTGACCACGAAGTCGCGGGTCTCGTAGCAATAGAAGCCGTACCACATGTCCGAGAACTCAGAGCCGATGATCCAGCCGGTGGGTTCGGGGCGCTTGAGCACCTTGGCCATGTTCGGCGTGTACTGGGAAATACTCACGCCGTAGGACTTACTGTTGGCGTAGCCGAAGCTGGCCATCTTGCTGTTGACGATGTAGGTCTCGGTGCCGCCCCAGGCCAGCAGGAACGGACGGAATTCCTTGGGCGAGTTGAACGTCGCCGGGCCGTTGTCCTTCTCGCGCCAGCCGGTGACCTTGGTGTCGCGCACGAACAGCTGGCCGTCGTTGACCAGGAACGAACCGCCTTCCTGGGACAGGCGCAGCTCCTGGGTCTGCTGGTCGATTTCCAGGATGCCCTTGCGCCCGACCACGATCGGCAGCCGCGCCAGGTACACGCCCGGCGAGGTTTCGCTGATGTACTGCTTGGGCAGCTTCTTCGCCAGCTCCTTGAGGTTGACGTAACCGTCGTCGATAAAGATCGCCTGGGGGATGCCGTGCTGGCGCACCACCCATTCGGCCATCTTGTTGTCACCGCCGATAAAGTCCTTCAGCGCGTCTTCCTGCATCATGCGGCGCACGCTGATCTTGCCGGGCTTGCTGCGCACGATCTTCGCCGCCGCCGCTTCGGCGGTGTAGCCGGAGAGGTCGGGCAGGGCCGGCTTGGCCAGGTTCAGCGGCGCGGTGGGCGCGCTGCTGACGGTGTAGGTCTTGGCCTGTTGCAGCTCCTTGGCCACGGTCGGCTGCTTGCCGGACGTGGCGGCCGGAGCCGGTTCGACGTTGGCGAAGGCGGCGCTGCTGGCCAGCAGCATGGCGCCGGCCAACAGGCTGATCGAGCCTCTTATCGCTGGGCTGTTCATCGGGCTGTTCATCTCAGGCACTCCCTTGGCGGCTCGCATCAGAAGCGCCAGATCACGTCGACAAAGGCGCGGTGCATGTACGAGTCGACGTTCTTGCCATAAGCATCGCCCGGCTTGAACACGCCGCCACGAAAGCGCACCAGCGCCGAAGGCTCGTCGATCGACTGGCTGAGCGCGGCCGGCAGCAGGCCTTGCTTGAAGTACTTGGTGACCACCAGGTCCACTTCCTGGCCAAGGTCTTTCTCGCCATCGCGCAGCGGCAGGGACGAGCTGGAGAGCAGGGCGCCGGTGGCGTCGTCGTAGTTGTTTTCCACGGCGTTGATACCGTTGCTGCCCACCGGCTTGTTGCCGTCCACGCGCCAGAACTTGTGGTAGATCAGGCTGGCGTCATATTCGTCGGCGAGCATCCAGGAACCGAACAGGGTGGCGGTCTGCATGTTGTTCATTTCGCCGCGGAAGGCTTCGCCGAAACGGTGCACCCGCGAGCGGGTCCCGGTGTAGTTCGAGCGGTTGCTTTCCAGGCCGTTCTGTTCGTAGTCGCCGCTGGCGCGGGCGTAGGCTGCGCCGACCTGCCATTTCGGGTCCAGGCGCAGGCGCACGCCGAGGTCGGTGGCCCAGCCATCGAGGCTCTCGCCGCTCTTGGCCTGGGCCGGGCGGGTGCCGTCGGCGTTCAGCGCGTTGACCTTGTCGCGGTCGCCGCTCATGCCGGTGATGCTCGCCCAGTAGTTGACGGTGTTGGTGTTGCGCCAGTTATAGGCGTCGCTGTTGGCTTCCAGGCCGAGCCAGGTCAGGTCGCCGTTCTGGCGCTTGTCCAGGGAGTCGGTGGCTTCGCCCGGAACCGGGTAGTCGAGCTTGCCGTCGTCGTGGCTGTGGTGCGCGCGCACGCCAGCCCAATGCCCCGGGGTCCACTGGTAGGCCACATCGCCGTAGACGTGCAGGCGATCCTTGTCTTCCGGCGCCAGCTCCTTGAGGTCGGTGCGGTACTCGCTGAAGCGCTCGGCGATGCCGACGTTGGCGCGCAGCAGGGTGGTGTCGAAGGTCCAGTTCAGGGCTTCGATGTTGGTGTCGCGCCATTGGCCGTCGTCGTTGCGCAGGCGCTGGCGACCGAACTTCAACTGCTCGCCCGGGTAGGGGGTGAGGCCGCTGTAGCCGATCCAGAACTCGCGCATCGCCAGGTAGTTCTTCTTGCTCTTGCGGTCGCTGTTGTTGCTGCTTTCGGTGCTGGCGCCGTCGGACTGCTGCAGGGTGTCGGTCTCGATGATATCGGTCGAGGTCACCGCCTGGCCCATGGCGTAGGCGCTCCAGTTGCCGCTTTCGCCGTAGACCCAGGGCCGCAGGTCGAGGCCGACGCCATTGACGTCGCCGCCGCCCAGGGTGCCGAGGTCACGGTCGTCTTCGGACTGGCCGGTGATCTTCACTTCCAGGCCGAAGTTCTTGGTGTCGGTGACGGCCGCCAACGTCGGGTTGGACCAGAGCAGGGCAAAACCCAGGGCCACACCCAGCTTCGACAGGCTGAACAGTTTTCCCGTAGCCGCTGCCGCAGGCTGCGATCGGCTGCGCAGCAGCCGCAAAACCTGCGCACGCGGTGCCACTGACAGATCTCGGTCGCCCGGTTGGCGAGCGCTACGCGCTCGATCGCAGCCTGCGGCAGCGGCTACAGGATTGGCGTGGCTGGATGGAGTGAACTTCATAGGGATTCCTCACCGTCTTCTTCCTGCAGCGCGTGCAGTTCCAACGTGTTCTGGCTCAAGGCGCCACGCACGGCCTGCTCTTGTTGCAGCAGGCGTTGGGCCTCGGCGCGTTGGCCTGGCGGCAGTTGGGCTTCGAGTTGTTGCGCAAGCTCGTTGGCTTGCGGGGTGTCCTGGGTCTTGGCCAGCTGGCTGAAGACATAGGCGTTGAGCGGGTCGGGCTTGGTGCCCTTGCCCTGGGAGAACAGCTGGGCGATGGCGAAGTCGGCGCTGTTCTGGCCGTTGCGCGCGGCGGTCAGCAGGTGGTCCAGGGCTTTTTGCGGATAGACCTGGCCCAGGTAGCCACGGCGGTAGATCTGGCCGAGGTAGTAGTCGGCGGCGACTTCCTTGCCCTGGGCCTTCTTGAAGTGCTCTTCGGCGACCTTGGCGTCGGCCGGGACCATCTTGCCTTCGTAGTAGAGCTTGCCCAGCAGCAGTTCGGCGCGGGGCTGGTCGGCGGCGCGACCGTTGTCCAGGTACTGCATCATCTTGTCGACGTCGCCCAGTTCGGGGAAGTCGTAGAGCAGTTGCGCCAGGGTGACCCAGGAGGCCGGGTAGCCGGGAGCGATCGGCTCCAGCAGCGCCTGCGCGGTTTTCTCGTCGGTCTTGCCCAGGCTCGCATCGCCCAGCACCCGGGCCACGCTGTCGACCCGTTGCGCGCTGATGACGCCGCGGGCGTGGCCGGCCTGCAGCTGTTTGAGCAGCTCGGCCTGTTGCTCCGGCTGGCCGCGTTTCTGGTAGACGGTGGCCAGTTCGACGTAGCAGATATCGGTGACGTTCAGCGCCGCCTTGCAGATGGTTTCCACCTCGGCCAGGTGTTGGTCGTAGGTACCCTGGGTGCGGTACAGCAGCACCTGGGCCAGGCCGGCTTCCGGGTAGCCGGCGCTGCGCCATTGGCTGATCTGCTGCTGGGCGTTGACCTTGGGGAAGCTCTGCGGATATTGCAGGTAGAGCATCGCCAGCGGGATCAGGGTGTTGCCTTCACCATTGGCGAAGGCCTTTTTCAACAGGCCTTCGGCTTCGTGGTGCTCGGCTTCGGTGGAGCCGGGCTTGGCCACCAGCAGGCGACCTAGGCGCGCCTGGGCCCGCGGCGAGGTGTCGGCCGCGGCGCGGTAGGTTGCCTCGGCTTGCTTGATCTTCGCCGGGTCGCGGGTTTCCATCTGGATATCGGCCAGGCCGACCTGGGCGTCGCTGTAACCCAGGTCCGCCAGCTGCCGGTAGTTCTGCTCCGCGAGCACAGTGTCGCCGCGCTTCAGGGCTTCGTTGGCCAGGCGCTGGTCGGGCAGGCCGGCGCAACCGGCCAGGGCCATGGCGGTCACCAGAGGCAACAGCAATGCCGAACCCTGTAGCCGCTGCCGCAGGCTGCGATCGGCCGCGTAGCGGACGGGTTCCGGACGGCGCGCTGTGTTCGCCAGACCGCATTCATCCCCTTCACGAGTGCGTTGCACTCGATCGCAGCCTGCGGCAGCGGCTACAGGGGCCGTTTTCGTCATCGGGAGTGGGGTATGAATATTCATGGTTAGAGACCGGCAGCCATGGCTTTGTCGATCAGCCAGTTCACGGACGGGCCGCGGTCGCTGCTGACTTCCACCGGGCGGCCGGCGAAGGAGCTGCTCAGCGGGGCGTCGGGCTTGATCTGCACGCGAATGTCCGAGGACAGGTCGCTGCTGTTGAGGCTGGTGCTGCTGACGATGGTGCCGCTGCGTACGTCGTCTTCGCCGGCGATCTGGAAGCTGACCTTGGTCCCCGGACGCACGTCGGCGAACTGGCGGTAGGAGAAACGCGCTTCGACGTTGGCCTGGCTGTTACGCGGGACCAGCTGGAAGATCACGTCGCCCTTGCTGGCGTACTGGCCGTCGGCAACCATCTGCTGGGCCACGGTGCAGTCGCAGGGCGAGGTCAGGGTGCCGGTCATCTGCTTGCCGAACAGTTCCTCGACCTTGGCCGGTTGCAGCTGGTCTTCGTTCAGGTGGCCCTTGAGCACGTCGAGCATGCTGGTGCTGAAGGTCGCCAGCGGGGCGCCTTTGGCGGCTACGCCGTCGGCCTGGATCAGGCTCTGCACGGTGCCGTCGCGCGGCATGGTGACGTTCATCCCCGGCGCGCTGACCAGGCCGGCCTGGGCGTGGCTGACGAAGTACATGCCATACACCGACTTGAGGATGAAGCCGAAGGCCGCCAGGCCAACGACGAAGATCCCGGCGCTGAAGGTCACCGCGCGCAGGCGGCCCAGGGCGCTCATGCCGTGGCCGGCGTCCTTGTTCTTGCGCGCCTTGGTGAAGTTGTCGCGCTGCAGGGTGGCGAGCACGTCGCCCATGGTCACGATGTCGCCGGCCAGGTGCGAGGTGATCAGCTGGCGCAGGGTCGAGATGTCCTGGGGCTCGAGGTTCTGGAACTGGCAGCCGACCCGGCCGCTCTGGCGATCCACGGAGCGCACCTGCAACTCCACGTCCATGGCCAGCCCGAGGTTGTCGATGACGAACTGCAGGCGGCCCTTGTGCACGTCGCCGACCTTGATCGGCAACTGCCCGCAGTTGAAGCTCAGGCCGCCGGCGGAGAGGTCGATGACCCGCGCCTCGACCGGGGTCCGGTCGGGGCCGAAGAAGCGCAGCTTGGCCGGGATCTTGACCCGGGCGTGTTGGCGTTGGGCTTCGGATTCATGCACTACATTGACGTTCACGGCGGTGTTCATAAGGGCGATTTCCTAGTTAATTCAGGCAAGGCGGGTCAGACCATCAGCAGCAGCGCGGCGACGAAAATGCTGCCGGCGGAGAAGGTCATGGTCCGAGACGACCAGGTGTTGAACCAACGTTGAAAGCTGGCGAGGTCACGGGACAGAGCAGTCGGTTGGCGGGTCCAGGACTGTTGGTCGAGGCGGAAGAACACGTAGATCTTCACCAGGGCCCCGACGATCTGGTTGTAATAGAGGATCAAAGGGTAGGCCGGGCCGATCCGGTGCCCCGAGCAGGACAGCAGCAGGGTCAGCAGCAGGCGGGTGATACCGATCCACAGCAGGTACACCAGGATGAAGGCGGTGCCGTACTTGAAGCTGGCGATCAGGGCCACGGTCAGGCCGAGCAGGGAGGTCCACATCGACACGCGCTGGTCGAACAGCACCACGCTGGTGAACAGGCCCAGGCGCTTGAGACCCAGGCCCAGGGCCCGGGAGTTCTGCCGCAGGTTGTTGCCGTACCAGCGGAACATCAGCTTGCGGCTGGCCTTGATGAAACTCTTCTCCGGCGGGTGTTCCACGGTGTTGATCGCCGCATCGGGCACGTAGAAGGTGTCGTAGCCCAGGCGCATCAGGCTGAACCAGCTGGACTTGTCGTCGCCGGTGAGGAACTTGAAGCGGCCCAGGCGCCAGTGTTGCAGCGAGTCGCTTTCCACGTCGGCGATGAAGTCCGGGTTGGTGACCACGCTGGCGCGGAACACCGACATGCGTCCGGTCATGGTCAGCACGCGCTTGGACAGGGCCATGGAGCACATGTTGATGTGGCGCTGGGCGAAGCGCAGCTTGTGCCATTCGCTCATGATGTAGCCGCCGCGCACTTCGCAGAACTCGTTGGTGGTCAGGCCGCCGACGTTGCCGAACAGCTGGAACCAGGGCACGGTCTTGCGCACCACGCCTTCGCCGAGCACGGTGTCGCCGTCGATCACCGCTACCACGGCGCGGTCGTCCGGCAGGTGGCGGGAGATGGCGCGGAAACCGAAGGCCAGGCCGTCGCGCTTGCCGGTGCCGGGGATGCGCACGAAGTCGAGCTTGACGTGGGCTGGCGGGTTCATGCGGGCCCAGAGGCTTTTCACCAGCAGCTCGTCGGACATCTCCACGATCGAGCAGACCACGGTGGTGGGGAAGCCGCAGTCGATGGCTTCGCGGATCACCGAGCCATAGACCTGGGCGGTGGTCAGGGCGTCGATCCGGAAGCTGGTGACCATCAGGTACACGTGGGACGGATCGGCGGCCTTGCCCAGCTTGCGGACCTTGCGGCGCAGGTGCGGGTAGACCACGTAGAGAAACAGCATGCCGCGCACGAAATGCGTGGCACCCATCGAGTAGCGCCAGATACCCACGGCGCCAATCAGGAAGATGAAGTCCTTCGATTCGGAGTCGAATGTGGACGCGGGCAACGCCAGGGCGAGACCCATCAGTAAACTCAAGAAAAACAGCCAACCTGCGGCCTGAAGTAGGCCGTGCTTTAGCCTGTGCATAATCTGCATCCGTCTCGATCTCGGGCGAGCCTGTGGGGTGGCCCGATGGGGTTAAGGCAGGCGAAAAAGCCGGGATGGCGTTGGCGCCCTGGCGGACGCCATCGCCAGCAAGCTGGCTCCTACAGGTGCGATGCGATCCTTGCAGGAGCGAGCTTGCTCGCGATCAACCGCGAAGCGGTTGCCGTGCTTCCCGAATCTGCCGGCTTACCAGCAGATACCTTCGGTCCGGCCGCTCGCGCTGGTGGCCTTGGACATGAACCCGACCAGGTCGATGACCTGTTTGCCGTGCGGCACTTCTTCGGCCAGGGCGCGGAACTTCTCGTCGCGGTTGCCGAGGATGATCACGTCGGAGTTGTCGATCACCGAGTCGAAGTCCGCGTTGAGCAGGGACGAGACGTGGGGGATCTTGGACTCGATGTAGTCCTTGTTGGCACCGTGGACGCGGGCGTACTCGACGTTGCTGTCGTAGATGCTCAGGTCGAAGCCCTTGCCGATCAGCATTTCCGCCAGCTCCACCAGCGGGCTTTCGCGCAGATCGTCGGTACCGGCCTTGAAGCTCAGGCCGAGCAGGGCGACTTTGCGCTTGTCGTGGCTGGAGACGATGTCGAAGGCGTTCTGCACCTGGGACTCGTTACTGCGCATCAGCGAGTTGAGCAGCGGCGCTTCGACGTCCAGGGAACCGGCGCGGAAGGTCAGGGCGCGCACGTCCTTGGGCAGGCAGGAACCGCCGAAGGCGAAGCCTGGGCGCATGTAGTACTGGGACAGGTTGAGGGTCTTGTCCTGGCAGACCACGTCCATCACTTCACGACCATCGACGCCGACGGCCTTGGCGATGTTGCCGATCTCGTTGGCGAAGGTGACCTTGGTGGCGTGCCACACGTTGCAGGTGTACTTGATCATCTCGGCGACAGCGATGTCCTTGCGGATGATCGGTGCGTCGAGTTCTTCGTACAGCGATTGCAGGACGTCGCCCGAGGCCTTGTCGAATTCGCCGATCACGGTCATCGGTGGGAAGTCGTAGTCCTTGATCGCGGTGCTTTCACGCAGGAACTCAGGGTTGACCGCGACGCCGAAGTCGACGCCGGCCTTCTTGCCGGAGCAGTCTTCGAGGATCGGGATCACCACGTTGGCGACAGTGCCCGGCAGTACGGTACTGCGCACCACGATGGTGTGGCGGGAGGTCTTGTCGCGCAGGACAAAACCGATCTCGCGGCATACCGCTTCGATGTAGTTGAGTTCCAGGTCGCCGTTCTTCTTGCTGGGCGTGCCGACACAGATCATCGACAAGTCAGTGTCGCGAATCGCCTCGGCGAAGTTGGTGGTTCCGCGCAGACGACCGGTTTGAATACCTTGCGCCAGAAGTTCACCCAGACCCGGTTCAACGATCGGCGATTTACCGGCGTTGATCATGTCGATCTTGTCCTTGGCAACATCGACGCCAACGACCTCATGGCCCCGTGCAGACAGGCAACCGGCACATACCGCGCCGACGTAACCCAAACCAAATATGCTGATGCGCATCGCATTTACCTCTGTGTTATTCACGCCATTAGATGGCCGGAGTTAATGTTTGCCAGCTGTAATTACGCACTCGGAAGTTCAACGAACAGGCGTTGAGATATCCAGTGCAGGCAGACTAAGTTCCGAGTGTCTAAATAAGTGCACTCAAGTTGTGCGCAACTTGGCCTTGTTGTAGGGGCTGCCCTTAAATGTTGCCGTCCTTCCTGCTGGAAGGCAGCTCCGAGGTTGGCGATAATCCTGATTTATAGGAGCAGGCCCATGATAATCAGGTAGTTACACGCTCCCGGAAGCGCTTTAAGGCGGGCTATGCCATGGCCTTGTAGGGGATAGTAATGGTGCATTATCTCCTGTGTATTGACCCTGAGTTCGAGTTCCTGAGCAGTAGGTCAGGACAATATGACAACTTCGCTACTGTCGTTGGATCCCATGTAAGTCATCTCCTACAAACTCGCTGAGAATCGTTACCGGTGGTATGAGCGGTGGTTCAGGACATAGTTCCAGACCGCTGATCCTGTTTTCTGAAATTTCTTGAAATATTGCAAAAGATGGCACTGCTTTCATATTGATAGCACTTACCATTTCAGCCTTTAGTTATGGGGAGTTAAAGCGCGGGGATATTTTTATGCCACTACCGCTAAAAAATTTGTGTGCCACTACTGAAAAAAATGACCTCTGTCGAGTGAAACAAAAGTTATAAATTCAGAAGAAGATATTTTGGCGCCAATTGTTTGGCGTTTTGGCGGGAGTCAAAGAGGAAAGTGACCGCTCGTCGACGCACTCGTTTGCGCGAAACCAGTGCATCGACCGAGTGCGTTATTCCGGTGCGTGATCGCGCAGGAAAACCAGATTGTCGGGTTTCGACTGTTCGGCGCTGTAGCGGTAACCCTGGACATCGAATTGCTTGAGGGCCGCCGGGTCGTTGATGCGTTCTTCTATGACGAAGCGGCTCATCATGCCCCGGGCCTTCTTGGCGTAGAAGCTGATGATCTTGTACTGGCCGTTCTTCAGGTCCTTGAACTCGGTATTGATGATCCGGGCGTTCAGGGCCGTGCGCTTGACCGCCGAGAAGTATTCGTTGGAAGCCAGGTTGAGCAGCAGGTCGTCGCCCTGTTCGGCCAGGGCCTCGTTGAGCCATTCGCTGATGCGCGTGCCCCAGAAGGCGTACAGGTCCTTGCCGCGGGCGTTGGCCAGCTTGGTGCCCATTTCCAGGCGATAGGGCTGCATCAGGTCCAGCGGGCGCAGCAGGCCGTACAGGCCGGAGAGCATGCGCAGATGCTGCTGGGCGTAATCGAAATCGGCTTCGCCCAGGGTTTGCGCATTCAGGCCGGTGTACACGTCGCCCTTGAACGCCAGCAGCGCCTGCTTGGCGTTGGCCGGAGTGAAGGCCGGGGTCCAGCTGCCGAAGCGCGCGGCGTTGAGGCCGCCGATCTTGTCGGAGACGTGCATCAGTTCGCTGATTTGCGCCGGGCTCAGTTCGCGCAATTGCAGGATCAGTTCCTGGGAGTGATCGAGGTACTGCGGCTGGGTGAAGCGTTGAGTGACGGGCGGGGTCTCGAAATCGAGGGTCTTGGCGGGTGAAATCACCATCAGCATGAAGTCGTCTCCTGTAAGCGTCGGGGGATTCTAGGGGCTTGGGCGCTTTGACTCCACCTATGAAGGCAATAGGGCATGCCGCCGGTCGTCCGTCGATCGGCGATGGCCTGCTGCAGGGAGGCGCGTGTCCGCTCTCTATAAAGGGAAGGGGAGCGGCCTAGGCAATAGGGCCGAGAGGCCGGCATCGGCTATAGTGCCGCGCGGGTTTTGTTATGGAGACATCCCTTTGCGCAGCGCGTTTTTTCTTTCGATCTGGCTGTTGAGTTTCGGCGCCCTGGCGGCGCCGAACGATGTGGCGACCCTGGATCGCAGCACCTGGCCGGAACAGCTTGGCAACCCGACCCTGTTCGACGTGGCGTCGCGTGCGGAGATCCTCACCTTCGCCCGTGCCCTGCTGGACAGCGAGGCCTGGGATGAAGCCTCGTTGAAGCAGCGCCTGGGCCTGCGGATCATCAACATGGCGTCGATCGATGCCGTCCGCCAGCGGCTCTGGCGGCAATTGCTGACCAACTACAACTTCGCCCAGCAGAGCTGCGACCAGGACGCTTCCTTCTGTTTCCTGGTGGAAGACATGGACACCCTGCGCGAGCAGGCCGGCAAGTTCCAGTTGGGCGAGGACTCCTATTACGCCCGCTGGGCCGAACCGAGCCGGGCCTTCCATGAACAGTATCTGGAGGAGCTGCTGCGCAAGGCTGCGCTGTTTCCCCAGAGCGCCAGCGAGATCGAGCGATTTGGCGACTACGAGCGCAATGGCGACGAGCTCAATGACCGGCTGTTTTTGTTGACCTTCGACAGCGCCGCCAATCTCGCCCCGGACAACACCCCCTGGCTGACCGAATACCTGCGCAAGTCGAACATGAACGGCACCTTCTTCGTGCTTGGCAGCGAGTTGCAGAGCCGCCTGGAGCAGCGTTCGGTGGCCAGCCTGCAGGCTCTGTATTCGCAGCAGTGCGTGGGTGTGCTGGGCTGGGAGTATCGTTCCCACAGCCATTGGCAGGATTGGCAGGACTCGATCGAGCGCAGCGTCGAGCTGGCCAAGGGCAAGCTGCCGGAAAACTACGTGCCGCTGTTTCGCCCGCCCTACGGTCAGCGCCGGGCGGATGCGCAGGCCTTCTTTAATGCACAGGGCTTGCAGGTGGCGCTGTGGGACATCGATCCGCAGGACGGCGCCGGCAAGCTCAAGGGCGAACAGAGCGGCCAGCGGGTGCTGACCCTGATGCTGTTGTGGCGACACGGGGTGATCAATTTCAACGCCCGGCAGGATGCGGTGAAGACGGCATTGCCCTGGTTGCTGACGCAGACGGCGCAGAGCGGAATCGGTTGGGAGGATTGTCAGGACGCGTTTCGCTAGAAACGACAAAAGGTCCGTATTTACGGGGGGAGAGGAGGTTTTTGCCGATTTTGGCCAGGATTTCGAGGCAGGCGGACTTCCGACTTTAACGGTGCCGGGGCAGCGCGCCAAGGGCTATTCGTCACTCTGCAAAATAAACTTAAAAAAAGCGTCAAAGTGCTTTTTCCTGTCACAGGTTTTGGAGTATTACGAAGTCAGACCGCCGAAACCTGCAACACAGGTGGCGTCTCCCAAGACTCCTTTTGTGTGCACTTCACTCGAACCCCTGCGGGTGAATTCGACGGTCAATTCGAGGCGCAGCACCGCCATGGTATTGCGTCGACTGGCCCCCACATAAGGTGACCGAGTATGGATGACCACGGACGTAGCCCTTCCTCCAACCAGCCAATCCTTTATGTACTCGATACCAATGTATTGATTCACGATCCAAACGCCCTGCTGAACTTCGAAGAACACCATGTGGCGATCCCGATGATCGTCCTGGAGGAACTCGACAAGCTCAAGAGCGGCCATCACAGCGTTGCAGCGGAATGCCGCCAGGCCATTCGCCTGATCGACAAGACCCTGGGTGAGGCTTCGCCTGAAGACGTCGAGCTGGGTGTGCCTATCCAGCGTGGCAAGAGCGGCCCCAAAGGCCTGCTGTCGATCCTCATGAGCAAACGCTCCGAGCCCAACAGCCTGCTGCCGGAAAACCTCAACGACAACATCATCATCAACCAGTTGATCGACCTGCACGCGCGCGACAAGGAGCTGCGCGTGGTGCTGGTGACCAAAGACATCAACATGCGCCTCAAGGCGCGCGCCTGCGGGATCGCCGCCGAGGACTACAGCACCGACCAGCTGGTCGACGATGTGGCCTTGCTGCCCAACGGCTTCCACAACATGACCGGTTCCTTCTGGGACCGCGTGAGCAAGGTGGAAACCCGCCAGGATCACGGCCGCACCTGGCACCAGGTGCAACTCACCGACAACCTGCCGGCGGTGCACATCAACGAGTTCATCATCGACGAACAGGGTTTCGTCGGCTGGATCAAGGAGATTCGCGCCGATGTGCTGCTGATTCTCGACCTGCATCAGGAACCCCTGTTGCACCAGGAAGCCTGGGGCCTGAAACCGCGCGACATCTATCAAGGCCTGGCGCTGTTCGCCCTGCTCGATCCGGACATCCATCTGGTCAACCTGTCCGGGGCTGCCGGTTCAGGCAAGACCATCCTGGCCCTGGCCGCGGCCATCGAGCAAACCATGGTCAGCAAGCGTTATCGGCGCATCATCGCCACCCGCAGCGTGCAGGGGCTGGACCAGGAGATCGGCTTCCTGCCGGGCACCGAAGCGGAAAAGATGGAGCCCTGGCTCGGCGCCATCACCGACAACCTCGAAGCCCTGCACATGGATGACGAAAGCACCCATGGCAGCGTCGACTACATCCTCAGCAAGGTGCCGCTGCAGTTCAAATCCCTCAACTACATTCGTGGCCGCAGCTTCCAGCAGAGCCTGATCCTGATCGACGAATGCCAGAACCTCACCCCGCACCAGATGAAAACCATCATTACCCGTGCCGGCGCCGGTTCCAAAGTGGTGTGCCTGGGCAACCTGGCGCAGATCGATACCCCTTACCTGTCCGCGACCAGCTCCGGGCTGACCTACCTCACTGAACGCTTCAAGGACTTCCCCAACGGGGTGCACATCACCCTGCAAGGGGTGCCACGCTCGATTCTGGCCGAATACGCCGAATCCCATCTGTAACCCTCGCCAGACGGGCGGCCGCGAGGCCGCCCGTTTTTTGTGCCTGGATGAAACTTCTGTAGCCGCTGCCGCAGGCTGCGATCGGCTGCGCAGCAGACGCCAGAGGACCTGTTGCGTTTCCCCAGGAACCCTGGGGAAGTCCGGATCACGTCCGCTACGCGGCCGATCGCAGCCTGCGCCAGCGGCTACAAGGATCGTGTAATCAAGCGTGCGGAAATTTGACCCTCGGGTTTACAATCGCCTTTCCTGATCAGGAGTAAGGCTGTGCTGACTCATCTCGATTCCCAAGGTCGCGCCAATATGGTCGACGTCACCGACAAAGCCGTGACGTCCCGCGAAGCCACGGCCGAAGCCCGGGTGCGCATGCTCCCGCAAACCCTGCAAATGATCGTCAGCGGCGGTCACCCCAAGGGTGATGTATTCGCCGTGGCGCGTATCGCCGGCATCCAGGCGGCGAAAAAGACCAGCGATCTGATCCCCCTGTGCCACCCGCTGATGCTTACCAGCGTCAAGGTCGAGCTCAGCGCCGAAGGCGAGGACAGCGTGCGCATCGTTGCCCGCTGCAAGCTGGCCGGGCAGACCGGGGTGGAAATGGAAGCCCTGACCGCCGCCAGCGTCGCCGCGCTGACCATCTATGACATGTGCAAGGCCGTGGACCGCGGCATGACCATCGAAGGCGTGCGCTTGCTGGAGAAGCTGGGCGGCAAGAGCGGTCATTACCAGGCGGATGAACAATGAACCTGACCGTGAAGTTTTTCGCCCGCTATCGCGAGGCGCTGGGCGTGGATTCGCTGCGGGTCGCTGGCGATTTCGCCACGGTCGACGATGTGCGCGCCCTGCTGGCCCAACGCGAGGGCGCCGAGGTGCTCAGTGAGCAGAACCTGATGTGCGCCCGTAACGAAGACCTGTGCCAGCTCGACGAGCCGGTGAGTGATGGCGACGAAGTGGCGTTTTTTCCTACCGTGACCGGGGGCTGACATGGCGATTCGTGTGCAATCGGGCGCCTTCGATCCGGGGGCGGAAGTCAACGCGATGCATGCGGCGAATGTCGGCGTCGGCGCGGTGGTGAGCTTTGTCGGCTACGTGCGTGATTTCAACGATGGCCTGGATGTGGCCGGGATGTTTCTCGAGCATTACCCGGGCATGACCGAAAAGGCCCTCGGCAAGATCGCCGCCGAGGCCGAACAACGCTGGCCGCTGCTCAAGCTGGAAGTGCTGCATCGCATCGGCGCGCTGGAGCCGGGCGAGCCGATCGTCTTCGTCGGTGCCGCCAGCGCCCACCGCCAGGCGGCGTTCGACGCCTGTGCCTTTGTCATGGACTACCTGAAAACCCGCGCGCCGTTCTGGAAGAAGGAAACCACCGCCGATGGCCCACGCTGGGTGGAAGGTCGCGACAGCGATCATGCGGCGGCGGATCGTTGGAAAGAATGACGGCCTGATTCATCCGTATTGACCGCAAGTCCTCATCGCGGGCAAGCCTCGCTCCTACAGAGGATTGCATGGCTTCTGTAGGAGCAGCCGGTCGACGCTCGATTGCCCGCGATGGCGCCCTCGACTACGCCCCTATTTCTCTGCTTTTTTCCATTTCTGTCTTTCGACCAAAGGCCGGCTGACCTGCGTCCGCTGCGTTGACGAAATATACGTAAAAGTCCAGTATGGATTTACAAGTACAAACAAGGCTCCACTGTTTCAGTCCTTTCTTCTGTCTTGCCAAACCAACAACAACCCGCGAGAGAACGAATATGAAGAAACTCCCCCTCATCAGTGGCCTGGCCCTGAGCCTGTTGGCGTGCAGCAGCCTGTTCGCCGCCGAGAAAACCCTGCGCATCGGCATCGAGGCGGCTTATCCGCCGTTCGCCTCGAAAACCGACAAGGGCGAGATCGTCGGTTTCGACTACGACATCGGCAATGCCCTGTGCGCGCAGATGCAGGTCAAGTGCATATGGGTCGAGGGTGAATTCGACGGCCTGATTCCCTCCTTGAAAGTGAAAAAAATCGACATGGCGCTGTCGTCGATGACCATCAACGAAGACCGTAAGAAGTCGGTCGACTTCACCCACAAGTACTACTTCACTTCCTCGCGGCTGGTGATGAAGGAAGGCGCCACGGTCGATGACCAATACGCCAGCCTCAAGGGCAAGAACGTCGGTGTGCAACGGGCGACCACCACCGACCGCTACGCCACCGAGGTGTTCGAGCCCAAGGGCATCAACGTCAAGCGCTACAGCAACAACGAAGAGATCTACATGGACCTGGCGGCCGGGCGCCTCGATGCGATTTTCGCGGACACCATCCCGCTGAATGATTTCCTGTCGATGCCGCGCGGCAAGGGCTATGCGTTTGTCGGGCCAGAGTTGAAGGACCCGAAGTACGTGGGGGAGGGCGCGGGGATCGCGGTGCGCAAGGGTAATACCGAGCTGGTCAGCCAGTTGAATAGCGCCATCGATGGCATTCGCGCCAGTGGCGAATATCAGAAGATTTCCGAGAAGTACTTCAAGTCCGACATCTACGGCGACTGATGTCGCGTGGCGTTCGTGAGGACGCCATCGCGGGCAAGCCTCGCTCCTGCGGTTTTGTCGGAGCGAGGCTTTTCAGGGGGCCGTCAACCCTTCAATTCCTTCAGGTGCTTGTACACCGTCGCCCGCCCCATGTTCAGCACGTTGGCCACATAGTTGGCGGCGCTTTTGCCCTTGAACGCGCCTTCGGCGTGCAGCGCCAGCACCAGTTCGCGCTTATGTTCGCGGGTCAGCAGGTTCAGGCCCAGCTGCCGTTCGCGCAGCCAGTTGTGCAGGAAGGTGTTGATGCGCTCCTGCCAGTCATCGCGAAACAGCGAGTCCGGTTGCGGGATCAGTTTGCTCGGCGAGAGGAACAGGTCCAGCGCCGCCTTGGCATTCTCGAACAGCGAAATATTCAGGTTGATGCACAGCACCGCCAACGGCTGGCCGCTGCCGTCGCGCAGCACGCTGCTGAGGCTGCGGATCTTCTGGCCGTCCCAGTTGAGCTTTTCGTAGGGGCCGATATTCCGCTCATTGGCATCCTCGCCGAGCATGTCTTCGAGGGCGGAGTCGTCGCCCACTTCGCGCTTGGAGATGTTGTTGGCGATGTAGTCGATCTTCTGCGTGCGCAGATCGTGGATGACCACCTCGGCATGGGGGAAGAACAGCGTGGCGATGGCATCGGCGATCGCCCGGAAGTTATCCAGGACAGGGTCCTGCGCGGGTGAGGTCATGGGTGGTTCTCCAGGCGGTGTCAGCGCCCCGCGAGGCAGGGCGCTGCGAGTGTGCCGCAATCGTTGGGGCGCGTCACCTGAGCGGGGTCAGCCGAGGCGGGCGGGGGAGAGCATGGCGGCGTCCAGGCCAAAGCGCGCCAGCTGCTCCGGCAAGGCTTCGCCACGTACCAGGGCGGCGCTGGCCTGGCCCATGGCCGGCGAGGTCTGGATGCCGTAGCCGCCTTGCGCGGCGACCCAGAACAGGCCCGGTACCTGGGGGTCGAAGCCGGCCAGCAGGTCGCCGTCGCTGACGAAACTGCGCAGGCCGGCCCAGGTCCGGGTCGGACGGCGAATGGTCAGGGTGGTGGCCTCTTCGATCTGGTAGATGCCCATGGCGATGTCCAGCTCTTCCGGCTGTACGTCGTGGGGCTCCACCGGGTCGGCGTTGGCCGGCGAGCCGAGGAACATGCCGGCGTCGGGCTTCATGTAGAAGGATTCGTCGAGGCTCACCAGCATCGGCCAATGGTGGATATCGACGCCTTCGGGGCCGGCGAAGATAAAGGCTGCACGGCGTTTCGGCTGCAGGCCCAGGGGCCGGGCGCCGGCCATGGCGCCGACCTGGTCGGCCCAGGCGCCGGCGGCGTTGATCAGGATGGGCGCGCTAAAGGTCTGGCCGGCAGTCTGTACCTGCCACTGGCCTTGTTCGTCGCGGCTCAGCCCCAGCACTTCACAGTCGGTACGCACCTCGCCCTGGTTGCGCCGGATGCCGCGCAGGTAACCCTGGTGCAGGGCGTCGGTGTCGATGTCGCTGGCGCTTGGGTCGTAGAGGGCGCCGTGGACTTTCTCGCGACGCAGGATCGGCAGGCGCGCGCAGGCTTCGTCGGCGCTCAGCAGCTGCATCTCCGGCACCGTGGCCTTGGCGCTCAGGTACTGGTTGTTCAGCTCGCTGGGGTCGCCGGTGAAGTCCACGGTCATTTCGCCGCGCGGGGTCAGCAGCGGGTGCTCGCAGAACCCTTGCGGCGGGGCATCGAAAAAGTCCCGGCTGGCCAGGGTCAGGGCGCGTACCTGGGGCGTGCCATAGGCGGCGGTATAGAGCGCCGCGGAGCGCCCGGTGGAGTGGTAGGCCGGATGCGATTCGCGTTCCAGCACCAGCACCCGGCCATGGCGCGACAGCCAGTAGCCAGTGGAGGCACCGGCAATGCCGCCGCCGATGATGATGAAGTCTGCCTGGGTCATTCGAGCCTCCGGAAAAAGAGTCAATGCAAGTCCCTGTAGGAGCGAGCTTGCTCGCGATGAGGCCGCCAACGACACCGCGTAGTGTTCAGTTTTTTATCGCGAGCAAGCTCGCTCCTACAGGTTCGTTCATGCGTTGCGTTGCAGATGATAGAGAGCATTGGCCAGGGCGATGTCTTCCAGGCCCAGGCCGATGGAGCGGAAGAACACGTGGCGCCCCGGCTCCGGTCGTTGCGCTAGGTCGCTGAGCAGTTCGGGCAGGTCGCCGAGAATCGCCGCCTTGTCCCAGCCATGCCGTTCGCCGGCGATCAGCATCTCGCCGGCCGAGCCGGGGGTGGTCTGACGATAGTCGCAATACACCTGCATGTCCTTCAGCGCGGCGGGCGGCACTTCATGGGCCCGTGGCGCGTTGGTGCTGATGGAGGTGATCAGCGCCGGCTTGCGCAAGGTGCGCGGGTCGATCACCGGGCCGGCGGAGGAGGTGCAGAGCATGATGACGTCGGCGTCCTGCAGGGCGTTATCGAGCTGGCTGGCGACCTGCAGGCGCGGGTCGAGGGCCTTCAGGCGCGCGATGTCCTCGGCGGATTTTCCGGCCAGGCCAGGGGAGTACAGGCGGATGGATTGCCACTCGCGCAGGGCTTGCACGTAATGCAGGTGGGCCTGGGCCACGGGGCCGCTGCCAATGATCGCCAGGTGCCTGGCGTCGGCCGGTGCCAGGGCATCGACGGCCACGGCGGTGGTGGCCGCGGTGCGCGCGGTGGTCAGTTCACCAGCGTCACAGAGCAGCAGCGGCTGGCCGCTGTCCATGGACATCAGCAGGGTCCAGGCGGTGACCAGCGGGCCTTCGGCGCGGACGATATAGGGCGAGGTCTTGACCCCGTAGACCCGGTCTTCGGCCAGCACGCCCAGGTAGTTGATAAAGTCCCCGGCGCCCTGGGGAAACTCCACCAGTTGCTGCGCCGGCTGCACGGCAAGCCCAGCGGCCAGGTCGTGGAACAGCTTGCGCAAAACCTGCGGCACGTCGATCTGCGCCAGCAACTGGCGGGCTTGAGGCTGGGTCATCACGGACGGCGTGCTGGACATGCGGGTGCTCCCAAGAAATAAACTAATTTGTCTATTATGGACTTTTAGTTTTGTCGGGCAATATCCAGGCGAAAAAAAACGCAGCCTATGGTCGGGCTGCGTTTTTCGTTCGGAAGGTTCCAGTGGAACCTCCTTCGTTCACTCGCGATCAGGCTTTCGGGCGTGCTTGCGCTCCACGGGGCGCAGCAGCTCGGTCGGCGGCATTTCGCAGCTGATCTTGCGACCCAGCAGCGCCTCGATCGACGGCAGCTGATAGGAGTCGTCCTCGCCGGCGAAGCTGATGGACACGCCGTCGGCGCCCGCCCGGCCAGTGCGGCCGATACGGTGCACGTAGTCGTCCGGCACTTCCGGCAGGGTGAAGTTGATCACGTGGCTGATGCCGTCGATGTGGATGCCACGTCCGGCGACATCGGTGGCCACCAGCACGCGGATCTTGCCTTCACGGAAGCCTTCCAGGGTCTTGATGCGCTTGTGCTGCGGCACGTCGCCGGACAGCTGGGCGGCATTCACGCCGTCGCGTACCAGGCGTTCCTCGATGCGCCGCACTTCATCCTTGCGGTTGGCGAAGACCATGACCCGTTCCCAGCCATTGTCGTTGACCAGGTTGTACAGCAGCTTGTACTTGTCGGCGCCGGCCACTGCGTAGATGTGCTGTTCGACGTTGGCGTTGGCCACGTTCTCGGCCTCGATTTCGACGATGGCCGGGTCGGTGGTCCACTGCTTGGCCAGGTTCATCACGTCGTCGGTGAAGGTGGCGGAGAACAGCAGGGTCTGGCGTTCGCTTTTCGGCGGGGTCTGGCGAATGATCTGGCGTACCTGGGGGATGAAGCCCATGTCGAGCATGCGGTCGGCTTCGTCCAGCACCATCACTTCGACCATGTCCAGGTGCACGTCGCCGCGCTGGTTGAAGTCCAGCAGGCGGCCCGGGGTGGCCACCAGAATGTCGCAATGCCGGGCTTCGAGGTGCTTGAGCTGTTTGTCGAAGTCCATGCCACCGACAAAGGTCATCACGTTGAGGCCGGTGTATTTGGTCAGGCTGGCCGCATCCTTGGCGATCTGTACCACCAGTTCGCGGGTCGGCGCGATGATCAGCGCCCGCGGCTCGCCCATGTAGCGCTCTTTCGGCGGTGGGGTCTGCAGCAGCTGGGTGATGATCGAGATCAGGAACGCGGCGGTCTTGCCGGTACCGGTCTGGGCGCGGCCGATGGCGTCTTTGCCGGCCAGGGTGAACCCCAGTACCTGCGCCTGGATCGGCGTGCAGTAGGGGAAACCCAGGTCGTGGATCGCGTGCATCAGTTCCGGCGCGAGTTTGAAGTCGTGGAAGCGGGTCTTGCCTTCCTGCGGTTCGACGACGAAGTCTTCCAGTTTCCAGGTGCTCACCGGTGGTTTCGGCGCACGTGGGCGGCGCGGCTGTTCGGCCTTGGGCTTGTCGCTGCGCGGCGCGGTCTGGGCCGTCGGGGCGGCTGGGGCCACCGGCTCTTGCCTGGCCACGGAGGCGGGCGCGGTCCGTTCCGGCTGATGGCCGTCGGTACGGCTGCTGGGGCTGGAGGAAGATGGGCTGGAGCCTGGCGCGAGCTGCTCAGCCTCGCTTTTACCGAAGATTTTCTTGAGTGCTTTGAGCACGGTCATCTCATCAATTGGTTAAGGAATGTACGCCGGGCAGTGTAATGCAAGAATCGGGCGCGGCGTAGTGGATTGCTCAACGGCTACCTAACTTATCGATTCAGCGCAAACGCTCGCCGAGCCAGGCGCCGATATCGCGAATTTCTTCGGGTAACACTTCGTGGCCCATTGGGTATTCCTGCCATGTCACGGTGACACCATGGTGTTTCAGGTACTCGTAGGCGGTGCGGCCCATGGCGTTCTGTACCACTTCGTCGTACTGGCCGTGCAGGCACAGGGTCGGAATCCGCTGCTGGCTGGCCGACAGTTCCAGTTCATCGCTGAAAGTCGGGGCATAGGTGGAGAGGGCAAGCACGCCACCCAGCGGGCCCTGCCATTTAAGGAAGGCGGTGTGCAGGACGACCGCGCCACCCTGGGAAAAACCGGCGAGGAAAATCCGCGAAGGGTCTATTCCGCTGGCGCGCTGTTCTTCGATCAGGTCGCTCAGGCGTTTGGCTGACTCGTCCAGCTGTTCGCGGTTGATCGCGCGCGCCGGGCTCATGGCCAGAATGTCGTACCAGCTGGGCATGGCATAACCGCCATTGATGGTCACGGCGCGGGTCGGTGCCTGGGGCAGGACGAAGCGGGTGGTCAACAGGCTTTCCTGCAGCGCTTCGGCCACCGGCAGGAAGTCGTAGCGGTCGGCGCCCAGGCCATGGAGCCAGATCACACAGGCGTCGACGGGCTTGCTGGGCTGAAGAATCAAGGGCTCGGTCATGGTTGCTCCAAATATGTGCGCACGCGCCCAAGCGGGGCGTGATCGAGGTGCGCGGTTGGTTAATCAGTGAAGAAGATGTCGCAAGGCTGCAAGTTTTGCTCTTGACCCCGGGCTGAACCGCTTTAGCCGGCACTCTGGTATGGGCTTTGCTATAGCCGTTGCGTGAAGTGATTGCGTTCACCCTGCCGGTAACACTATCAGGCTACTGGCGGGTGTGGGATAGCAAAGATCCGATGATGGACGTTCGCCAGTGGCCGCTACGGGCTTCGCGAACATGCAAGGGCTACAGCCCGTTCGGTCGCTTGGTGAGTATGGGTTTTCTCTTAAATGGATTTTCTCCTACTAGACTCATAGCTAAAGTCCTACGCCGCTTGACCCCATAAAAAGCCAACACGGGTCAACAGTGCCTCATAAGGGTGCGGCAGGACTCAAGCTCCGACACAACAAGAGCAAAACTGGAGGTTTGAATGAAGATGTTGAAATCCACCCTGGCTGTGGTTACGGCCGCTGCGGTACTGGGTATAAGCGGCTTCGCGCAGGCGGGTGCGACCCTGGATGCGGTGCAGAAGAAAGGCTTTGTGCAGTGCGGTGTGAGCGACGGTCTGCCGGGCTTCTCGGTACCGGACGCCACCGGCAAGATCCTCGGCATCGACGCCGACATCTGCCGCGCCGTGGCCGCCGCGGTATTCGGCGACGCGACCAAAGTGAAATTCAGCCAGTTGAACGCCAAGGAGCGTTTCACCGCGCTGCAATCGGGCGAAATCGACATCCTGTCGCGCAACACCACCATGACCAGTTCCCGCGACGCGGGCATGGGCCTGAAATTCCCGGGCTTCATCACCTACTACGACGGCATCGGTTTCCTGGTGAACAACAAGCTGGGCGTCAAGAGCGCCAAGGAACTGGACGGCGCGACTATCTGCATCCAGGCCGGCACCACCACCGAGCTGAACGTGTCCGACTACTTCCGCGGCAACGGCCTGAAATACACCCCGATCACCTTCGACACCTCCGATGAAAGCGCCAAGTCGCTGGAGTCCGGTCGTTGCGACGTGCTGACCTCCGACAAGTCCCAGCTGTTCGCCCAGCGCAGCAAGCTGGCTTCGCCGAAGGACTATGTGGTTCTGCCGGAAACCATTTCCAAGGAACCGCTGGGCCCGGTCGTGCGTAACGGCGACGACGAGTGGCTGGCCATCATCCGCTGGACGGGCTACGCCATGCTCAACGCCGAAGAGGCCGGCATCACGTCGAAGAACGTCGAGGCCGAAGCCAAGTCCACCAAGAACCCGGACGTTGCGCGTCTGCTGGGTGCCGACGGCGAATACGGCAAGGACCTGAAGCTGCGCAAGGACTGGGTGGTACAGATCGTCAAGCAAGTCGGCAACTACGGTGAAGTGTTCGAGAAGAACCTCGGCAAGAGCACTCCGCTGGAGATCGATCGCGGCCTGAACGCGCTATGGAACAACGGCGGCATTCAATACGCACCACCAGTGCGCTGATGGTTCTATCGCCCGGCGGGCCAACCGCCGGGTGATGTTCTTGTTCCATTATTTCCGGGGCACTTCATGCAAAACTCAATCGGCGCACCTAAGCAGAGGCTCAGTCTCAGCGATCCACGAGTGCGTGCGTGGCTATTCCAGATCATCACCGTCGTGGCCGTGATCTCGCTTGGCTGGTACTTGTTCGATAACACGCAAACCAACCTTCAGCACCGGGGGATTACCTCCGGCTTCGACTTTCTCGAGCGCAGCGCCGGCTTCGGCATCGCTCAGCACCTGATCTCCTACACCGAAGCGGACAGCTATGCCCGGGTGTTCGTGATCGGCCTGCTCAACACCCTGCTGGTGACGTTCATCGGCGTAATCCTGGCGACCATCCTCGGGTTCATCATCGGTGTGGCGCGCCTGTCGCAGAACTGGATCATCAGCAAACTGGCGACCGTGTATGTGGAAGTGTTCCGCAACATTCCGCCGCTGCTGCAAATCCTGTTCTGGTATTTCGCGGTGTTCCTGACCATGCCGGGGCCGCGCAACAGCCACAACTTCGGCGACACCTTCTTCGTCAGCAGCCGTGGCCTGAACATGCCGGCGGCCCTGCTGGCCGACGGCTTCTGGCCGTTCGTGATCAGCCTGGTGGTGGCGATTGTCGCCATCGTGCTGATGTGCCGCTGGGCCAACAAGCGCTTCGAAGACACCGGCGTACCGTTCCACAAGTTCTGGACCGGCCTGGCGCTGTTCCTGGTGATCCCGGCACTGTGCATGCTGGTGTTCGGCGCCCCGGTGCACTGGGAAATGCCCGAGCTCAAGGGCTTCAACTTCGTCGGTGGCTGGGTGCTGATCCCGGAACTGCTAGCCCTGACCCTGGCCCTGACTGTCTACACCGCGGCGTTCATCGCCGAGATCGTGCGTTCGGGGATCAAGTCGGTGAGCCACGGCCAGACCGAGGCGGCCCGCTCCCTCGGCCTGCGCAACGGCCCGACCCTGCGCAAGGTGATCATCCCGCAAGCCCTGCGGGTGATCATTCCGCCGCTGACCAGCCAATACCTGAACCTGGCGAAGAACTCGTCCCTGGCGGCGGGTATCGGTTATCCGGAAATGGTTTCGCTGTTCGCCGGTACCGTGCTCAACCAGACCGGCCAGGCCATCGAAGTCATTGCCATCACCATGAGCGTGTACCTGGCGATCAGCATCAGCATTTCCCTGCTGATGAACTGGTACAACAAGCGCATTGCGCTGATCGAGCGGTGAGGAAACGCGCATGAGCACTCATACTTTCAAACCCGACATGCCACCGCCGAGCAGCAGCATCGGGATCGTGGCGTGGATGCGGGCACACATGTTCTCCAGCTGGATCAACACCCTGCTGACCCTGTTTGCCTTCTACCTGATCTACCTGGTGGTGCCGCCGATCCTCAGCTGGGCGATTTTCGACGCCAACTGGGTGGGCACCACCCGCGCCGACTGCACCAAGGAGGGCGCCTGCTGGGTGTTCATCCAGCAGCGCTTCGGCCAGTTCATGTACGGCTACTACCCGGCGGACTTGCGCTGGCGCGTGGACCTGACCGTGTGGCTGGCGGTGATTGGCGTGGCGCCCTTGTTCATCGCCCGGGTTCCGCACAAGGCCATTTATGGCCTGAGCTTCCTGGTGCTGTACCCGATCATTGCCTACTTCCTGCTGCATGGCGGTCTGTTTGGCATGGCCAACGTCGCCACCAGCCAGTGGGGCGGCCTGATGCTGACCCTGGTGATCGCCACCGTCGGCATCGCCGGCGCCTTGCCGCTGGGCATCGTGCTGGCCTTGGGGCGACGCTCGAACATGCCGGCGATTCGTGTGGTCTGCGTGACCTTCATCGAGTTCTGGCGTGGCGTGCCGTTGATCACCGTGCTGTTCATGTCCTCGGTGATGCTGCCGCTGTTCCTGCCCGAAGGCATGAACTTCGACAAGCTGCTGCGGGCGCTGATCGGGGTGATCCTGTTCCAGTCGGCCTACATCGCCGAAGTGGTGCGCGGCGGGTTGCAGGCGATTCCCAAGGGGCAGTACGAAGCGGCTGCGGCCATGGGCCTCGGTTACTGGCGCAGCATGGGCCTGGTGATCCTGCCGCAAGCCCTGAAGCTGGTGATCCCCGGCATCGTCAACACCTTCATCGCCCTGTTCAAGGACACTAGCCTGGTGATCATCATCGGCCTGTTCGACTTGCTCAACAGCGTGAAACAAGCCGCCGCCGACCCGAAATGGCTGGGCATGGCCACCGAAGGCTATGTCTTCGCGGCCCTGGTGTTCTGGATTTTCTGTTTTGGTATGTCCCGCTACTCCATGCATCTGGAGCGTAAGTTGGACACAGGCCACAAGCGTTAGGAGTATCTCCATGAGTGAAGCGATCAAAAAGCCTGTGAGCCCTGAAGGCATTATTCAGATGCAGGGCGTGAACAAGTGGTACGGCCAGTTCCACGTGCTCAAGGACATCAACCTCAACGTCAAGCAGGGCGAGCGTATCGTCCTGTGCGGGCCTTCGGGCTCGGGCAAGTCCACCACCATCCGCTGCCTGAACCGCCTGGAAGAACACCAGCAGGGCCGCATCGTGGTCGATGGCGTGGAGCTGACCAACGACCTCAAGCAGATCGAGGCGATCCGTCGTGAAGTCGGCATGGTGTTCCAGCACTTCAACCTGTTCCCGCACCTGACCATCCTGCAGAACTGCACCCTGGCGCCGATGTGGGTACGCAAGATGCCCAAGCGCAAGGCCGAGGAAATCGCCATGCATTACCTGGAGCGCGTGCGCATTCCGGAGCAGGCGAACAAGTACCCGGGCCAGCTCTCCGGCGGTCAGCAGCAGCGCGTGGCGATTGCCCGGGCGCTGTGCATGAAGCCGAAGATCATGCTGTTCGACGAGCCGACGTCAGCCCTCGACCCGGAAATGGTGAAAGAGGTGCTGGACACCATGATCGGCCTGGCCGAAGACGGTATGACCATGCTCTGCGTGACCCACGAAATGGGCTTCGCGCGCACCGTGGCCAACCGGGTGATCTTCATGGACAAGGGTGAAATCGTCGAACAGGCCGCGCCTAACGACTTCTTCGACAACCCGCAGAACGAGCGGACCAAGCTGTTCCTGAGCCAGATTCTGCACTGATCCAGGTACCGTCTTGAAAATGAACCCGGCCTGGCGCCGGGTTTATTTTTGCCTGGGATTTCACGACGTCGCGCTGCGTGCCTGGTGCGGATCGTTGTCGGCCGCGGGCGCTTGTTGTTCGCTGAGTGCCTGCACGTCGGCCATCAGTTGCGGATGACGATCGAGCAGGCGCATCAACATGGACAGCGGCTGGGGCGGGGCGACCTCGCCGCGTTCGTAGCGGGAGAAGGCGTTGTGCCCGCCGCCGGAGAGCAGCTTTACCGCATCCTTCTGCGAGAGGTGCAACTTGCGGCGGATGCGTTTCATCTCGCTGGCCATGAACTGCCGGCAATCTTCCAGCAATTGGTCGCCGGCGCTGGCGTAGCGTTCGGCGCTGGCCGGGTCGAATTCGACTTCCCCACAGGCCTGGCATTCCCAGCCATCCAGGCCGTCGATTTGCCGCAGCAGGTGCTTGTAATCGATCAGCTCGCTGCGATTGTTGAACGGCTGCATGCCGGCCGGGGCACCGCAGCTGACGCATTGTCTTTGTTTCATGGGTGTTTCTCCTTGAAGGAGATCACTGGGGGACCGCCGCCGGGGCGGTAAGTGACTTTGATGTACAGCTCCACGGAATCGATGTGCGTGTAATACACGTCCTGCCAGATTCGATGATCGAGATAGCTGGTCATCGACTTGTAGAGCATTTTCCCCAGCAGCCCGGCAATCACCTGCTGCATGTCCCGGCAGGTCAGGCCGAGGTGCCGGCCGCTGACCAGGGCGGTTCGGGTAAAGGCGGCTGCCCCCAGCCGGGCGACATCCGCCTTGATCACCGACAGGTCGTAATGAGGTGTGTGCTTTTCCATAAGACACCTGGAGTCGAGATGAAATTACCCTTAAAGGGTTTTTTTGGCAATCGGATTTCCTTTCCGCTTGCTACATGCATGCATCGGCTTTGTTGTTCACCCACGCGAAGCTGACTAATATGCCAAAAAAATTCATCCGATGATTGGATGAAAAGGCGACAGCACATGACAGAAAATTCTCCTTTGATTAAACGTTCCCTGGTCGATCAGGCCCTGGAACAGCTGCGCCAGCGCATCAATGACGGTGCATGGAGCATCGGCCAGCGCCTGCCGACCGAGCCGGAGCTGGCGGCGGAGCTGGGCATCAGCCGCAATACCGTGCGCGAAGCCATGCGGGTCCTGGCGTTTTCCGGCCTGGTGGAGATTCGCCAGGGCGACGGTAGTTACCTGCGGGCGGTGGTCGATCCGCTGGACACCCTCAAGGCCTTGTCCCAGTGCTCCCTGGAGCAGGCGCGCGAAACCCGGCAGATCATCGAGACGGAGGCCATCGGCCTGGCGGCCCTGCGGCGTACCGACCAGGACCTGCTGGCGTTGCGCGAAGCCCTGGCTCTCAGTGGCGATCACTATCACGGCGATCTGGAGAGCTATATCGCCTGCGACCTGGTGTTTCACGGGCGCCTGGTGGACGCCGCGCATAACCCCACCCTCAGCGAGCTGTACCGCTATTTCTCCAGCGTGGTCGGCGCGCAACTGCGCCAGACCCTGAACATCCATCCCCGGCGCCAGGCGGTGTTCGATCTGCACATCGACCTGCTGGACGCCGTCGAGCAGCGCGACCCGGAGCGGGCCAAGGCCATTTCCCGGCAGTTGATCAATGAACCTTGAGACCGAGAGCACCATGTCCAGCCATCAGGCCAATAACCCGCCACCTATTGCTGTCCCTCGACGCGAGGCCGAGCTCGAAGAGTTGTTGATCGACGCCGAAGCCGACGATGCCGAGGTCCAGCAGAGCCACCCGGCGCCGAGTCGCCCGTGGCTGTTGCTGCTGGGGCTGATCCTGGTGGCGCTGAACCTGCGCCCGGCGCTGTCGAGCATGGCACCGCTGCTCAGCGAGGTGTCGCGCAGCCTCGGGCTGTCGGCGGCCCAGGCCGGCCTGCTGACCACCTTGCCGGTGCTGTGCCTGGGCCTGTTCGCGCCGCTGGCCCCGGTGCTGGCGCGGCGTTTTGGTGCCGAGCGCGTGGTGCTTGGCATCCTGCTGACGCTGGCGAGCGGGATCATCCTGCGCAGTTCCCTGGGGGACGTCGGACTGTTCGCCGGCAGCATCCTCGGTGGCGCCAGCATCGGCGTGATCGGGGTGTTGCTGCCGGGCATCGTCAAGCGCGACTTCGCCAAACACGCGGGCACCATGACCGGGGTCTACACCATGGCCCTGTGCCTGGGCGCGGCGATGGCTGCGGGGGCGACCGTGCCCTTGAGCCAGCACTTCGATAACAGCTGGGCGCTGGGCCTCGGCTTCTGGGTGCTGCCGGCGCTGGTAGCGGCGCTGTTCTGGCTGCCCCAGGTCGGCAAGTGGCAGGGCGCGCACCATGTGGCCTATCGGGTGCGCGGTTTGCTGCGCGACCCGCTGGCCTGGCAAGTGACGCTGTATATGGGCCTGCAATCCTCGCTGGCCTACATCGTATTCGGCTGGTTGCCGTCGATCCTTATCGGTCGCGGCCTGAGCCCGACCCAGGCGGGGCTGGTGCTGTCCGGCTCGGTGATCGTCCAGCTCGCCAGTTCGCTGGCTGCGCCCTGGCTGGCAACGCGGGGCAAGGATCAGCGCCTGGCGATCGTAGTCGTGATGCTGCTGACCCTCGGCGGCCTGTTCGGCTGCCTGTATGCCCCGCTCGATGGCCTGTGGGGCTGGGCGATCCTGCTGGGCGTGGGGCAGGGCGGTACTTTCAGCCTGGCGCTGACCCTGATAGTCCTGCGTTCGAAGGACGCCCATGTGGCGGCCAATCTGTCGAGCATGGCCCAGGGCTTTGGCTACACCCTGGCCTCCATGGGGCCGTTCGCGGTCGGCCTGGTGCACGACTGGACTGGCGGCTGGACGGCCCTGGGCTGGATTTTCGCGGTGATCGGCCTGGGGGCCATAATCGCCGGCCTGGGCGCCGGGCGCTCACTCTACGTGCAGGTCGAAAGCGAAAAAATCTGAGCCAACCCACTGTCGGTATTTGCGCGGCGAATGCCGATAGTGTTTCCCGGGTTTGCAGACTATCGTGCAGGCATCTTTCCCCGAGTCGGAGCCTGTTTCATGAGTGACGCCCACCGCGCCTTGATCACTGAGTTCTATAGCGCCTTCCAGCGCCTGGATGCCGAGGCCATGGCCGCCTGCTACACCGAGGATGTGCTGTTCAGTGATCCGGCGTTCGGCGAACTGCGCGGCCGCGATGCCGCTGACATGTGGCGCATGCTCACCACCCGGGCCAAGGATTTCTCCCTGGTCTTCGACAAGGTCCGCGCCGACCAGCGCAGCGGCGAAGCCCACTGGGTGGCGACTTACCTGTTCAGCCAGACTGGCAATACCGTGGTCAACGATATCCAGGCGCGTTTTGTGTTTCGTGACGGCAAGATCTGCGAGCACCACGATCATTTCAATATGTGGCGCTGGGCCCGCCAGGCCCTGGGGACCAAGGGCCTGATCCTCGGCTGGACCCCGCTGCTGAAAAACGCCGTACGCGCCCAGGCCCGCAAAGGCCTGAAAGTCTTCCAGGCCGGCCGCTGAATCTTCGCCT
>NZ_JACNDE010000029.1:0-89876 GCF_017351415.1 Pseudomonas sp. FW305-25 | reverse complement strand
CCCTGGGCCCATCGAGCCAGCGCGTATTAGCGGCGGACGATAGCTGGCAGGTGTGGCTCGACATCGAAGGCTGGACCCTGACCCTGGTCAACCATGGCCAGACCCTGAGCCACTGCGAGCAATGCCGCTCGCCGGATGGCCGGGTCGAAACGCTCGACGCCTGGCAGCGCTACGGCACCGACCCGGTCAAGCTGCTGAGCATCTGGGAACACCAGCAGTTGCAGCGCCTGCTGCAGGCGTTGTGACCACCTTCATTACACCCACGCCAATCCCCCGTCCGTCCGCCCAAGCCACCGGAACCCGTGTCGTTCATCGGGATAATGGGAATCGGCCATGGCGTTTTTGCCAGGCCTCTATACTCATTTTCGACGAGGCACGCACCGGCACTGCGAGCCTCATGAGCGCAGTTCCGCCGTGAACATGAAGTCGCCAGCGGCAAAGGATTGCGAGAGGTGTGGCGCCATACGCGTCACCTGGCCTGATGCTGCAAGGAAGGTGCATTCATGAACACGATCCGACAGGATGTGGCAACACTCGGCTCCGGATGGAACAACAAGGTCTTGCTCAACTACGCGCTGGCCATGCGCGAGCTGGACAAACTACCGATCACCAACCGCAACAGCTGGAAGTTCCTCGGCGCCATCCACGGCTTCGATCGGCAGTTGTGGGTCGAGGTGAATGTCCTGGGCGATTCCGATCCGGTTCCCAAGGACCTGACCAACTTTACCTACGGCAGCCAGTGCCAGCACGGCAGCTGGTACTTCCTGTCCTGGCACCGCGGTTACCTGGCGGCCTTCGAGGCGATTGTCGCGGCCAAGGTCAAGGAACTGACGGGCGACGACTGGGCGCTGCCGTACTGGAACTACCTCAATAGCAAAAACCCGGATGCGCGGCGGGCCCCGGAGGCATTCCTGGCGGACACCCTGCCTGACGGCAGCCCCAACCCGCTGAAGAAATACCCTCGCCGGCAGGGCTTTACCACGCTGCGGCCGAACTCCCTCGATGCCTTCAGCCTGGCAGCGATGCAGGAGAACGATTTCCAGGTCGGCAATGACGGCAGCATCGGCTTCGGCGGCGGGGTCACCGGCAATTTCGCCCAGTTCGCCCGCTGGACCGGCGACCTGGAGAACAACCCGCACAACACCGTGCATCGCCTGATCGGCGGGGGCGAAGGCTTCATGGCCGACCCGTACCTCGCCGCCCTGGACCCGATCTTCTGGTTGCACCATTGCAACGTCGACCGGCTCTGGGAGGCCTGGATGAACACCCCGGGCAAGACCATGGTCCGCGATCCGCGCTGGCTCGACGGTCCGGCCGACCGCCGTTTCATCATGCCGACGGTCGGTGGCAGTGACCCTGGCATGAAATTCACCGGCCGCGACACATTGAAGGATGGCAAATTGCATCCGCGCTATGCCGACTTGAGCATCGGCACGGGCGTGAAACCAGGAGTAGAGGCCGTGACACGGGTCAAGATGGGTGCGCCGGAACAACAGAACATCGAACCGATCGGTGCCAACCGTTCGGTGGTCACGGTCGGCGGCGCGCCGGTACGCACCCAGGTCGACCTCGACCGCCAGGCCACCAGCACCGGCATCGCCGCGATGGGCGCGACGGACCTGGGCCAGCCGGTGACCCGGCTCTACCTGGCGCTGGAATCGGTGCGCGGCTCCGCGCCCTCGCCGCAGCTTGCGGTGTACATCAACCTGCCGAAAGACAGCGACCCGCAGCAGCATCCCGAGTGCCATGCCGGCAGCCTGACGCTGTTCGGGCTGAACGTCGCCTCGCGGCCAGACGGTGGCCATGGCGGCCACGGGCTCGGCTATACGATCGACATCACCGACCTGGCCCAGCGGCTGACCGATGCCGGCGATTTCGATCCCGACTATCTGCGGGTGACCCTGGTCCCAGGCGAGCAGGTATCGGCGGATAAACCGGTGACCGTGGAGCGGATCAGCGTGCTCAAGCGCAGTGGTATCGTCAGCTGAGTAACGCCTCATGCAACCCGGACCGGTCTTGCTCAGCTTCACCCGGGCGCCCTGGCCGTTGCTGTTCGCGACGGCCGGGCTGGGCCTGGCCCTGTGTCTCTACACCGCCGGGCACAGCACCCTGCCCGCCTTCTGCGGTTCCGCGCTGTCCATCGTTGCCAGTTGGCCCGCCGTGCTGGAGGCCGAGCTGGCCCTGAACCCGGCGCAGCGCATGCTGGCCGACTGGGCGCTGATGCTGCTGGCGATGATGCCGCCGCTGCTGGCAATGCCACTCATGCATGTCTGGCGCTCCAGCCTGCCGCGCCGGCGCATTCGCGCGACGCTCGGCTTCTTGCTGGGCTACAGCGCCTTATGGCTGGCCGCCGGTCCGCTGCTGATGGTGCTCGCCTTGTTGCTGCAACTGAGTGTCGCCGACGCGGCGCTGGCCACGGCGCTGCTGGTTGCCCTGTTGTGGAGTGCCAGCCCGTGGCAACGCGCGGCGCTCAACCGTGGCCACCGCCTGCGCCGGATCGGCCTCTTCGGCTGGGCCGCCGACCGCGATTGCCTGGTCTTCGGCGCAAGCCACGGGGCCTTGTGTATCGCCTCATGCTGGGCCTGGATGCTGGTGCCGCTGCTGGGCGGGGCCTGGCACATTCCGCTGATGCTGGTGGCCGGGGCGATCATGCTGGTCGAACGCCTGGCACCGGGCGATCGGCCGCGCTGGCACTGGCCAGCGATTCTCCCTCGACTCGATCTCTGGCTCCTTATTACGCGCAAGGTGGCGCACTCCCATGACTAGACGGACCTGCCTGGCGATCGGCGTGAGCACGCTGACGCCGTTGCCAAACCAGACACTGCGCTTCGCCTACCTGGACGGCGCCGTGCTCGCCGCCCGTTCGATCGGCGACTGGGCGCTGCGCTCGGGCTTCGGCGCCGACAACGTCAGGATTGTCGACGACGGCCCGATAGACGGCCAGGGCAATCCGGTCACCCGCGAACGGGTGCAACAAGCGGTGGATGAGCTGTTTCCCTCGGGCGCCGAAGTGGTCGAGCAATTGATCCTGGCGTTTTGCGGCCACGGCCTGACCGACGCGAATATCGGCTCGATCTCCTGGCTGTTCAGCGATTCGCTGCGCCAGAAGTACCGCGTCCTGGCCGACTCGTTCTACACCGAGCTGCTGCTGCACGGCGTGCAGCGCATCACCCTGATTACCGATGCCTGCCGCGAGGCGCCGAAGAATCTCGACCTGACGCGACTGGATCCGGTGCGCGGAATCGTCGTGCAAGGCACGCAAGTGGAAAACCCCAAGTTCGATCGCCTGGCCGCCTGCCAGGACGGGCAGCTGGGTTACATGGTGTCCGAACCGATGTCCGGCGCTCCGGGCAAATGCGTGTTCTCCGGGGTGATCGCCGATGCGCTGTGGGGCATCGAGCCGACCGCCATCAGCAATGGCCTGATCACCACCGCGACCCTCGGCATGTGCGTGCGCTCGCGCACCACCGAGCGGGCGAAAGAGTATCGCCTCAAGCTCAACCCGCAATGCCTGGTCGATCCGGAACCGGCCGTGCTCTACAACACCGCCCAGCCGTTGCCGGGCCCCGCCGGGTTGCAGCCCTGGCCGGCCGCGGGCAACGCCGCCACCATGGGCCCGGCCGCCGGCCCGACGGATTCCGCCGAGCACAATCTGGAGCGGGTACACAGCGACGCGGCCTTTCGCGAGCGCATGCTCGGCGCCGATTTCGGGCTCAAGCAGCATGACCTGGCGGTTCCCGCCGACCAGATGATCAGCATTCCCGACTCCAGCAAGGAGCTGCTGCAGGATCTGGTGGTGCTCCGCCAGCAGAGCCCGCGTTTTCCCGAGAAGAAACAGAAGGTCAAGGCGCTGGTCCAGCGCCTGGAAGCGGATGCCGCCGCCGATATGCGCAAGTCCGCGGCCACCGAGGTTCGCCGCCGGATGAAGCAGATCGGCGACCCCGGCGAGGCCAACCTGATCGTCTACGGCGAGGGCGCGAAGCTCCTGTCCCGGGCTCCGATCGAGCGACTGGACAGCACCTCACTGTTCGAAACGTTCCGCGCCACCAGCGATCCCCAGGGGATGCCGGTCCTGGTGGCGCTGGCCGATGGCACCTTCACGCCGGTGGTGCCTTATGCGGGTCAGTACGCCGTGGTGATGCCCAGCCCCCTCGGCGATATTTTCCAGGCCTATGGCATGCCCAAGGCCCCCGACAGATACCTGGCGATGCTCGGCGCGATCGACGATTTCGCCGCTGGCCGGCTACAGGCCGAAGACATCGACCAGTTCGCCGCTGGCGTGTGCCATAAAAAGCATGCCGACCCCATGCTGGGTGTGATCTGCGCCTACCTGTACCGCGCCGTGGCCGACTACGACAGCATCCGGCGCCTGGCGTATTTTTATGCCGCCCAGGGCCAGCCGGTGCCTTTCGACATTGCCTTGCTCGGGGCCATGCGGGTGACCCAGGAGGCAGACGGCCCCCCACGCTTGCAGATACCGGCCGTCAAGGCGCGCGCGCTGCGACCCAAGGCGGCCAAGGCCCCTGATTATGTCCGGCGCGCGACACCCGCGGTGCAGGCCTGGATCGGCGGGCGTTGCCCCTGGCTGGGGCTGGGCTGGGACTATGTCAACGACCCGCGGCCGGAATGGGCCGCACTGGTCGAAGGGCTGGCCGAGCATGCCAGATTGGTGCGGCACAGCGGATCCACGGTGCTGCCGGGCAAGGTGGCGCGCAAGCTGGCAAAAGCCTGGCACCTGCGATCATCGGCCCGGGAAGACCTGACGCGACCCGCGGTAGCCCGCCAGGTACCCGCCAAGGAAACGAACCGCCCCTCACAACGGTCTGAACAGTGATGGCATTGAGAATGGGGCCGCGCCACAAAGCCCTGTCATTCACACTGGAGGTCTCGTCATGAGCGCCCTGACAATCGAAGGCTGGTGCAAGGCCGGCGATGGGCAAAAATCCACGCCGCTGGGAGAGATCCATTTCTACGTCGATGGTCCCCTGCACCTGCGCCTGGAAGAAGCCGAGGAACGCCTGCAGAAAACCCATGAACAGGAGGCCATGGTCGACGTCGACATGGACACCATGGAGCTGATCATGCCCGAGGGGTACAGCCCCCTGTCCGACTGCCGGATGCGCGTCTATTTGCAGCACGGTCGCGGCCAGTTCCATCTGGTGGGGCACCGAGCCAGCGATGGCAGCCTGATCTACAGCAACGCTGTGCTGATCGACCAGCTGCTGTAGCAAAGCGGCTTTTGCGCTAGCGCCATTTCGTCCGGGCGTAATCGCTCCCGAGGCTCACCAGAGGCCGGGAACCAAGCGCCAGCGCACCCGCTGGCAATAGTCGGCATAACCGGGCAACTCGGCCTGCAACAGCTGGTCCTCCCATAACGTGCGCAGGACCAGCAGCGCCGCAGCCAGCGCCGCGGGAACCAGCGCCCAGAACGACCCCAGCGCCAGCGCCATGCCGAAGAACAGGCCCAGCGCGGCGAGATATCCGGGATGCCGCACGAAACGGTAGGGCCCGCTATCGATGACCCGCTGGTGCCGCTCGGACTGGATGCGCACGCCCGGCTCGAAGAATGGGTTCACCGCCTGCGCCCAGCCGGTCACCGCGATACCCGCCAGCACCGCGAGATACCCCGCCAGCACCACCCAGGCCGGCACAGCCGAGCCATGCAGCCGCCCGGCATCGAGTGCGGCGACCGGCAGCACGGCCGCCATCGCCGGCAGGATGAGCGCCAGCAGTTTTTTGTCCCAGCTTTGGGTGCCCGCCTGGACCCGGCTGCGCGCGCGGTAGATCACCGGATTGACCCGGGCGAGCACCAGGGCCGAAACGCCAAAGCCCAGGGTCATGACGGCGAGGAAGATCCAGCCGGGCCACCAGGCGAGCGTGCCGGCCGGCAGGAAAATCAATCCCAGCAGCGCCAGCGGCAGGCCGATCCCATAGGCGATGGCCGTGCGGCGCGACATCGGGTCCGGATCCCGAGGTGTGGAAGGGTTTTGCATACGTTTCTCCCGTTGGCGAGAGGCGACGGTATCGCGCTTCAAGAGATCGGCATTGGATGCAGCCAAGCCCGGCGAGCGTCCTGGATGAGCCGGGCATCTTCGGCCTGCGCCGAACCCGAAGCATAGAACACAGGCGCAGCCCCCCTGCCCCCTCCGGCACCGAGACGCGCAACTGCGCTCGGTCGCTCCCCCCTATCGGCAGCTTGGCAACTCGCTTTCACATCCGTATATTCGAATAACCATATATTCAAGCCAATGACTGTTTAACGTCATGGCTCCCCCCTCTGCCCGGAAACCCCGATGAAAATCCTCTTCATGTGCACCGCCAACAGCTGCCGCAGCGTTCTTTGCGAAGCCCTGTTCAACCATCTGGCGCCGGCCGCTCATCAGGCGGTGAGTTCGGGCAGCTTCCCCGGCGGCACGCTCAACGCCCGCGCCCTGGCCACCCTGGAACAAGCCGGTGTCAGCACCGCCGGCCTGTACAGCAAAGGTTCGGAGGTCTTCGCCGACAGCCCGCCCGACATCGTCATCACCGTCTGTGACAAGGCCGGTGGCGAGCCCTGCCCGGTGTATTTCGGTCCGGCGCTGAAAAGCCACTGGGGGCTGGAGGACCCTTCCGAGGTCCAGGGCGATGAGCAGGCAATCCAGGCCGCCTTCGAGCAGACCGTGGAGAAAATCCGCCAGCGTTTCGCCGCCTTCTTCGCCCTGGACCTCGACCACCTTTCACCCGCCGAGCTGAAAAATGACCTCGACCGCATCGGAGCGCTGTGATGAGCGACGACCGCAAGCCCAGCGAAGAACAGCTGTCTGCCCTTGACCTTGAACTGCTGCAAGCCTTGGCGCCGGAGCATCTGGAAACCCCGGCAACAGCCGCGCACAAACCGCGCATCCTGCTGCTCTACGGCTCCACCCGCGAGCGCTCGTTCAGCCGCCTGCTGACCCGGGAAGCGGCGCGCATTCTCGAGTTCCTCGGCGCCGAAACCTACATCTTCGACCCCAGTGGCCTGCCCCTGCCGGACGATGCGCCGGTGGACCACCCCAAGGTCCAGGAACTGCGCGAACGGGTGCTGTGGTCCGAGGGCCAGGTCTGGTGCTCCCCGGAACGCCACGGCGCGATGTCGGCGGTGTTCAAGGCGCAGATCGACTGGATCCCCCTGACCCTCGGCGCGGTACGCCCGACCCAGGGCAAGACCCTGGCGGTGATGCAGGTCTGCGGCGGCTCGCAGTCGTTCAACACGGTCAACCAGCTGCGCGTACTGGGCCGCTGGATGCGCATGTTCACCATCCCCAACCAGTCCTCGGTGCCCAAGGCCTTTCTCGAATTCGATGATAACGACCGCATGAAGGCCTCGCCCTTCTACGACCGGGTGGTGGATGTGATGGAGGAACTGATGAAGTTCACCCTGCTCCTGCGCGGCCGCGCCAACCTGCTGGTGGACCGCTACTCGGAACGCAAGGAAAGCGCCGCGGCGCTGTCCAGCCGGGTCAATCAGCGTTCGATCTAGATTCACGGAATTCCAGCGCAAGAGACCGAGTGCAGCGCCAGGCATTGCTGGTTAATCTCTGGCAACGCCCTTGATCCAGGACTCTCCATGCCCGATCCGTTTCTTGAGGCCCGCGCCTTTCTGGCCGGGCTCGACCCCGACTGGGCTCGTCACGTCGAGGCGGTCGGCCCTTGCCTGCACCAGGCCAAGCCGGCCCGCGAACCCTGCGAGGCGCTGGTGCGGGCGATTGCCTATCAGCAACTGCATGCTCGCGCCGGCGATGCGATTCTCGGACGCTTCCTGGGGTTGTATGGGCAAACCTTCCCCTCCCCCGAGCAGATCCTCGCCACCGATTTCGAGGCATTGCGCGCCTGTGGTTTTTCCGCCGGCAAGATCGCCACTATCCGAGGCATCGCCGAGGCGACCCTGAGCGGTGTGGTGCCGGATTACCAGGCGGCCCGGGCCATGGACGACGAGGCGCTGATCGAGCGCTTGACCCGCCTGCGCGGCATCGGTCGCTGGACCGTGGAGATGCTGATGATCTACAGCCTGGAACGCCTGGACATCCTGCCCGCCGACGATTTCGGCGTGCGCGAAGGCTACCGTCGCCTGAAGGGCCTGGAACAGCAGCCGACCCGCAGGCAGATGATCGAGATCGGCCTGTCCTTGCGCCCGCATCGCACGGTGGCGGCCTGGTATCTGTGGCGGGTGCCGGCGCGCTGACGGGTGTGTTCATCGCGCAGGCGCAGGTAGGTACAGCGGGATGCCAACACCTGTAGCCGCTGCCGAGCCCGCGAGGCTGCGATCGGGGTGCAGCCCCGTAAACCTGGCGATGCAGTTGGCGCTGGTCTGGCGACCGCTACGCGGTCGATCGCAGCCTCGCAAGCTCCGCAGCGGCTACAGGAGGGACGGATGCAGGAGAGACGGATGAACACCGAAAAAAGCTGGGTTTTGCTCGATGCCCGGGGCAATACCTTTCTCAGCGAACAACCGGGCACCCTCGGCGGCCACCGTGGCAGTCGGATCTATGGGCGGCTGGATTGCCCGGCCGCCCTGCGCGCCATCGCCCGCGGCGGTTATGTCCGCCAGCGGGTGTTCTTTGCCGACGAGGCCAGCGCCCGCAGCGCCGGTTATCGACCCTGCGCCCGCTGCCTGGCGCAAGCCTACGCCGCCTGGCACGCGCTCACAGCCCCGACTTGAGACGGCTGAAGGCACGGATCAACGCGCGGTTGAAGGCCTTGCCGTTGTCGTTCTTGCTGTACAGCGAGGCCCGCACCTCGGGGGTCGGGTAGGTGCCTGGGTCGTTGCGGATCGCCGGATCGACCAGGGCATCCGCCGCGCTGATGGCGTTGGCGTAATGGATGGTGTCGGTGATCGGCGCGATCACCTGCGGGGTCATCAGGTAATCCATCAACGCCAGCCCGGCCTCGGGGTGCGGTGCGTCCTTGGGGATGACCATGGCGTCGAACCAGATCAGCGTGCCCTCCCTGGGGATGCGATAGCGCAAGGTGAAGGGCTTGTGCGCCGCCTCGGCCTGCCCGGCGGCGATCGCCACGTTGCCGTTCCACGACATGGCCACGCAGGTGTTGCCGTTGGCCAGGTCGCTGATGTTCAGGTCGTTGTCGAAGTAGCGGATATAGGGCCGGATCTTCGCCAGTTGCTGCTCGGCGAGTTTCAGGTCGTCGAGGTTCTGCCGGTTGATGTCCAGGCCCAGGTACTTCATCACCGCGGCGAACACCTCGTTGGGATCGTTGAGCAGGCTGACCCCGCAGTCGGCGAATTTCGCCACCACCGCCGGATCGAACAGCATCGCCCAGCTGTCCCGCGGCGCCTGCGCCAGGCGCTGGCTGACCGCCTGCTCCTGATAACCGACACCGGTGGTGCCCCAGGCATAGATCCCGGCATAACGGTTGCCCGGGTCGAACACCGCCATATGCTGGCGGAACTCCTCGCCGACCCCGGCCAGGTGCGGCAAGCGCTGCTTGTCCAGTGGCTGGAGCGCGCCGCTGGCGATGGCCCGGGACAGGTGCTGGCCGGCGGTCAGCACCAGGTCGTAGCCGCTGCGCCCGGTGAGCAGCTTGGTCTCCACGGTCTCCAGGGAATCGAAGTGATCGACCACCACGCGGATGCCGGTCTGGCGCTCGAAGTTGTCCAGGGTGTCCGGGGCCAGGTACTCGCCCCAGATATACAGATTGACCGTGGGTTCGGCCTCGTCGGCCGCCTGGGCGCACAACGGCGCCAGCACCAGCAGCAATGCGCCGCCCAGCCTGTGCAGGTTCATGTTCAGCCCTCTTCGCCGGTGCGCCGGGGAGCCGCGTATTGCGGCATGGTGATGCAGGCGACGTTGCCGCCGCCGAGGAGAATTTCCCGCGAATTGTCGATGCCGACGATGCGGTGCCGGGGGAAGAGTTCGGCCAGGGTGGCCAACGCCGTTTTGTCGTTACGGTCGCCGAACAGCGGCACCACGATTGCGCTGTTGCCGGCGTAGTAGTTGATGTACGAGGCACAGATCCGCGTGCCGGCCTGGCGCGCATGGGTGCTGTCCAGCTGGTCCAGGCCTTCGGCTTCGGCGGCGGTCCATTCCAGCACGTCCGGCTGAGGCAGCTTGTGCACCACCAGCTCGCGGCCACGGCTGTCGCGGGTGCTGCGCAGGATGTCGTAGGCCTCCTGGTAGATTTCCCACTGCGGGTCGGCGCGGTTGTCGGTCCATTGCAGCACCACTTCGCCGGGGCGCACGAAGCACGCCAGATCGTCGACATGGCCGTCGGTCTCGTCGAACTTGCAGCCGCGCGGTAGCCAGATCACCTGCTCCGCGCCCAGGTAGTCGGTGAGCCGTCGGGTGACCTCGGCCTTGCCCAGGTGCTGGTTGCGATTACGGTTGAGCAGGCACTGCTCGGTGGTGAGGATGCTGCCCTGGCCATCGCTCTGGATGCCGCCCAGCTCGGCGATCAGCGGCGCACGATAACGGTCGACATTCTCGATCTCGAGGATCTTGCTGGCGATCTGGTCGTCCTTGTCCCAGGGGTAATACAGGCCGCCGTCGAGGCCGCCGTAGGCGTTGAACTCGAAGTCGACGCCGCGCACTTCGCCGCTCTGCTCGTTGACCACGAAGCACGGCCCGCTGTCGCGGAACCAAGTGTCGTTGCAGGTCATTTCCACCACCCGCACCTGCGGCGGCAACAGCCGGCGGGCATTGGCGAACTGGGCGGCAGAAGCACAGACGGTGACCGGTTCGCTCTGGGCAATCGCGGTGACAATCTGCACCCAGACCTTCTGCGCCGGCTTGGCGCCGTTGCGCCAGACGTCGGTGCGCTCCGGCCAGCCGAGCCAGCAACCGGCCTTGGTTTCGAATTCGCCGGGCAGGCGGAAACCATCGTGTTTGGGAGTGGTGTCGAGCAATCGGGCCATGGGGCAAACCTCGTCAGCGCTAGGGAATGGCCACCAAACTAGCGCCGCGCCGGGTCAAGGCACCAACGATGAATATTGCGCGACAGTTGAATTCAACTCATCAATCGCTCAACTGATCGCTGAACCAGTCCAGCAACTGCATCAGCGCCGGGCGCTCCAGGCGCACCCGCTCGCACACCAGGGCGTACTGCCCCAGGGCGGTCATGCTGGCGGCGTTGAAGGGCCGGATCAGACGGCCATTGAGCAGGTCTTCCTGGGCCGTCAGGTTATCGCCCATGGCCACGCCCTGCCCTTGCGCCGCCGCTTCCAGCGCCAGCCCGGCATGGGCGAAATACAACTGGCGCGCCGGGCGCAAATCGCCGGCATGGCTGGTCAGCCAGGCGGTCCAGGTCTTGCCGTCCTGATCGTCGTGCAACAGGCAATGGCGGGCCAGGTCCCGCGGGCTTTTCAGGGTGCCCTGGTTGAACAGCCCGGGGCTGCACACGGGGAAGAACTGCAGGCTCGGCAACGGCCGCACGAAGTAGGCGCTGCTGTCCTGCGGGCCGCTGCCGTAGGTGATCGCCAGGTCGATGTCCTCGCCCGGCACACTGGCGTCGATCGGCTGTTCATAGAGATGCAGGGTGATATGCGGGTAACGCGCGGAAAAGTCCGCCAGTCGGCTCATCAGCCATTTCTGCGCCAGTTCGGCGGTCACCGCCAGGCGCAGCACCGCCAGGGAAGACGGATCGCGCAGCTCGTCGCAGGCTTCGCCGATCAGCTCGAAAGCCTGCTGCAGGCTCTGCATCAGCCGCCCGGCCGCCAGGGTCGGGCGAATCTGCCGGCCCTCGCGGACGAACAACGACACCCCGAGTTGCTCTTCGAGCTGGCGGATCTGATGGCTCACCGCGCTGTCGGTGACACACAGCTCGGCCGCCGCCCGACCAAAATGCGCATGCCGCGCCGCGCATTCGAAAGTCCGTAATGCCGCCAGGGAAGGCAGACGTCGCATATCCAAGCCCCCGAAATGAAGGCGTCCATGCTGCCGCGACGCAGCGCCAGCGTCCAGCGCCCCGTAGGAGCGAGGCTTGCCTGCGATAAGCCCGCAAGAGCGCTGCAACTCTCAAGGCCCCATCGCCAGCAAGCTGGCGCCGGCAAGGATCGTGCAAACCGCCTCTCCTGCAAGTAAAGGCGTTGCGTCAGTTCATCCCCAACCAGTTCGGCAACGCCAGGGAAATGAACGGCACGTAGGTCACCAGGATCAGGAACGCCAGCAGGATCATCAGCCACGGCAAGGCCGCGCGGATGGTCTGGCCGAGTGTCAGGCCGGTCACCGCCGAGGTGACGAACAGGTTCAGGCCCACCGGCGGATGCACCAGGCCGATCTCCATGTTGACCACCATGACAATCCCCAGGTGGATCGGGTCGATGCCCAGCTTCATGGCGATCGGGAAAAAGATCGGCGCCAGGATCAGCACGATGGCCGAAGGCTCCATGAAACTGCCCGCCACCAGCAGCACCACGTTGACCATCAGCAGGAAGCCGATGGGCGACAGCCCGGCGTCCATGACGAAGGTGGTGATCTGCTGCGGGATCTGCTCGGTGGTCAGCACATGGGCGAAGAGCATGGCGTTGGCGATGATGAACATCAGCATGATCGACAGCCGGCCCGACTCCACCAGCACTTTCGGGCAGTCGCGCAGGCGCATGTCCTTGTAGACGAACAGCGCGACGAAGGCCGAATACACCGCCGCCACCGCCGCCGCCTCGGTCGGGGTGAACAGGCCGCTGTAGATGCCGCCGAGGATGATCACCAGCAACAGCAGGCCCCAGAAGGCCCGGCGCGCGGTGCTCAGCCATTGGCGGAAGGACACCCGCGGTTGCGCCGGCAGCTTCTTGATCCGCGCGACGATGTAGATCACCACCATCAGGATCACGCCCAGCAGCAGCCCCGGCACCACACCCGCCATGAACAGCTTGCCGACCGAGGTTTCGGTGGCCGCCGAGTACACCACCATCACGATCGACGGCGGGATCAGGATGCCCAGGGTCCCGGCGTTGCAGATGATCCCGGCGCCGAACTCCCGTGGGTAACCGGAACGCACCATGCCGGCCACGGCGATCGAACCCACCGCCGCCACGGTCGCCGGCGACGAACCGGACAGCGCGGCGAACAGCATGCAGGCCAGCACCGCGGCAATCGCCAGGCCGCCACGGATGTGGCCGACGCAGGCGTTGGCGAAATCGATCAGGCGCTGCGCCACCCCGCCGGTGGTCATGAAGGCCCCGGACAGCAGGAAGAACGGGATCGCCAGCAAGGTATAGGCTTCGGAGGTTTCGAACAGCTTGATCGCCAGGGAGCTCAGGGAGTCCGGGCTGAACAGCAGGATCGAAGTGGCGCCGGCCAGGCCCAGGGAAATGGCAATCGGCACGCCAAGGAACATGAACACGAACAGCATCAGAAACAGGCAGAGAATGGCCATCAGTGCTGATCCTCGTGGTGACTGGCAAGCTTGCTGGCCTCGGCCGCCTCATCGGCCAGGCCCAGGTTGATCTGCCCGCGCATGAGGATGCGCCACATGATTTCCAGGTAGCGGATCAGCACCAGGGCAAAACCGAAGGGCACGATCATCGCGATGTGCGACAGGTGGATGCCGAACTGGTCCAGGTCCTCGGCTTCGATGCCGGCCTGGATCAGCGCCATCAGCCACTTGAAGCTGGCGACCATGAACAGCCCGGCGTAGACCATGCAGCACAGGCAGGCGATGACCGCCAGCAGGCGCTGGGCCGGGCGCGAGGCCAGCTTGACCAGCGCGTCCACCCCCAGGTGGCCGGCGGTGCGCACGCCGTAGGAAATGCCGAAGAAGATCAGCCAGCCAAACAGCATCTTGGTCAGCGCCACGCTCCAGACCATGTCCTGGGCCAGTTCCATGAGGAAGTCGCCGATCCCCAGGAACAGCGCGCTGCCCCCTTCCCAGGCATCGCCGATGGCGTAGAACAGCGGGTACAGGTTGTTGAGCACCACGTAGACAAAAGTCACCAGCGTCATGGCCGCCAGCAGGAAGGCGATGAACGCCTCTTCAAAATGTTCCCAGAACCGCCTCAGCCTGTGCATTGAGGTTCTCCGCGAAAGTGCCAGTGGAGTGCAGCCCGATAGCGGCTGCCGATGGGCCGCTGCGAGCGCAGCGGCCGGGATGCAGGTGGTTATTGCGCCTGGTTGGCGGCTTCGGCGGCCTGGATCAGGTCGGCGCCGATATCGCCCTCGAACTTCTTCCACACCGGGCGCATGGCTTCGCGCCACTCGTTACGCTGCTCGGGAGTCAGGGCGACGATTTCGCTGGTCTTGGCGTCGATGATCTTCTGCCGGGACGTCTGGTTCAGGGCTTCGGCCTGCTTGTTCACTTCCACCGAGACCTCGGCCATGATTTTTTCCAGCTCGCCGCGCACATCCGCCGGCAGGCCGGTCCAGAACTTGGCGTTGGTGATCACCATGTAGTCGATCAGGCCGTGGTCGGTCTCGGTGAAGTACTTCTGCACCTCATGGACCTTCTGGCTTTCATAGTTCGACCAGGTGTTCTCGGTGCCGTTGACCACGCCGGTCTGCAGGCCCTGGTAGACCTCGGCGAAGCTCATCTTGCGCGGGTTGGCGCGCACTGCCTTGAACTGTTCCTCGAGCACGCTGGAAGCCTGCACGCGGAACTTCAGGCCGCGGGCGTCCTTGGGTTCCACCAGCTTCTTGTTGGCCGACAGCTGCTTGAGGCCGTTGTGCCAATAGGCCAGGCCGAGGATGCCCTTGTCCTGCATGGCGGTCAGCAGCTGCTTGCCCTCGGCGTGCTGGAAGCGGTCGACGGCGGCGAGGTTGTCGAACAGGAATGGCAGGTCGTAGATCTGCACCTTCTTGGTGTACTGCTCGAACTTGGCCAGGGACGGCGCGAGCAACTGCACGTCGCCCAGCAGCAGCGCCTCCATTTCCTTGCCGTCGCCGAACAGCGAGGAGTTCGGATACACCTCGACCTTGACCCGGCCCGGCAGGCGCTCCTCGGCCAGCTTCTTGAACAGCAGGGCGCCCTGGCCCTTGGGGGTGTTTTCCGCCACCACGTGGGCGAACTTGATCACGATAGGGTCGGCGGCCTGCGCAAGACCGGCGCCCAGCAATGCGGCGGCACAGAACAACGCCCGGGAGAGCTTGAACATGGACTTCACCTTCTTATTGTTGTGGTTGATCGCAGAGTGCCTAAGGGCACGCGTATTGAGAATTTTGAATTTTTGATACCTGCGTTCGCCTGGGCCGAACGCCGCGCGCTACCGGCGATAGGCGCCTGAAGTTCCATACCCCTACGATGGAATCAGCCGCAACCGAGCCTGTTGCAGATTTCTCCTAAATCCATTGCCCACCCTTCCCGGTACGGTCTCCAGCACCCTCTTCGAGCGCACCAGGACCACCCATGGCCAACAACGGACCCGGGCCAACACCCAACCTTCTACGGCCCGCCAATCCCAACCAAAGCCCCGCTGAACGAGCCGCAGAGACCGAACAACCCAGCTACGGCGAACAGCTCTGGGCGCAGTACGAGAAATATGCCAAGGAACCCATCCCACCGCCGGCCAAAACCCAGGTGGCGCTGCGTATCGGGGTGTTCTTTGATGGCACCGGCAACAACGCTGGCAACTCGGCGATGGGCGAGATTTGCGGGGCCCAGCATGCCATCGAGTCCAAAGACATCGATGGCAGTTGCAAGCCGTATATGAGCGATCCGCAGAGTAGTTATGGGAATGGGGTGAGCAATGTTAAGCGGTTGAGTGACTTGTACTATTCCAACCGGAAAGTAGAGGGTGAGGAACTGCAAAAGCGCGCCTATCGCTCAATCTATATTGAGGGCATCGGCACACAGGCCGGTGAAAAAGACAGCCTGCTCACCTCGGGTACAGGGCGTGGCGACACAGGAATCTCAGGGTGCGTGCAGAAAGCATTTCGTGCGATCAAGGAACGTATCCGTGAAGCCCACGAAGATAATCCCGAAAGCGAAATCACTTCTCTGACCTTCGATGCCTTCGGCTTTAGCCGAGGTGCGGCGGCAGCCCGACATTTCGCCAATGAAGTCGTGCGCTGGCTCGGACCACTCGAGCTAATTCTCCACGACTACTCCAGTGCCTTCAGCCCCCGCTTCAACCGACAGTACGGCCACGACGTAGACATGGGCTTTATTGGTCTGTTCGATACGGTGCCGTCGGTTGCCGGGCTGGGCAATCTGGGCAACGTGCGCAGCGCCATTGCCTCAGGTATCAAGCTGCACCTCGACCGCCGCTACTTTCGCTCGGTGGTGCAACTGGTCGCCCGCGACGAGTACCGGGCCAACTTTGCCCTGAGCCGGGTCAGTCCCGACCATGTGGAAATCGCCTTGCCCGGCGCCCATTCGGATATCGGCGGCGGTTATCTGGATGATGCTCAGGAATGTGTACTGATCAGTCCGATGCAGGCGCTGGAAGTGCCCATTAATACCGAGGTGACCCAGACCTCGATTTACCGGGACACGGTACAGGCAAAATCGCGCTGGCTGGCCAAGGGCTGGCCCGCACAATGGCTGGAAATCATCACACCGGCGCCGATGCTGTTGCCCCAGGATCTCCAGGACCGCCTCGCCCCCCGCAGAAAACGGGTGTATGCCGGCCTGCAGCTCAAGCGCTCTATATCAACGCCCCCACGGTAGATGCCGTGCGTGTGCAACATCCTCACGTACCTGACTGGACGCTTTGGTAATGAGAGCATTCATCGCCCTGCTGGGCACACTGCTGTTAATTGGTTGCCACGTTGATCCGCTTTCCGGAAAACACGACCCCAAAGATCCTTGGTGGGAGCTTGGCTTCATCGAGCCGTTCTACATGGAGGTCTGGGTCGAAGACAGCGCTGTTGAAGATATCAACGGAAAGCTATTCCGTCGTACTGGTGGCGGCTCCGCTGCGGGCGGTGATATGGGTTACGACAAAGAGTGGGCCAGAGGATGGAGTGGTGGAGTTGGAGGCAACGGTAAGTCGGTAGTAGGCGCAGACCTACCCAAACGCATTTTCGTGCGCTGGCAATCGGTCGTGGAGCCCCAAACTTATCGAGCATGGATAGATATCCCGGAAGAAGCCCGGAAAATCATGACCACCTCGACGAATCGACGCTGCCCGGAAACCCCGCACCAGACTGCCCGCTATATGGCATCGGTCTATCTGGGCCTCGCTCCTGGCGGCATCGTACAAGTCTGGGTCAGGGACGAATGCCATCACCCGGTCAAAGTCGCCCGCGCCCAGGGTGAAATCGAGCCACTGGGCCCCCACCTGGGCAAGTCCAACGGACACTATTACCCCCTGTCCGAAAACTCCAAGCGCTACATAGAGCAATACGGCATTCCCTATGGCAGTTGGTAACGCGCTCCTGCGCGATTGCAGTATTCAGGGACTCAGCGCCAACAAGCGCTGGGCCCGCAGCAGCACCGGCGCGTCGACCATCTGGCCGTCGATCTGATAGGCGCCGGCGCCGTGGCTGCCGGCGTCCACCACCCGTTGCGCCCAGGCCAGGTCTTCGGCGCTGGGGGCCAGGGCCTGGTGGATCACCGGCACCTGTTTCGGGTGGATGCACAAGGCGCCGGCAAAACCCATTTCATAGGCGTGGCGAATGGACTGGCGCAAACCTTCGGGGTCGTCGATGGCCGGGTGCACGCCATCCAATGGCGGCACCAGGCCGGCGGCGCGCGAATGCAGGATCAGCGCCAGCCGCGCCTGGTCGAGGGCGAACTGCGCCGCCGCCGAACCGCTGCACAGGTTGAGGTCCAGCGCCAGGTCCAGGCCGCCGAAAGACAGGCGCTGCACCGCAGGAGCCCGGGCGATTTCCGCCAAAGCCAAGAGCCCGCGCGCGCTTTCGATGATCGGCCAGATCTGCTTGCCGGTGGCCGCCACGGTCGCCACCTGGGCGGCGCTTTCGACCTTGGGCAGCAGGATGCCGACGACCCCGGCCTGGGCTTTGCAGAACCCTAGGTCGGCGGCATGTTCGGCATGTTCCGGGGCATTGACCCGCACCCACAACCGGACCTGGGGCTGGCTGTTGAGGAACTGGCCGAGGTTGTCCCGGGCCTGGCGCTTGAGCGGCTCTTCCACCGCATCCTCGAAATCGACGATCACCGCGTCGGCGCCGCTGGCCAGGGCCTTGCCGAAACGCTCGGGACGGCTGCCCGGGACGAACAAGGCGGAGCGGACAATTGGGTTGGACATGTTGAATTCCTTGTAAGTGATGTGGGGTCCGTGGACCGTACTGTCTCCCCCTCCCTTGTGCGTGGGGAGCAGAAAAGCCGGGACTTCAGATCACGCCATTGGCCTGCAACTGCTCGATGGCATCGCTGGACAGCCCCAGTTCGGCGAGGATCGCGCCGCTGTGCTGGCCCAGCCCGGGGACGCCGTCCATGCGCGGCTCGAACGCGGCATTGCGCGCCGGCGGCAGCAGCGACGGCAGCTTGCCGGCCGGGCTGTCGACCTCGCGCCAGCCGTCGCGGGCCTTGAGCTGCGGGTGCTGCCACACGCCCTGCATGTCGTTGACCCGGGCGCTGGCGATCTGCGCCTGTTCCAGCCGCTCGATCACCGCCGCCACCGTCAGCCGGGCGAAGCTGTCGACGATGATCTGCCGCAGCGCCTCGCGATTGGCCGAGCGCTTGAAGTTGGCCGAGAAGCGTTCGTCGCCGGCCAGCTCCGGCATCAGCAGCACCTTGTCGCAGAACGCCGCCCACTCGCGCTCGTTCTGCAGGCCGAGCATCACCGTGCCGCCATCCCCCGCCGGGAACGGCCCGTAGGGGTAGATGGTCGAGTGCGCCGCGCCGGCCCGGGGCGGTGGCGGCGCGCCGTCGAAGGCGTAGTACATCGGGTAGCCCATCCACTCCACCAGGCTTTCCAGCATGCTCACGTCGATGCGGCTGCCCTGCCCGGTCCTGCCGCGCAGCAACAGCGCCGAGAGGATGCCGCTGTAGGCGTACATGCCGGCGGCGATGTCGGCGATCGAGCAGCCGGCCTTGGCCAGTTGCTCCTCGCCCGGGCCGCCGGTCACCGACAGGAACCCGCCCTCGCTCTGGATCAGCAGGTCGTAGGCCTTTTTCTTCTCATAGGGGCCGCCCTCGCCATAACCGGAAATGTCGCAGACGATCAGCCGCGGAAAGCGTTCATGCAGCGCCTCGAACGACAGGCCCATGCGCGCCGCCGCGCCCGGCGCGAGGTTCTGCACCAGCACGTCGGCCTGGGCCAGCAGGCGTTCAAGAATGTCGCCGGCGGCGTCCTGCTTGAGGTCCAGGGTCAGGCTTTCCTTGGAACGGTTGGTCCAGACGAAATGCGAGGCCAGGCCGCGCACGCGCTCGTCGTAGCCACGGGCAAAATCGCCGCTGCCGGGGCGCTCGACCTTGATCACCCGGGCGCCCAGGTCGGCCAGTTGGCGGGTGCAGAACGGCGCGGCGATGGCGTGTTCCAGGCTGACCACGGTGATGCCGTCCAGCGGCCGGGGTTGTGCGGTATTGAGTGTCATAAGGCGTCCTCGGGGCGGGCTCAGAGCAATTCGTTCAATTGCGCGGTGTCGCGCAGGTTCCACACCTGGCGGATCAGGGCCGAGCCCTGCTCCGGGGTGCGAGCGCCGGAGAAGCGCAGCAGGCGCTGGAACTTATCCGCCAGCTCGGCCCGCGACAGGCCGTTGCCCGGATCGCCCTTGGGCTCGTCGATGGCACCGTGCAGGGTGCGGCCATCGTCGGTGCTGACCACTACACGGCCCAGCCAACGCTGCGGATAGGCGCGGTCCACCTCGGGGTCGAGGACCATCGACACCTTGTCGCGAAACGCCGCCACCGCCGGGTCGTTCAGCGCCAGCTCATGGAACTCCGGCAGCCCGGCCTTGCCATGCACGGCGATCAGGCCGAGCACGGTGCCCATGGAGAACTTGGCCTGGTGCACGGTCTGCGGCACGCTCACCCGCCCCAGCACATCGATGGCGCCCTGGTGCACGCGGGTTTCCACGCTGACGATCTGCCCATGGCTGAGGCCTTCGCGCTGCATCAGCGCCAGCAAGGCATCGGCGGCCGGATGGGTATGGCGGCAGGAGGCGTGGAACTTGAACGAGGTTTCCAGCAAGGCCCAGCGACTGCCCAGACGGTCGGACAGGCGCGCCGGCTCGGCATCCCAGGACATGCCCGCGGCCATGCCCTGCTCGCCTTCGAGAATATTGCGCGCGCCGGTCAGCCCGTCGCGAGTCAGGTAGGCGGCGAGCAGCCCGTCGGCCGCGGCCTTGGCCGTGTGCAGCTGCTTGGAGTCCGCGGCGTCGCGCAAAAACTCCCAGAGGCCGGCGGCCTGGGTCCCGGCGCTGCCCAGCAGGTTGATGAATTGCGCCTGGTCGAAGTCCATCAGCTTGCCCACCGCCACGGCGGCAGCGAGGGTGCCGACGGTGGCCGTGGTGTGGAAGATCCGGTAATGGGAACGGCCCATGAACTCGCCGATACGAATCCCCGCCTCGTAGCCGGCCACCGCCGCCAGCAGCAGTTCCTGGCCGGACTTGCCGAGGTCCTGGGCCGCCGCCAACGCGGCCGGGAACACCACGGTGGCCGGGTGCAGCACCGAGCTGTTGTGCAGGTCGTCCTGCTCCACCAGATGGGAAGACGCGGCGTTCACCAGGGCGGCGAAATAGGCCGAGCTGCCGCGGCCGTTGACCAGGATCCGCGCCGGACCATCGGCCGGGCCCATCTGCTGGGCGTAACGCTCGAACAACGGGATCGGATGCGCGCCCTGGCTGGCCAGCGCCGAGCCGAGCCAGTCGAGGAACAGCTCTTCGGTGCGCGCCAGCACGCTGTCGGGCAACTGCGGGTAACTCAGGCCGGCAAGGAACCCGGCCAAGGCTTGGGTATGGCTCATGCTCGGCTCCTCAGAAGCTGCGCGGCAGTTCGAGCAGGTGCTCGGCCACATAGGACAGGATCAGGTTGGTGGAGATCGGCGCCACCTGGTACAGGCGGGTCTCGCGGAACTTGCGCTCGACGTCGTATTCGCAGGCGAAGCCAAAACCGCCATGGGTCTGCAGGCAGGCGTTGGCCGCCTCCCACGAGGCCTTGGCCGCCAGGTACTTGGCCATGTTGGCGCTGGCCCCGGCGTTGCCGCCGCTGTCGTATTCCTCGCAGGCGCGCCAGCGCATCAGGTCGGCGGCCTCGATCTCGACATGGGCTTCGGCGATGGGGAACTGCACGCCCTGGTTCTGCCCGATGGGCCGGCCGAACACCACGCGGTCGCGGGCGTACTGGCTGGCCTTTTCGATAAACCAGCGGCCGTCGCCGATGCACTCGGCGGCAATCAGCGTGCGCTCGGCGTTGAGGCCGTCGAGGATGTACCTGAAGCCCTTGCCCTCCTCGCCGATCAGGCTGTCGGCGGGGATTTCCAGGTTGTCGAAGAACAGCTCGTTGGTCTCGTGGTTGACCATGTTGGCGATCGGCTGCACGGTCAGGCCGTGGCCGATGGCCTCGCGCAGGTCGACCAGGAAAATCGACATGCCTTCGGACTTCTTCTTGACCTCGGCCAGCGGCGTGGTGCGCGCCAGCAGGATCATCAGGTCGGAATGCTGGATCCGCGAGATCCACACCTTCTGCCCGTTGATCACGTACTTGCCGCCACGCTTGATCGCGGTGGTCTTGATCTTGGTGGTGTCGGTGCCGGTGGTGGGCTCGGTGACGCCCATCGATTGCAGGCGCAGTTCGCCGCTGGCGAGCTTTGGCAGGTAGAAGCGCTTCTGCGCTTCGCTGCCGTGCCGCAGCAGGGTGAACATGTTGTACATCTGCCCGTGCACGGTGCCGGAGTTGCCGCCGCAGCGGTTCACCTCCTCCAGGATCACCGAGGCTTCGGCCAGGCCCAGGCCCGAGCCGCCGTATTCGGCCGGGATCATCGCCGCCAGCCAGCCGGCTTCGGTCAGGGCCTTGACGAAGCGTTCCGGGAAACCTTTTTCTTCATCGATCTTGCGCCAGTAGGCGGCATCGAATTCGGCGCACAGGGCGCGCACGCCTTCACGGATGGCATTCAATTCTTCATTGCTGTTGGGGTTCATCGAACGGCTCTCCGCCTGTGGTTATTGTGCTGGGATGGGGTCATTCCGGGATGGCGTCGAACAGCACTTCGCCGCGCTGGGCCAGGCCCGCATCGTTGCCGGCCCAGAGTTCGGCGACGCCGGGGCGGACGATGCGCCCGCCGACCTCGAACGGCTGCGGCGCGACCAAGGGCCGCAGGCCGCGATAAGAGAAACGCCGCAACCGGGCCCCGGGATGGGCGCGGCAGAAAGCGCGCAGGCTGAGGGTGGCGATCAATGGGCCGTGGACCACCAGCCCCGGATAACCTTCGGTCGCGGTGACGTAGGGAAAGTCGTAGTGGATGCGATGGCCGTTGAAGGTCACGGCGCTGTAGCGGAACAGCAGGGTCGGGCTGGGCTCGACGGTTTCGCGCCAGTCGCCCTGGATCAGCGGCTCGCCGCTGGCTTGCTTGGGCGGGGTCGGCTCGCGGTAGACGATGTCCTGTTCCTCGCGAATCGCCAGGCGACCGTCCTGGGAATACTCATGGCGCACAGTAACGAACAGCAGCGCACCGGTGCGCCCGGTCTTTTCCTCGACCTGGCTGATGGTCGACACGCACTGCGCCTCGAACCCGGCGCGCAACGGCTCGAAGAACTCCAGCCGGCCACCGGCCCACATGCGGTTGCGATTGGCCGCCGGCGGCAGGAAGCCGCCACGGGCCGGATGGCCGTCGTCACCCAGGGCGCTTTCGGCCAGGGGCTCCTGGAAAAAGCACCATTGCCACAGCGGCGGCAAGGCCTCGCCAGGGGCCGGCACGGGTTCGCCAAAGGTCGCGGCGATGCGCTTGAGTAAGTTGTCGCTAAGCAGGTCTCGGGCTTGCTGGCTACGGCCTGTCCAGGCGCTGGGGTCGGTCACGCTCATCGGGTCGGGTCCTGTTGCGGTGGTGGTGAGCCCGATCATGCAAGCCGCTGCGCGTTCTGAGAATTTGCATTTCAATAAACCGGCGTTCGGTTATGCTGAACGCCGCTTTGCCCCTCTTCCCTCCCAGGAGCCGCCCATGCATTTCGATCTGGCCGACCTGCGCCTGTTTATCCATATCGCCGAATCGCCGAGCCTGACCCAGGGCGCCAAGCGCGCCTTTCTTTCGCCGGCGGCGGCCAGCGCGCGGATCAAGGCCCTGGAAAGCCAGCTCGAGACCCGCCTGCTGTACCGCGACAGCCGCGGCGTCGAAGTCACCCCGGCCGGCGAGCGGCTGTTGCAGCATGCGCGGCTGATCATGCGCCAGGTGGATTACCTGAAAAGCGAGTTCACCCAGTACGGCGGCGATTCCACCGGGCATATGCGCATCTTCGCCAACACCACGGCGGTGACCGAATTCCTCCCGGAGATCCTCGCCGGCTTTCTGTCGAAACGCCCGGGGGTCACGGTGGACCTGCAGGAACGTCTGTCCCGCGACATCGTGCGGGGCGTGCTCGATGGCACCGCCGACATGGGCATCATCGCCGGCCCGGTGGAGGCCAGCGGCCTGCAGGTCCTGCATTTCAGCACCGACCACCTGGTGCTGATCCTGCCGGTCGACCACCCGCTGGCGACGCAGCCGGCGGTGACCCTGGAGCAGACCCTGGCCTATCAACACATCGGCCTGCACGAAGGCAGCACCTTGCTGAGTTTTTTGCGCGAACACGTGGAGCGCACCGGCAAGCAGCTGTCGCTGCGGATCCAGGTGTCGAGCTTCGAAGCGATCTGCCGCATGGTCGAGGCCGGCGTGGGCATCGGCATCATTCCCGAATCGGCCGCGATCCGGCACAGCCGCACCATGCAACTGGTGACGGTGAAACTCGACGAGGCCTGGGCGGTGCGCGAGCGCAGCATCATTGTCCGTGAGCTGGAGGCCCTGCCCGGCACCGTGCGGGCGCTGATCGCCACCCTGATGCCCGAGGCCTGATCGCTCGGGGGCCAATCTACCCCCTGGCGCAAAACCCTCTGCGACACCGCCGCCCGTTGACCTGAATCAAGGGCCCGGCGCCTGACAGGTGTGAATGTTCAGGCAAACCTCTGCACCTTCACGGAGACTTGCCCATGACCAGCACCGCCCTCCACACGCCCGCCCTGGCTGCCTTCGCCCGGTACAAAGGCGAACACTGGATAGACGCCCTCAACGACGGCAGCCCGGTGCTGATCCGCCCGTTGCGCGCCGAAGACCGCGAGCGGGAAAAGGCCTTTATCGAGAACCTCTCGCCGACCACCCGACATCACCGCTTCCTGGGTGAGGTGAAGGAAGTCGATGGCTGCGAGCGCGTGGCTTACGTGGCCCTGGTCCACGACAACGGCTCGCTGCGGGAAATCGGCATCAGCCGCTATGCCACCATCGGCGCCGACGCGGACACCTGTGAGTTCGCCGTCACCGTGGCCGACGAATGGCAGCACAAGGGCCTGGACGCCTTGCTGATGCGCCATCTGGTCGACCGGGCCAAGGACCAGGGCTTCAAGCAGATGTACTCCCTGGATTGCCCGGCCAATCACCGCATGCGCGAACTGGCCGCGACCCTGGGTTTCCACCGCGCCATCGACCCGGACGACGCGACCCAGGTCCGCTACCACCTGGCGCTGTAGGCCGGCCTCAGCCCGCCGCCCCGCCACACTGCGCGCAAAACCGCGCGCCGGCGGCCAGCGTGTTGCCGCACTGGCGGCACGCGGCGGGCTGCAGCGAGGTCCCGCACTGCTGGCAAAAACGCGCCTTGGCCGCGTTGCTCGCCCCGCAGTCCGGACACAGCGGGCCGCCCGCGGGCGGCGCTGCGCCACCGGAGTGCCGGCCATGTCCGCCACCATGCCTGTCACCCTGGTGCCCGCCCTGGGAGCCGCCATGCCCACGGCCACGATGACCACCCAGCAAACGTTCGAAAAAGCTCATGTCGATCACTCCTGATAAAGAGAGTCGCCAGTAAAAAGCCTGAAGTAGCTACAGGGTCAACCCGGCGCCGACCAGCGCCCATGACGAACGCTCCAGCCGACAGCGGCTAGGCTGACGGTCATAGCCCATGGATCGTTGGAGGTCGTCATGCAACTCGAAGGTTCCTGCCATTGCGGCGCTGTCCACTTCAGCCTGGACAGCGCCCACCCTTACCCCTATCAACGCTGCTACTGCTCGATCTGCCGCAAGACCCAGGGCGGCGGCGGGTATGCGATCAACCTCGGCGGCGACGCCGCCAGCCTGAAAGTCCGCGGCCGCCAGCACATCTCGATCTACCACGCGCTGCTCAGGGAACCCGGCAAACGTGCCCGGCGCAGCAGCGCCGAACGGCATTTCTGCAGCCGCTGCGGCTCCGGGTTGTGGCTGTTCAGCCCAGAGTGGCCGGAACTGATCCACCCCTTCGCCTCGGCCATCGACACGCCGTTGCCGATACCGCCGGAACACACCCACCTGATGCTCGACTCCAGGGCGCCCTGGGTGGAAATCGACTGGCACCCCCATGACCTGCAATTCGCCCACTACCCCGAGGAATCTATCGCCCAGTGGCATGAAAGACATGAGCGGCATGAACGCCTGGACCTGCAACGCTAAGCGCCGGGCATTCACTGTCTTTGACAGTTTTGCGACAAAGCTGCCAAAGATTGCCCGCACCCGCGTCCCTAGCATGAGCGCATCCATTTCCCCACGGGTGCGCCATGTACGGTCGGTTTTCCACGCTTCTCCTGGGTGTGCTGCTCGGCGGCCTCAGCTGCCAGGGCACGCCGCCCGTGGCCCCAACGCCCGGTAGCGAAGCGCTGCCTGAAATCGCCACGCCCCCTGAAACCAGCCTCCGCGCCGAACCGCCTGCCATCGCCCCGGCGCGCAAGGTCGCCCAGCGCCCGCGCGATGGCCTGGGCAGTTCCTATTCCAAAGCCAACGACCACTCCCACACCCTGCTGAGTTTCTAGCCGCGATGAAGACCTCGATCCGTCCGAAAACCTTGTGCCTGTCCCTTGCGTCGCTACCTCTGGCTTCGCTGTGCCTGCTGACGCCCTGCGGCCCGCTCTACGCCGCGGACTGGCAGTACCAGTTGCAAGCCGGCGTGGCCAGCCTGCCGCGCTACAGCGGCAGCGACGAACGCAGCGTCGTCCCGATCCTGGGCGGCGCAATCGTCAGCCCCTACGGGGTGTTTCTCAACACCGAACAGGGCCTTGGCTGGGGCAATGAATGGGGCGACCTGGCGTTCAGCACCTGGGTCGGCCCCAGCGCGGCACGCAAGGACCGCAAGCACGGCTACAAGGGTTCGGACCATCTCGACGGCATGGGCTCGATCAAGTCCCGCGCGCAGTTTGGCGCTCACCTGGGCTACACCCTGGGCACCGTGGAACTCGGGGCCACGCTGCAGCACGCGCTGAAGAAGAATGATGATCACGACACTGGCTCGGCCTACAACCACCTGCAACTGAGCATCGGCAGCATGCTGTATGAGGGCCGCTACGGGCGCCTCGAGGGCAGTCTCAACAGCCAGTTCGGCGACGGCGACTACCTGCGCACCTGGTATGGCGTCAGCGCGGCCCAGGCTGGCAGGACCCACTTCGGCGCCTATCGGCCCAAGGGCGGTTTTCTCAGCCGGGGCGGCGACCTGACCTGGACAGTGCCGGTCAGTGAACAGATGAACGTATCGACGGTGCTGGCGCTGCAGTACCTGGGCCGGGAAGCGGCGGACAGCCCGATTGTCGAGCGGCGGCTGCAAACGTCGTTGGCCACCACCCTGGAGTACAGCTTTTAAGCGGCGTAGGCCGTTCTGACGTTATCGCGCGCAAGCTGCCTGGGCTATTCGACTTGCGCCCAGGTCATGCGAAACGACGCGCCGCCCCACTGCGAATCCGTCACCTCGACCTGGCCGCCGTGGGACTGCGACACCCGCCGCACCAGCGCCAGGCCGAGGCCGAAGCCGCCGGTGCGGCGGTCGCGGCTGGCGTCGAGCCGGGAGAACGGCTCGAAGATCTTCGCCCGCCCTGCCACCGGCACGCCCGGGCCGTCGTCGTTGACCTGGACCTCATAGCCCTGCCCGAGCTGCACCAGGGACACCTCGACGCGCCGTTCGGCGTAGCGAATGGCATTGCGCAGCAGGTTGATCACCGCCCGCGCCATGAACCGCGGTTCGATGCTGATGTACTCGACCTCACAGGCCCGGATCGCCATCTGCACCCCCGCCGCTTCCGCCTCCAGGGCGACACTGCCGACCACGCTGTCGAGCCAGTTGCGGGCCTGGATGGTCTCGCGGTTGATCACCGTGGCGCCGTGTTCCAGGCTGGCGTAGGTCAGCAGTTCGGAAACCATTTCCTCCAGCTCGCCGAGGTCGGCGTACATGTCGGCGATCAGCTCGCGGCTCTGCCGCGGGTCGGACTGCTTGAGCTGGTCGAGCTCGAACGACAAGCGGGCGATGGGCGTGCGCAACTCATGGGACACCGCGTTGGTCAGCTCGCGCTGATTGGCGATCAGGCCTTCGATGCGGCTGGCCATCTGGTTGAAGTGCTGCGCCAGGTCGCGCACGCTGGAGCGCCGCGACAAGCGGATGCGCGAGCCCAGGTCGTTATTGCCGAAACGCTGGGCGGCCAGGCGAATCAGTTCCAGGTCGCGCCAATGCGGGCGCACCCAGAAATACAGGACCAACGCCAGGCTGGCCCCGAGGAAGGCGTACGCCCAGATGTACAGCCACTTGGGTTCTTCCGGCAGGCGGATGCTCAGCAACTGCGGGCCGCCGTCGAGGTTGGCGATGAACTCGCTGAAGTCGCCGCGCACCACCAGTTTGTTCTCGGCCAGCAGCTGGCGTTCGCGCTCGGACAGGCCCAGCTCATCCGCCTGCAACAGCCTCAGGCGCATGCCGTAGTGTTGTTGCAGCTCGGCCAGCCGCTGCTCGCGCGCCGCCCCCGTGACCGGCGACAGTTGGTTGACCAGGCTGTATCCCGGCCCGCGCATGGCCTCGCGGTTGTAGGTTTCGTTGGCGTCCGGCAACAGCTCGGAAAAGGTGTAGTTGACCGCCCAGATGGCCCCCGCCAGCCCCAGGGCCAGGATGATGTACAGACGCAGAAACAGCCGCAGCATCTAGAGCTCCCACGCGAACGGATTGAATAGATAGCCCTTGCCCCAGATGGTCTTGATGCACACCGGCTCGCGAGGGTTGTCCTGGAGTTTGCCGCGCAGCTTGCTGATGTAGACATCGACGCTGCGGTTGAGGCCGTCGAAGGCGATGCCGCGCATGCGGTTGAGGATGTCGTCGCGGGAGAGGATCTTGCCCGCCGAACTGGCCAGCAGCCACAGCAGCTCGAACTCCATGGTGGTCAGCTCGATCAGCTCGCCGGCCAGGCGCACTTCCCGGCAACTGCGGTCGAGGGTCAGGCTGCCGAACTCCAGCGCGCCGCGCACCGTCGGCTCCGGCACTTGGCGCCGTTGCAGGGCGCGCAGGCGGGCCAGCAGCACCGGCGGCTTGATCGGTTTGATCACGTAGTCGTCGGCGCCGGACTCAAGACCGAGGATATGGTCCAGGTCGTCTTCCTTGGCGGTGAGAATGACGATGGGCGTGTCCGCCACATTGCGGATCTCCCGGCACACGTGTAGGCCGCTCTGGCCCGGCAGCATCAGGTCGAGGACGACGATTTTCGGCTTGAACTCGAGAAAGGCCGCCAGCGCCACATCGCCACGATGTACCGTCAGGACCTCGAAACCGTGTTGGGACAGGAAGTGCGCGATCAGCCCGGCGAGCTTCTCGTCATCTTCCACCAGCAATACTTTGCCAAGACCCGGGTTATCCATAAATACCAGTCTGAGTGCGCACAATTGGGGCGCGCATTATAGGCGGCATCGGATAAATCTGAGACCAGGGCAGACAGCAAAAACCGGCCCAGATGGCCGGTTTTCAATGATGTTTCATGCTTTTAAGAGTTTTTTACAATTTGCCCGTAGTTTTCAACCGACTTGGGCCGTTCTACAGAGTAGGCACGCCGCTGTGGAAGCGGAACTCCACGTCCGGCGACTCGATCAGCTCGCGCTCGGCGGCGCGCACCTTCTCGATCACCTGGGCGATGTCCTTGGCGTCGCCGTACTGATAGGCCAGCTTCAGGTAACCCTGGAAGTGCCGGGCCTCGCTTTTCAGCAGGCCGAAGTAGAACTTGCCCAGCTCTTCGTCCAGGTGCGGCACCAGCGCCTCGAAACGCTCGCAGCTGCGGGCCTCGATAAAGGCGCCGACCACCAGGGTGTCCACCAGCTTCACCGGTTCGTGGCTGCGCACCACCTTGCGCAGGCCCGAGGCATAACGCCCGGCCGATAGCTGGCGCAGTTCGATCTTGCGCCGCTTCATCAGGCGCATGACCTGTTCGTGGTGCACCAGCTCTTCCCGGGCCAGGCGCGACATCATGTTGATCAGGTCGACATGGGAGTGGTACTTGGCGATCAGGCTCAGGGCCGTGCTGGCCGCCTTGAACTCGCAGTTCTTGTGGTCGATCAGCAGGGTTTCCTGATCCGCCAGGGCCGCCCGGACCCAGGCATCCGGCGTGCGGCAGCCGAGGAACTCATGAATTTCTGGCAGGTTCATGGTCGTTCGTCCTTCAGGGCAGCCTTCAAGGGAATGAGCGCGCAAGGCAGGACGGTGGCGACTTCAGGGATCGATAACATGGGGCTCACGGCATAAGGGTTCACGGCGAAGGGCGCCGATTATACCGGCCGCGCCACAGACCACCAGCCGCGGCGCTTGATGTGCGTCAACAGCCACGGCGACGCGCAGCAACTATAGTTGTGCAACATAGCCTTCATCCCTCTCTGGAGATCCCGACCATGCAAGCCATCCGCAGCATCCTGGTGGTCATCGAGCCCGAGCATTCCGAAAGCCTCGCGCTCAAGCGCGCCAAGCTGATCGCCGGGGTGACCCAGGCCCATCTGCACCTGCTGGTGTGCGACAAGAAACACGAGCATTCGGCGCTGTTGAGCGTGCTCAAGAGCAGCCTGCTGAGCGAGGGCTACAGCGTGACCACCGAGCAGGCCTGGAACGACAGCCTGCACAACACCATCATCGACGTGCAGCAGGCCGAAGGCTGTGGCCTGGTGATCAAGCAGCACTTTGCCGACAACCCGCTGAAAAAGGCCTTGCTCACCCCCGCCGACTGGAAACTGCTGCGCTACTGCCCAAGCCCCGTGCTGCTGGTGAAAACCGTCAAGCCCTGGACCGGCGGCGTGATCCTGGCGGCCATCGATGTCGGTAACACCGACGGCGAGCACCGCACCCTGCATGCCAGCATCATCGACCATGGTTTCGACATCGCCAGCCTGGCCAAGGCGCAGTTGCATGTGATCAGCGCCCATCCGTCGCCGATGCTGTCGGCGTCCGACCCGGTGTTCCAGCTCAAGGAAACCATCGAGGCGCGCTACCGCGAGCAGTGCAAGGCGTTCCAGGCCGAATTCGACATCGACGATACCCACCTGCATATAGAGGAAGGCCCGGCGGACGTGCTGATCCCGCACACCGCCCATGAGCTGCAGGCGGCGCTGACCATCATCGGCACCGTGGCGCGCACCGGGATTTCCGGGGCGCTGATCGGCAACACCGCGGAAGTGGTGCTCGATGCCCTGGAAAGCGACGTGCTGGTGCTCAAGCCGGAGGACATCATGGACCACCTGGAAGAGCTGGCCGGCAAGCATTGAGGGATGGGTTGACTGATAGAACGCCATCGCGAGCAAGCTCGCTCCTACAGAAACCCACCTTTGTAGGAGCAGCCGGTCGGCGCTCGATTGCTCGCGATGTTTTTTTAGCGGTCAGGCGCCAAAGGCGTCCTTGAGGAACCCCGGGGCGATATAACGCTGGTAGTGGGCTTCCGACAGGAGGAAAAACTCCCGATCGATGGCATCGCGCAATTCCGGCAGTTCCCAGTCGCGAAACTCCGGCAGCAACACCATCCCATAGGCTTCCAGCTGGTTGATCACCCGCGCCCCGCGGGCGATCAGCTGATAGGCCCAGCAATATTCCGACTGGTGCGGCACGAAGCGGATCTTGCGCTGCTCCAGTTGCTCGCGCAGCCGCTGGGGGTCGAAGACTTCCAGCTTGGCCGCCATCACCTGCACCAGCAATTGCTCGAGACGCAGCCACACCGCGTGCTTTTCTTCCTCGTTGTAGCCGTTCCAGTGGATCACTTCATGGTGGAAACGCTTGCAGCCACGGCACACCAGGTCACCGTAGACAGTGGAGCAGAGGCCGACGCAGGGGGTCTTGATGGTCTGATTGGGCATAAGTAGGCAATTGGCGGAAAAAAGCGAAACAGGCCCGCATGTTAGCCCTTTGTCTAACATTGATCACCCCTCAAACTTCGAGGCATCAGGGTCTATTGGACTTTGGTGGCGGCCGCGACGGATGCCCGCTTGGTGCAGGGCAAGGCGCGAGGAACGCAGTTTGGTTGTTCCAAATAAGTTCCGAGCAACGCAGCCCTGCACCAAGCGGGCCCCGTCCCTTCGGGTTGCGTGCCAACGTGCGCGAGGCTGCGTTGCGGGATTTGCCAAGGGAACAACCATTGGCGGCATCCCGCGCCTTGCCTCGCACACGTTGGCCCAGCAACGCGGCTCGCCACCAAAGTCCAATAGACCCTGTCTTACCTTTAAATTTTTTTTGCCGTAGAATCAGCCAGCCTTTTTAGGCGCCAATGTCCGTTAGAAGCTGTTTTCAAAGCGTCACGAGCACAGTCGTTCCTTCAGAGCGGTGTTGGCGATGGGTCTTTCCAGCGGGGAAAGCCCAGCGCCAACCCTCATCAGCTCCCGTTCTGCAGGCGTAAAACTTTGAAAGCAGCTTCTGTAAGGAATTGCCGGTAATTCTGGCTAAGCGACCCATAACGTCACGCAGCGCATGAGTACGGCAATTTCGGGATGAGCGTCCCGGACACCCATTTGGGACCACTGATGAGGGTAATACTGTGCTTGAAGCCTACCGCAAACATATCGAAGAGCGTGCAGCCCTGGGTATCGTTCCCCAGCCGCTAAACGCCGAACAAACTGCAGGCCTGGTCGAGCTGCTGAAGAATCCCCCCGCTGGCGAAGAAGCCTTCCTCGTTGACCTGATCACCAATCGCGTTCCGCCAGGAGTCGACGAAGCCGCCTATGTGAAGGCCGGTTTCCTCTCCGCGCTGGCCAAAGGCGAAGCCAAATCCCCTCTGCTGGACAAGAAGCGCGCCGTTGAACTGCTGGGCACCATGCAGGGCGGCTACAACATCGTGACCCTGGTCGAGCTGCTGGACGACGCCGAGCTGGCGCCGGTCGCGGCTGCACAGCTCAAGCACACCCTGCTGATGTTCGATGCCTTCCACGACGTCGCGGAAAAAGCCAAGAACGGCAACGTTCACGCCCAGGGCGTACTGCAATCCTGGGCCGACGGCGAGTGGTTCAAGAACCGCCCGGTACTGGCCGACAAGATCAGCCTGCGCGTGTTCAAGGTGACTGGCGAAACCAACACCGACGACCTGTCCCCTGCCCCGGATGCCTGGTCCCGTCCTGACATCCCGCTGCACGCCCTGGCCATGCTGAAAATGGCCCGTGACGGCATCGTTCCGGACGAGCAAGGCAAGACCGGCCCGATGAAGCAGATCGAGGAAATGCGCGGCCAGGGCTTCCCGATCGCCTACGTCGGCGACGTGGTCGGCACCGGTTCGTCCCGTAAATCGGCGACCAACTCCGTGCTGTGGTTCTTCGGCGACGACGTTCCTTACGTGCCGAACAAGCGCGCAGGCGGCTTCTGCTTCGGCAGCAAGATCGCACCGATCTTCTACAACACCATGGAAGACGCCGGCGCCCTGCCGATCGAATTCGACGTGTCGAAGATGAACATGGGCGACGTGATCGACCTGTACCCGCACGCCGGTAAAGTCACCAAGCACAACAGCGACGAAGTCCTGGCCACCTTCGAAATGAAGACCCCGGTCCTGCTCGACGAAGTCCGTGCCGGCGGCCGTATCCCGCTGATCATCGGCCGCGGCCTGACCGAGAAGGCCCGTACCGAACTGGGCCTGCCGCCTTCGGACCTGTTCAAGAAGCCGGAAGCGCCGGCCGAAAGCACCAAGGGCTTCACCCTGGCGCAGAAAATGGTCGGCAAGGCGTGCGGCGTGACTGGCGTGCGTCCAGGCACCTACTGCGAACCGAAGATGACCACCGTCGGCTCCCAGGACACCACTGGCCCGATGACCCGTGACGAACTGAAGGACCTGGCTTGCCTGGGCTTCTCCACCGATCTGGTGATGCAGTCGTTCTGCCACACCGCGGCCTATCCGAAGCCGATCGACGTCACCACCCACCACACCCTGCCTGACTTCATCATGACCCGTGGCGGCGTGTCCCTGCGTCCGGGCGACGGCATCATCCACAGCTGGCTGAACCGCATGCTGCTGCCGGACACCGTCGGCACCGGTGGCGACTCCCACACCCGTTTCCCGATCGGCATCTCGTTCCCGGCCGGTTCCGGCCTGGTGGCCTTCGCCGCCGCCACTGGCGTCATGCCGCTGGACATGCCGGAATCGATCCTGGTCCGTTTCAAGGGCAAGCTGCAGCCTGGCGTCACCCTGCGTGACCTGGTTCATGCCATCCCTTACTACGCGATCCAGAAAGGCCTGCTGACCGTCGAGAAGAAAGGCAAGAAGAACGCCTTCTCCGGCCGCATCCTGGAGATCGAAGGTCTGGAAACCCTGACCGTCGAGCAAGCCTTCGAACTGTCCGACGCCTCGGCCGAACGTTCGGCTGCCGGTTGCACCATCAAGCTGTCCAAAGAGTCGATCGCCGAATACCTGCAGTCGAACATCACCCTGCTGCGCTGGATGATCGGCGAAGGCTACGGCGATGCCCGTACCCTGGAGCGTCGCGCCCAGGCGATGGAAGCCTGGCTGGCCAACCCTGAGCTGCTGGAAGCCGACAAGGACGCCGAGTACGCCGAAGTCATCGAGATCGACCTGGCCGACGTCAAGGAGCCTGTGCTCTGCGCGCCGAACGACCCGGACGACGCTCGCCTGCTCTCCAGCGTCGCTGGCGAGAAGATCGACGAAGTGTTCATCGGCTCCTGCATGACCAACATCGGTCACTTCCGCGCTGCCGGCAAGCTGCTGGATCAGGTCAAGGGCCAGCTGCCAACCCGTCTGTGGCTGTCGCCGCCGACCAAGATGGACGCTCACCAGCTGACCGAAGAAGGCTACTACGGCATCTACGGCAAGGCTGGCGCGCGCATGGAAATGCCGGGCTGCTCGCTGTGCATGGGTAACCAGGCCCGCGTCGAACCGAACTCCACCGTGGTTTCGACTTCGACCCGTAACTTCCCGAACCGTCTGGGTGACGGCGCGAACGTCTACCTGGCTTCGGCCGAGCTGGCGTCCGTTGCGTCCATCCTGGGTCGCCTGCCGACCGTCGAGGAGTACATGGAATACGCCGGCAAGATCGACAGCATGGCAGCGGACGTGTACCGCTACCTGAGCTTCGACCAGATCGCCGAGTTCCGTGAGGCTGCCGCGAACGCCAAGATTCCGGTGGTTCAAGCCTAAGGCTGCAAGGCAATGAAGAACGCCGCGTATCCCACGACGATACGCGGCGTTTTTTTTATCCCGGCGATCCGCTCGCTAGTCGCTCTGGCGGCAGAACGCCAGGCGTCTTTACCTACCAGATCTGGTAGTTGTTAGCCCTCCCCCGCCCTTGCTAAAAATCACGCCACTGCCAACGGCGCCCGACGCTCGCCCGAATGTCGAACGCTGCCTGCTTGCCACGGCCTTGGGATGACAGCTGTCAACCCGCGCCGATCGTTCGAAGCGCTCACACGACTATAAAAACATTCCGCGCACGACAGCTGGATCTCAGCTGCCGCGGATTCTTTCGCCCCGTCAAAAGCAACAAATGGAGGTGTGCTATGTGGCGTAACCATTGTGTGATCGAGAACGCGTTCAACGACTACCCTGGGCACGTCGAACAACCGGGCAACGACCCGCAGCGCAAGACTCATGTGCGCGATCGCAGCTTCGCGGTGATCGAGGGCAGCGGGCATTTTCTCGACCTGGAATCGAGAACCGCCGCCAACGGCGTGCACCGCGCCCGCGCAGCCCGCGAGCCAGCCACCGCTGTGGAACCCATCACCCGCCTGCGCTTTGCCTGAAGCTGTCCCCTGCCCCTTGGCCAGAGACGGCCAGAACACTCAAGGAAAAGAGTTATGCGCATGCTCGCCAGCGGTTTTGCCGGGGACGTCTTTTGCCCTTATCGGCCAGGCCAGTGCCTTTGCGGCACCCCGCTACACAGTGACATAGCACCGCAGGCCAGCCTTGGCCATGAGCCCCCTCCACACCTACCACCGCCCCAATTGCCGGCCCCGGACCCGGATGGCCTGGTGCCGGGCGCCGGATCAGGGCAACTGCGGGGTTTTCTATGAATTTCATGAATGTTGACAGCGTATTGCCCTGGACTAGATTCCCTGACGTGCAAGGAATCAAGGCGAACGCCATGGAGAAACGACAGGATTTCATGCACTGGTGGAACGACCTGCGCATGGAGATGCTCAAGCAACAGGAGAGCGCACAGGTCTTTGCGCTGCTGGAACGGGAGGTCCGGTCCCTGGGGTTTGATTTCTACGCTTACGGAGTCAGGCATTCGATCCCCTTCACCCGCCCGAAAATCGACATCTATGGCTCTTATCCGCAAGCCTGGGTGGAGCGTTACCAGCAACAGAACTACGCCGCGATCGACCCGACGATCCTCAACGGCCTGCGCTCCACGGAAATGGTGGTCTGGAGCGACGCCTTGTTCGGCAAAGGCTCGGTGTTGTGGGGCGAGGCCCGGGAATGGGGCTTGCGGGTGGGCGCCACCTTGCCCATCCACACGCCCGACAGCGCCCTGAGCGTGTTGTCGGTGGCCCGGGAATGCACGGCGATCAGCGCCGTGGAACTGGAAGAAATCCGCCTGCGCCTGCGCTGCATCATCGAACTGGCGACCGTGCGCCTCGGCGAACTCGGGCACCCCAGCAGCCAGGCCGAACAGCTGGAACTGAGCGCGCGCGAGCGGGAAATCCTGCAATGGACGGCCGACGGCAAGAGTTCCGGGGAGATCGCCCTGATCCTGGGCATCTCGGTGAATACCGTGAACTTCCACCTCAAGGTCATCCAGAAGAAATTCGGCGCGGCCAACAAGACCCTGGCCGCCGCCTACGCCGCCGTCCTGGGGCTGATCTGACGCTTCACCCGACGATAAGGATATCGCCCCATGATCACTGTGATTTCACGGCATGAAAGCCAGCTTTCGCCGGCCCTGCGCGACGACCTCGGCCGCTATCGCCATGCGGTCTTCATCAAGCAATTGGGTTGGCGACTGCCCTCCAGCGCCAGCCAATGCGGGCAGGAACTCGATCAGTTCGACCACGCCGACACCCGCTACACCCTGGCGCTGGACAGCGAGGAAAAGATCCACGGCTGCGCCCGGCTGCTGCCGACCACCCAGCCCTATCTGCTGGCGGACGTGTTCGGTTTTCTCTGCGACCGGCCCTTGCCACGGCAGCACGACACCTGGGAAATCTCGCGTTTCGCCGCCTCGGCGCTGGAAGGCGGCAAGCTGCCGATGCGGGTGTTCTGGCACACCCTGCACACCGCCTGGACCCTGGGGGCGAACTCGGTGGTGGCGGTGACCACGCCGGCGCTGGAGCGTTATTTCCTGCGCCATGGCGTGGCGCTGAGCCGGCTCGGCCAGCCGCAACGGGTCAACCGCGACCACTTGCTGGCCCTGGACTTTGCGGCCTACCAGAAAAACGGCCGCGCCGCGCTTTATACGCAGTCAGCGGCCGTGGCTTCGCTGAATCAGGCATTTCTGCGCGGCAACCCACCGCCAACGCGCGGTGGGCTGCCGGCGGGTCAGGCGCTCAGGGAGTAGACCAGCGCGGTGATGGCCACCAGGCCGACCAGGGTGACGAACACGTTGGAGGCCTGGCCGCGGTAGCGGGCCATGGCCGGCACTTTGCGGATGGCGTACATCGGCATCAGGAACAGGATGGCCGCGATGATCGGGCCGCCCAGGGTTTCGATCATCCCGAGGATGCTCGGGTTGAGCGTGGCGACTATCCAGCACACCACCAGCATGAAGGCCGCGGTCATGCGGTCCAGGGCCTTGGCGCCCGGGCGGCGGCCGCTTTTCACGATCAGCCCCTTGAGGCCTTCACTGGCGCCGATGTAGTGGCCCAGGAACGACTTGGCGATGGCCACGAACGCGATCAACGGCGCGGCGAAAGCGATGGTCGGGTTGCTGAAGTGGTTGGCCAGGTACGACAGGATCGACAGGTTCTGCGCCTTGGCTTCGGCCAGCTGGGCCGGCGACAGGGTCAGCACGCAGCTGAAGACGAAGAACAGCACCATCGCCACCATCAGCAGGTGGGCGCGGGACAGGATCTGCGAGCTGCGCTCTTCGGCGTGGGCGCCATACCGGCGCTTCTGGTCCACGGCGAAGGCCGAGATGATCGGCGAGTGGTTGAACGAGAACACCATGACCGGGATCGCCAGCCACAGGGTGTGCAGGAACGCCGAAGGTTCAGGCAGGGTGCTGGCGGTGCTGAGGATGCCGCCGTTCCAGTGCGGAATCAGGAACACCGCGAGGAACAGCAAGGCGACGATGAACGGGTAGACCATCAGGCTCATGGCCTTGACGATCACCTGCTCGCCGCAGCGCACCACGGCCAGCAGGCCGAGGATCAGCACCAGCGACAGCACGGCGCGCGGCGGCGGCATGATGTGCAGCTGGTGCTCCATGAAGCTGCCCACGGTATTGGTCAGGGCCACGCTGTAGATCAGCAGGATCGGGAAGATGGCGAAGAAGTACAGCAAGGTGATCAGGGCGCCGGCCTTGATCCCGAAATGCTCTTCCACCACTTCGGTGATGTCCGCGCCGTCACGCCCGGAAAGCACGAAGCGGGTCAGGCCACGGTGGGCGAAGAAGGTCATCGGGAACGCCAGCAGCGCCAGGACCAGCAGCGGCCAGAAGCCACCCAGGCCGGCGTTGATCGGTAAAAACAGGGTGCCCGCGCCGATGGCGGTGCCGAACAGGCCCAGCATCCAGGTAGTGTCTTGGCGATTCCAGCTAGCTAGGGTCGCTGGGGCTGCCGCTTCAAAGCGTTGATCAACGCTGTTGGCCTGATCATTCATCCGGTGGGATCTCCACATTCCGGTCATTTGCCACTCGGCCAGGGCGCGTCGGAGTACCCGACAGACAGAGCCCTCGCCGAAACAGGGGCGCGATTGTCCGGGATTACTCACCAGAAGCAAAGACTTAGCTGAGGAACGGTTTGCCGGTGCAGATGTCTGGAGCGCGGTTTTGCGGGGTCGGGCACAAGGTTTCATTGATCTGTGGCAAGCGCTGGCCCCGGGTTTCGGCTGACCTGCGTGCCGGGCGCGCGGATCATCATCCCCATCGGCATGCCCCTGAAGACAGCAGGTGTGCCCATCAAACGCAGAAGCCAGGGCAAGGCCCTGGCTTCTGGTTGGTTGCAACGAGGCGGTCCGGTTCAAGGTGTGCCCGCCATCGGCAAACACTAGGTCTGCCCTTGCGTTTCCTCTTCCTTCAACGCCGCCTGCACCAGGGGGTGCAGCACCGCGCCGGGGTGTGTCACCTCCCAGGCGGTCAACTCTCTGCGCATGGCCGGCGTCCAGAAGCTTTTCAGGTGCTGACGCACGCTACGCACTGCCTGGGCCTTGTCCGGTTCGCTGGCGAAGAACTGGGCAATCTGGTTGGCCATCTTGATCAGGCTTTCGCTGCTCATCGGCGCACCTCGGCTTTCTCGGCGTGACGACGCTCCCGCAGCAGGCGCCCCTGTTCATCACTGAACGCCTGATAACGCTTCTGCCATTCGGAAGGCTGGTTGACCCGCACCACCTCTACCGCCGTCACCTTGTATTCCGGGCAGTTGGTGGCCCAGTCGGAGTTGTCGGTGGTGATCACGTTGGCGCCCGATTCCGGGAAGTGGAAGGTGGTGTAGACCACCCCCGGCGCCACCCGCTCGCTGACCTTGGCCCGCAGCACTGTCTGCCCGGCGCGACTGCCGATGCCGACCCAGTCGCCATCGACGATGCCGCGGTTCTCGGCGTCGGTCGGGTGGATTTCCAGGCGGTCCTCCTCGTGCCAGGCCACGTTGTCGGTGCGCCGGGTCTGGGCGCCGACGTTGTACTGGCTGAGGATGCGCCCGGTGGTCAGCAGCAACGGGTAGCGGCTGTTGACCTTCTCTTCGGTGGGCACGTAGCCGGTGAGCATGAAGCGGCCCTTGCCGCGCACGAACTCATCGATGTGCATGGTCGGCGTGCCGTCCGGCGCGGCATCGTTGCACGGCCATTGCAGGCTGCCGTGCCGGTCCAGCTCGGTGTAGCTGACGCGGTGGAAGGTCGGCGTCAGGCGCGCGATCTCATCCATGATCTCCGATGGGTGGTTGTACTGCATTTTGTAGCCCAGGGCCTCGGCCAGGGCGATGGTGGCTTCCCAGTCGGCCTTGCCGGCCAGCGGCTCCATCACCTTGCGCACCCGCGAGATACGGCGCTCGGCGTTGGTGAAAGTGCCGTCCTTCTCGAGGAAGGAGCTGCCCGGCAGGAACACATGGGCGAACTTGGCCGTCTCGTTGAGGAAGATGTCCTGCACCACCACGCACTCCATGGCCGTCAGGGCGGCGGTCACGTGCTGGGTGTTGGGGTCGCTCTGGGCGATGTCCTCGCCCTGGCAGTAGAGCGCCTTGAAGGTGCCGTCCAGGGCCGCCTCGAACATATTGGGGATGCGCAGGCCCGGGTCGGGTTGCAAGGTCACGTTCCAGGCCCGTTCGAACTCGGCGCGCACCGCCTCGTTGGAAATATGCCGATAGCCAGGCAGCTCGTGGGGGAAGGACCCCATGTCGCAGGAGCCCTGGACGTTGTTCTGCCCGCGCAGCGGGTTGACCCCGACACCCTCGCGGCCGATGTTGCCGGTGACCATCGCCAGGTTGGCGATGCCCATCACCGAGGTGCTGCCCTGGCTGTGCTCGGTGACGCCCAGGCCGTAGTAGATGGCCGCGTTGCCACCGGTGGCGTAAAGCCGCGCGGCGTCGCGGATCTGCCTGGCGGGCACCCCGCAGATCGGCCCCAGGACCTCGGGGGAGTTTTCCGCCAGGCTGACGAAATCGCGCCAGCGGGCGAAGTCCGCCGCTTCGCAGCGCTGATCGACGAAAGGCTGGTTGACCAGGCCCTCGGTGACGATCACATGGGCCAATGCGTTGAGCATCGCCACGTTGGTGCCCGGACGCAGCTGCAAATGCAGGTCGGCACGGGCATGGGGCGAATCCACCAGGTCGATGCGCCGCGGGTCGATGACGATCAGCCGCGCGCCCTGGCGCAGGCGGCGCTTGAGCTGGGAACCGAATACCGGGTGCGCGTCGGTGGGGTTGGCGCCCATCACCAGGATGACGTCGGCCTGCATCACCGAGTCGAAACTCTGGGTGCCGGCGGATTCGCCCAGCGTCTGCTTGAGGCCGTAGCCGGTGGGCGAATGGCAGACCCGGGCGCAGGTGTCGACGTTGTTGTTGCCAAAGGCGGTGCGCACCAGTTTCTGCACCAGGTAGGTCTCTTCGTTGGTGCAACGGCTGGAGGTGATGCCGCCGATGGAGTCGCGCCCGTATTTCAGCTGGATGCGGCGCAACTCGCTAGCCGCGTAGGTGACCGCCTCTTCCCAGCTGACTTCCTGCCACGGATCGCTGATGTGCTTGCGGATCATCGGCTTGGTGATGCGGTCCGGGTGGGTGGCGTAGCCCCAGGCGAAGCGGCCCTTGACGCAGGAATGGCCGTGGTTGGCCTGGCCGTTCTTGTCCGGGACCATGCGCACCAGCTGCTCGCCTTTCATTTCCGCGCGGAAAGAGCAGCCCACGCCGCAGTAGGCGCAGGTGGTGATGACACTGCGCTCGGGCTGGCCGATTTCCACCACGCTCTTTTCCATCAGGGTGGCGGTCGGGCAGGCCTGCACGCAGGCGCCGCAGGACACGCACTCGGAGTCGAGGAAATTGTCGCCGCCGGCCGCCGCCACCCGGGAATCGAAGCCGCGCCCGCTGATGGTCAGGGCGAAGGTGCCCTGGGTTTCCTCACAGGCGCGCACGCAGCGGTTGCAGACGATGCACTTGCTCGGGTCGTAGTCGAAATAGGGGTTGGAGACGTCCTTCTGTTCGTCCAGGTGGTTGGCGCCCTCGTAGCCGTAGCGCACTTCCCGCAGGCCCACCTGCCCCGCCACCGTCTGCAACTCGCAGTTGCCATTGGCCGAGCAGGTCAGGCAGTCCAGCGGGTGGTCGGAGATGTACAGCTCCATCACGTTGCGCCGCAGGCTGGCGAGCTTGGAAGTCTGGGTGTGGACGACCATGCCCTCGGTCACAGGCGTAGTGCAGGAGGCCGGATAGCCGCGCATGCCCTCGATCTCCACCAGGCACATGCGGCAGGAGCCGAAGGCTTCCAGGCTGTCGGTGGCGCAGAGTTTGGGGATAGTGGTGCCGAGCAACGCCGCGGCGCGCATCACCGAGGTGCCGGAAGCGACACTGATTTCCCGGCCGTCGATGGTCAGGCTGACCTGTACCGCGCTTTCGCGGGCCGGGGTGCCGAGGTCGATATCACTGGTAGGGTCGAAGATATTGATCATTGGTCGGCCTCCGTGGTCGCCAGACCGAAGTCGGCGGGAAAGTGCTTGAGGGCGCTGGCGACGGGGTAGGAAGTCATCCCGCCCAGGGCACAGAGCGAGCCGTATTGCAGGGTGTCGCAGAGGTCTTGCAGCAGCAGCGCCTGTTCCTCACGGGCCGCGGCGTCGGTGCTGGCGATCAAGCGGTCCACCACCTCCACTCCACGGGTCGAGCCAATCCGGCACGGCGTGCACTTGCCGCAGGACTCCTCGGCGCAGAACTGCAAGGCGAAACGGGCCATGTGGGCCATGTCCAGGCTGTCGTCGGCGACCACCACGCCACCGTGGCCGAGCATCGCGCCCATGGCGGCGAACGCCTCGTAGTCCAGCGGCGTATCGAACTGCGCGGGGGGCACCCAGGCCCCCAGCGGCCCGCCCACTTGCGCCGCCTTCAATGGCCGGCCGCTGGCGGTACCGCCGCCATAACCTTCCACCAGCTCGCGCAGGCTCAGGCCGAAGGCGCGTTCCACCAGGCCCGCCTGGCGGACGTTGCCGGCCAGCTGGAACGGCATGGTGCCCAGGGATCGCCCCATGCCGAAGTCGCGATAGAACTGCGCGCCCTTCTCCAGGATGATCGGCACCGAAGCCAGGGTCAGCACGTTGTGCACCAGCGTTGGCAAGCCGAACAGGCCCTGCAGGGCCGGCAGCGGCGGTTTGGCGCGAACCGTGCCGCGCTTGCCCTCGAGGGATTCCAGCAGCGCCGTTTCCTCACCGCAGATGTAGGCACCGGCCCCCACCCGCACGTCCAGGTCGAAGGGCCGGCCGCTACCGCCGACGTTCGCCCCCAGGTAACCGGCGTCGCGGGCGATGCGCAGGGCCTCGTTCAGGGTGCCGATGGCGTCCGGGTATTCCGAGCGCACGTAGATATAGCCCTTGCTGGCCCCCACCGCGATGCCGGCGATAATCATGCCTTCGATCAACAGGAAGGGGTCGCCCTCCATCAGCATGCGGTCGGCGAAGGTGCCGGAGTCGCCTTCATCGGCGTTACAGACCACGTATTTCTGGGCTCCCGCGGCTTCGCGCACGGTGCGCCACTTGATCCCCGCCGGAAAGGCCGCGCCCCCCCGACCGCGCAGGCCGGAGTCGAGCACGCTGGCGACCACCTGCGCGCCCTCCATCTGGATGGCCCGGGCCAGGCCCTGGAAACCGCCCTGGGCGCGGTAGTCGTCCAGGGACAGCGGTTGAGTGATACCGGCCCGAGCGAACAGCAGGCGCTGCTGGCTCTGCAGATAAGGGATCTGCTCCACCGGCCCCAGGGCCAACGGATGGCTGCCGGGGTCGCCCGCCAGGGCGTCGAGCAGGCTCGGCACGTCCTCCGGAGTCAGGGGGCCGAAACCCAGGCGGCCGTCGGCGCTGTCCACTTCCAGCAGCGGCTCCAGCCAATAAAGGCCGCGGGAGCTGGTGCGGCACAGCTCCAACGGCAATTGTCGACGTTCGGCCTCACGCACCAGCGCAACGGCCACCTTGTCCGCGCCCACGGCACGGGCCACCGAATCGCGGGGGATATAGAGCGTCAGCATGCGCCATCCTCCAGGCAGCCACTCACCAGCTGGCGCAGGCGCTCGGGGGTGATCCGGGCGTGCAGCTCGCCGTCCAGCTCCAGGGCCGGCGAACAGGCGCAGGCCCCCAGGCAGTAGACCGGTCGCAGGTTGATACTGCCGTCGGCGGTGGTGCCATGGTCGTCCAGCAACAGTTGTTCGCGCAGCTGCGCAGCCAGGCGTTCGGCGCCCCGGCTCTGGCAGGACTCGGCCCGGCACAGGCGCAGGGTATGGCGCGCGGGCGGCGTGGTACGGAAATCGTGGTAGAAGCTGATCACGCCGTGCACTTCAGCCAGGCTGAGGTTGAGGGCATGGGCGATCTCGGGGATGGCGGTGTCGGGGATGTACCCGCAACCGTCCTGAATGGCGTGGAGAATGGGCAACAAGGCACCGGGAGTGTCCTTTTCGCGCTCCAACACGCTGTGAATCAGAGGCAGGTGAAGCGTGTCATCAGACATAAACGTACCTCGGCATCTCGAACGACATCGCTATATAGCGGTAGCCGTCCGGAGTCTTCGGCTGCAGCGCCCGGCCACGTCACGGAGGCGTGGATTGTCGGTCGCCATTCTTGCTCTCCGGCCAAGTGTCTTGGCGCACCGGGTCCGGGGCATCCTGGAAGCTTGCCCATCGCCATGGTCCGGCGATTGCACCCAGGCGACCCATCGTGTCCTGAAAGCGACCTGCTGGTCGGGAGCGCTGACCCGACCCAGTTCCAGAAACTGAAGCCAGCTCAGCGTAGTCCACGGGGCCATCGATTACCCGTCCGCCGGGCTCGCTGATGCAGCGCTTTAATAGGCCGAGCCGGACCGGCGAGCGCTTCGGCCTTTGTTCGTTTGCTATGACCCACGTCCAGATAGCAAACTGAATCGCCAAATAGACATGTAATCCTTTGAAACCGGCTACTCCATGCAAACGACTAGCGCGTAGTCGAAATGCCAAACAGCCCACGAGAAACGAGCCATCCGCTCATTCTTCTTGAGTATGCATCCTGCAACGTGTTTGGCACCGAAAGAAACTCGCCCCCCGAATAGCCTCATAAAGCCCAGTATTCTTGGGGGCCATCCTGTTTTATCCGGCGACTTCCGTATTCTTCCCACCCGTTGCCTTGGGTGCCATATCTCTCACCCCCTCACATGCAGCCCTTCATGATTCACAATGCATCCGAACGGCCGAGGCTTTTATAAAAGTAAAAACCCGGCAACAACATCAGCGTCGCCATGATGCAAATGATCGAAATGGAATCAGGCACGAAAGGCAGTTGCGCGACGACGAATGCGGCAACGGCTCCCACCGCCTGGTATCCCACGTTCATCGTCGCGTTCAAGGTCCCGCGGTCGGAATTGCCGCAATGCGCGTTCGCTCCCGAGAGGATATGCGCGGACAACAACTGGCGGCAGGCGTTGTAGACGAACCAGGCCGCACAGGCGGCCCACAAGCCCAGGGTGGAAGCTGCAAGACTCAGGACGGCGATACCGTTGATCCCAAGCACCACGTAGAACATCTTCGCTCGCCTGCCTGCCAACGCCGTCAGGCACCATGCCCCCAGCACAGCCCCGGCTCCGCCGAAAAACAGCGCCATGGACGACTCGCCGTCGTCCAGCAGCCGTTGAAAATATGACGGCATCCATGAAATCAATGCGAAATAGGCAAAGCCCTGAAACCAGTACAACAAGGCATAGCTGCGTAATACCCCATCATCCAGATAAAGCCTCGCGGCACCTTGCCTGACACCGGCCGCCTCCGCCCGCGCGGGGGCATAGCGGCGATAGTATGAAAAGTAGCTGATCACTCCCAGGCCAAGGCTGGCCATGGCAAACGCCAGAAAAACGTAATGCCATCTCGCCGCGGTAGAGAACCCTATCCCCAGCGGCAGAATGACCAGTCCCGCCAATGAAGCGGCGGTGCTGACCAGAGCGGTGACTCGCCGACGCGCCTGGCCGGCATAGACATCCGCGATCACCGCATACAGGCTCGCCCCTATCAGGGGCATGCACAGACCTGTCAGGCCCCGCGAGACAATGGCGGCGCTGCCGTTCTCGGCAAAGAACATGAGGAGAAAGCAGGCAGCACTCATGCAGAGCCCCAGTTGCAGGCTCAGGGGCCGACCGACTTTATCGATGAACCGCCCGACGAACAGGTTGCCAATCAATGCCATCAAGGGAAACGCAGCCAGCAACAGCCCCATTGAACAGGCGTCCAGGGAAAACCCGTCACGCACGCCCAGCAATAACACCGGCATGATGAGGAGATTGCCAACGACCAGGAACTGAGCCCAAAACAATACGAACGCAATCAATCAGATGCCTGCCCCATTCCGTGGCCAAGTGCCCGCAGCCACAGCATTTATCCCTGCGCGTCGTGGTGCGGACGAACGGTTACCAACCCGGACAGCCGTTCGAGACAGTCAGACAAGGAAGTACGGGAGGTGTCTAGGTAAACGTGCGGACAGTCCGGTACTTCATAGGGGTCATCGACACCGGTAAAGCCACTTAGCTCGCCCCTGCGTGCTTTCCTGTAAAGCCCCTTCGGGTCCCGGCTTTCGCAGACATGAAGCGGGGCGCTGACATGCACTTCCTGAAAGCGCTCCACCCCGATAATGCTCCTGGCCAGCTCCCGATCCCGCCGATAGGGAGAAATGAAAGCCGCCATGACGACCAGCCCGGCGTCGTTCATCAGCCGCGCGACTTCCGCCACCCGCCGTATATTTTCAGTCCTGCCCTGACTGTCGAAACCCAGGTCGCGGCACAGGCCATGACGGACATTGTCGCCATCGAGGACGCAGCAATGAATGCGTTTGGCGACCAGCAAGCTCTCCAGATTGAAGGCCAGCGTGCTCTTGCCCGCGGCGCTCAATCCGGTGAACCACAGCGTCAAAGGGCGTTGCGCCGACAATACCGCCCGCATCTCGGGCGTTACCGAGCTGCGGTGCCAGGTCAGGTTCTGAGCGAGCATCTGTCTATCCGCCATCAGTGCCGATCCCAGAATGCAGAAAACTCGAATATCTGCCCCGTAGCCGGCAGACATTCTTGCTCCCCTTCATAAATGAAACTGCCGACGGCAAATGTACCTTCCGGGGTCCGCGCGAACACCGCCTCGCGAAAACCAGAGTGCGCAAAACAGCGCCTTATGTGGTCTGCGGCCGCTTCCCCATCGTCGAATTCATTGAGGCTTCGGGTCCACACGACCCGGGCCCCGGGACGGCAAAACCCCGGCAACGCACCTATCAGCCTCTGCACATGCTCGTTGCGTACATTGCCGAATACTCCGCACACCATGACCAGCTCGACCTTGGGCAAATCCCGGTAGGTGGAAAACAACGTCGCGTCCGCGCAGCGAAACCGCACGCTGTCGCCCCACCCCTGAGCGGCGAATGCTCTTCGGCCCTGGTCAACCAACGCCTGATCGAACTCGATCAAGGTCGCGTCCACCGCTTTGCCCGCCTGCACCGACGACAAGGCCTGCAATAGATCACGCCCATCGCCTGCGCACAGACTCAATATCTGCACATGCGGTGACGCCATCGAGTCGATCGCCTCCGCGACCTGCCGACTGACTTCCACAAGTCGCGCTTGCAGTGGCGAAAAATCCCGGTAGTTCTCATGCCAACTTTGCCAATTCACAGCGAGCTCCTTTTGCTGGATTGATCGGTACGATCAGACCTGTATCAGATATAGGCAGATTGCCCTTTGACCACTTGATGAAGCTCCTTCAACTCGCCCAGCAAGCGCTTGACGAGAGCCAAAGGGATCATGTTGGGACCGTCGCTCAGCGCCGCGGCGGGGTCCGGGTGGGTTTCCATAAAGATGCCATCCACACCCGCCGCCACTGCCGCCTTGGCCAGCCTCGGCGCGTACCTGGCGTCCCCACCGGAACTGTCACCCAAAGCGCCGGGGCGCTGAACGGAATGCGTGGCGTCGAATACCAATGGTTGCGCCCTCTGCATCAACTGCTGCATCCCTCGAAAATCGTTGACCAGGTAGTTGTAGCCAAATGAGCTGCCGCGCTCGCATACCAACAAGTCGCTATTACCAAAGGACAGGATCTTGTCGACGGCACTGATCATTTCCGTCGGACTCAGGAACTGGCCCTTCTTGATGTTTATCGGTTTACCGGCAGCGGCTACCCGCCTCAGGAATTCGGTCTGTCTCACCAGAAAGGCCGGGGTCTGCAACACATCGACGACGTCGGCTATCTCGTCGAGGTTGGTGTACTCGTGCACGTCGCTCAGGACCTTCAAGCCAAAGCGGGTCTTGACCGCCTGCAGGATGCTCAGCGACTGGTCCAGAGCCAGCCCGGTGAAACTGTCCTTGGAGGTTCGGTTCGCCTTCACGAAACTCGCCTTGAATACGATATCAATCCCGCAGGCCTGGCGAACTTGCGCCAGTTCTTCGGCAATCCGGAACGTGACGCTTTCATTTTCGACCACGCAGGGACCGGCAAAGATAAACAGTTCGTTCTCACGAATCCCTTGGCGACGCTCAGGAAACAGCTTATGCAGCACTTCATAGCTCATGAAAGTTCTCGCTCGGTTCGTTCCAGCCACGCTGGGCGGTGCCGTAGCATTGCAACGCCACGGCTATTCGCGACATGTCCACGCTTGCCGCCTCTTTCGAGACGTAAGCGGCGTTGTAGTCCTTGCCCTGCAGCGCCTTGTCCAGCAGGCCACGAACCTCGTATCGACGCGGGTCCCGGGGTTTCACATAGTCGCTATAACGCTGGCTCGCATCCGTGCCTCCGAGCCTGGCCCTGATCTCGTCCAGGGTGCGAATGAAGGGTTGTTCCTGCTCCAGGATCAGGGTTTCAACGTCCAAGACCTGCGCATACTTACGCTGCAGTCGCAGGGTGTTCAGATAGGCCTGGTTGAACACTTGATCGTTGACAGGGCTGTCGGGATAAAAGGCTTTTTCCCATGACGCCAGGCATTGCACCGGCGAACGCAAGACCAGCACGAGCAAGACTTTTTCGGCCTGGAAAATATCGATAGCCTTGCGAACCGGGTCGTAGTCCGCCTCCTCCAGGCGGTAGGGGCCAAATGCCTCCTTGACCACAACGCGCCTCCCTGCATAACGCTCCAGTCGCGTCTCGCTCGACGTCCCGCTGAGGGCGCAGCGGATCTGATGCTTCAAGGGTTGGAAAAAACCCACGAAGTCGCTGTGCGACAAAGCGTTGAAGACAAAAGTAGTCCCGCTCCTACAAGGACCGACGACCAGCACGAGGTCATACACTGGCAACAACCTCTCGGATCTTGTTGAGCAGCGTCTCTCGCTCCTCGAATTGCCACTCAAGACGCTTTACCGGGAGGGGGTCGAGCAAGGCATTGCTGTCAAAGCTCAGCGACTTCGAATATCCAAGCCACTTCGGACGCTGTGGATCGACAGGCGTCAACAACTGCCCTGCTATCACCTTCCGATCGTCACTCTCGCCCGCCAGCCTGCTCTGGCAGTCGGGCAATACGATAAGTTTGGGCAGCACCGGCCACGTCTCTATCTGCGAGGGCTCACACAGTTGCGAGACCCTTACCTTCTTCTTCCTGCCGCCAGAGGGCTGAACCAGCCGCAGCTCCTCGAACCACCCCAATACATGGAACGCCCCGGCAATCGGTATGAGGAGCAAACGGTCATTGGTGATGTACCGGGCACCCTCGGCCTTCAGCGATTCCAACAAGCAAGTAGTCTTGCCCTGCCCCTTCTCTCCGACATAACAAATGGCTCTACCGGCCAACGAAAAAGCGGAGGCATGCAGCACGGCACCGCCGGTGTTTTCTATTTCAGTGATCAGCAGTTGTTTGATGACCCGCTGAACATCCTTGATCAAGGCCTCCTCGGTCACATAAACAATCTCGATCTGGGTGCCGGAAATGCTGAATAGCGTTCCATTCAGAGGATTGAATATGTCGCGCCTTGACGGGGAGTACTGTTTTATCTTGCCAAAACGAAAGTCCGAAACAGCGTCATCCAACAAGAACGTCATGGGCTGCCAATCGGGTCCGACCTGAGTAACCCCCCCCTGGCGCAACACAATTGTGTAATGAGGTTGGCCAGCAGGTTGCTTCAACTGCAGGAACGGCAGCAGATAATCCTTAAGGACGCCTTCGAATAGTTCGGCATCCTGCTGGCCCGTACAGCAGACCCTCAAGTCGACCAAACCATAGTAATTCAAATCGAACTCACGCCAGCCTGTATTTCTCAAAGTATTCGTCCTTGGCCTTTAAAAACGATTCAAGTGATCGAGAAGTGCAATAAAGTTGGTCATTGCAAATGGGCACACCGACAAAGACGCTGTCACCCGAAGCCAGTCTCACCCTGACTTCCCCATGGATCTTTGTGGCTCGAGCCCCGCCGATATAATCGAGCGTTTGAACAATCGCGCGAGCACAAGAATAACTGGAGAGATTCGCAATCGAGTGATAGCGCTGCATCTTCCACCATTTAAAATATTCATCCTGGCTCAGTTCCTCCCTGAGCAAATCAAACAGTTGCGCGCTCACATATTTATCTTGAGTTTCACGATGATACCTATAGAGCTGCGCATTGGAAAATCCGTCGAACACGCACTCTTCTCGAACATCGTAGAACACTTGCTCCTGTATATTGTGCGCCCCAAAAATATAATCGATATCAGGTTTCTGATAAGACAAGCGGTTATAGTCGTTCTGTACGCCGACGCCAATGGTGAAAGCATCGATAGTCGATTCGACATACCAACCCAACCGAGTGCAGGGATTCGTCACCAGGATGATATTTTTCCCACGCATCAACTCCAGATAACGATCGATAATCTTCTTGTTGTCGGCAAACAAATCATTTTTACTGCCCTGCGCAGCAGTTTTGGTACCGGCGATAAAAAGAACGGTATGGCTATTAGCTATGGAGGCCCGATCGAAGGATATCTTCCAGTTCTGCGCCAGATGATCTTGAAAGCTGCATTCCAGCCGACAGGCTTGTTCATGGCTTTCAACATAGAACACCACCTCCCAGTTTTCGCAGCTTCCCAGCAATGACATCAGAGACTGTCCGACCTGACCGGTACCTCCGATCACGCAAAGACGGCCGGCATTCGACTTCGGTGTGTTGATCCACATGTGCGCATCGTCCTTGTTGTTTAACCCGTACCCCGGACACCAGACCCCATCAACTAGCGGACAGCATTGATCGTCCCCAGCCATTCCAATAGCGGCGGAACATGGGATGCTTCATGGGCTTGCAGGTTTTTACGGCATCGGCTGAACACGTGCGCCGGTATCGCGGACCTCACCATGCCGGCCACTTCGATCAGGCCGCGAGAAACGACTACAACGAGCTGGTATCGCTGCGCCAGCGTCCAGAGGTAATCCCAGTCGATGCCTCCGGCGGCCAGCACTCTCAGCGCATCCACGAAGGGATAAACAGCCGCCCCCTCTAGAATGTTCGATACGCTACAGGCCCTCTGGAGCAATGAACAAACATAGAGTTCGCGGCAAAGCCCGGGGTAAGCATTGCCGGCGACCCTGGCATGTCGTGTCCGCCTCCAGACATCCAGTTCATCGCCCCCCGGCAGCACGGAAAACTCCAGATCGATATAGGCAATCACCATCGGCTGCCCCGACAGATAAATAACCGTATATTCGGAAAGTATTTCCTGATGGACTTGCAAAGCCTCTACTTTCGCCACCTTGATATACGGTCGGATATCCTGCTCGTTCCGCCATGCGACCAAGGACTTCGACGCCCATGGCTGTACATATAAGGACTGCCCATCGGGCGACAACTTGTTTTTGCTGACCTGAGCCTGGAAAAAACCCTGGTTTTCAAACACGTCAAGCGCAAGAGGCAACTGATCACGTCTGACGATCAAATCCACATCGGAGATAAAGCGATGGGCCGCGCGACTACGGTAGTTATAAATAAAGTCCACACCCTTATAAGGCATGACGTCAACATTGCGAGACTTGAGAGCCTTGAATACCGGCTCCAGCATTGAACGCCTGACGGCGGTCACGGCAACCAGCGCATGATAAAGTTTCACCAATTTGAAAAGCCGACAACTTTCAACGAATGGAAAAATACTGTCGACAAACGACACCATCTTCGTCTTGTGCATGAACTGCACAACAAGCTCCTGATTTTCATTCAACCAGAGCCTGTCGATACAGCTCAGAAGATATTCGACATAACCTCTTGTTTCATCCTCATCTATCGACGCCATACCGGCGGACAAGGCCAACAGCAGCATATTATTTGCTCGTTCATCCACGGTCATATATGCCTGCTCGCGTATTGACTCGATCAACGAATGGCAAAAGATAAAACACAACAGCAGCCATCGATTGCTTAAAAGCCATAAAACGCTCGGAAAGCAAACCGCTCGACGCTTCCTTGTGTTTGGAACCACGCATTACAGATCCTTCTGACTCACCCCAGAGCTGTCACAAATATTTCATAAACCAGAATGTTCCGACCAATGCATTCAATGAATACTTACAATGCAATCCACGCATGCGCACGCAATGACGCTTCTTGCCTCAAGCTCATCCAACTTGTCGAAAAACCGAAAATGAGCACCGGATGAACCCGCTCCATCGTTTGAGTCTGCGCACCGCCGTGGGCTGCCTGGATCCCTGGACTTTGCAGACAAGCCTCACAGCGCATTGACAGTACCTGACCCCGACCCCAAGATCGGCGCCATGAATCTTTTCCCGCGCCACCTCACCCGCACGACCACCACGACCGCTTCCGGCGGGTCGTGTGGTCGCTGCATGAGCTGACAACAGCGCAGTCGAACCCAAGGCCCCGCCAGCAATGGACGGGGCCTTTTGTTTCTCCGTCCAGCTGGCTCACAAGGAGAAACACCATGCCGTCACCCCAGGCCCAGCGCCCCGCCCTGCTGATCGTCGACATGCAGGTCGGCCTGTTTCACGGACCAGAGCAGCCCTTCGAGGGGCAGCGCGTGCTCGACAATATCAACCAGTTGATCCACCGCGCCCGGCAGGCCGGCGCGCCGGTGATCGCCGTGCGCCATACCGGCCCGCAAGGTTCGCCCATCGCCGCCGGCAGCGCGCCGTGGCAACTGCTGGCGCAATTGCAGCTCGAGGCCGGCGATCGGCGGCTGGACAAAACCCGCCCCAATTGTTTTGTCGGCACCGGGCTGGCCGAACACCTGCAGGCGGCGCAGGTCGATGAGCTGGTGATCGTCGGCATGAAAACCCAGTACTGCATCGACGCCACCTGCCGCGCCGCCCTGGACCTGGGATTCGCCGCCGTGCTGGCGGAGGATGCCCATACCTGCATGGACACCCCGGCGCTCCCGGCCCGGGCGATCATCGACCACCACAATGCGACCCTGGACGGCGCCTTTGTCCGGCGAGTGAAAACCGCCGATATCCGCTTCTGAATGCCCTCTTTGTAGGAGCAGTGTCAGGCACGCCGCTGCTTCTGTAGGAGCCAAGCTTGCTGGCGATCAGGCCCTTGAATGCGGCGACGCTCTCCAGGCCGGGGTCGCAGGAAAAACCCGCGACCGCGCCTTGCCAAAGTGCCCTGCAATCCGCAATCTTGAGCGCTTGAGTGGTTTATCACGGTACAGCAGCTCCCTGAGCCGTACGCCGGTTGTCATCGCTGCGCCGTACGCCGTCCGTCCCTCTTCAGTCCTTCAGGAGACACGCATGCCCGCCACCGTTCTGGTCCTCGTCGAAACCATCAATGACTACCTGTGGATTCTGGAAAACCAGGGCTTCCACCTGATCCTCGCGCCGACGCCCAGCGAACGGGCGGCCGCCATCAAGGCCCATGCCGGGCAGATCAACGCGGTGCTCACCCGCGGCCCGCTGGGCCTGAGCGCCGAAGAAATCGCCGCCTTGGCGCACCTGGAAATCATCTGTGTGATCGGCGCCGGCTACGAGCAGGTCGACCTGCAGGCGGCGAGCAACCGTGGCATAGCGGTGAGCAACGGCGCCGGGGTCAACGCCTCGTCGGTGGCCGACCATGCCATGGCCCTGTTGCTGTCGCTGGTGCGTGACATCCCCCGTGCCGATGCCGCCGTGCGGCGTGGCGAATGGCCGAAAGTCATGCGCCCGTCCCTGGCCGGCAAGCGCCTGGGTGTCCTCGGCCTCGGCGCCGTCGGCCTGGCCATCGCCAAGCGCTGCGCCAACGGCTTCGACATGAGCGTCAGCTACCACAACCGGCAGATCCGCAGCGACGTGCCCTACAGCTTCTGCCCGACCCCGACCGAACTGGCGCGGCACTCGGACTTCCTGGTGGTCGCCACGCCTGGCGGCATAGGCACTCGCCAGCTGATCGACAAAGCCGTGCTGCAGGCCCTGGGGCCGGAGGGTTTCCTGGTGAACATCGCCCGCGCCAGCGTGGTGAACACCGCCGACCTGCTGCAGGCCCTGGAGCAACGCAGCATCGCCGGCGCGGCCCTGGACGTATTCGACGACGAACCGCGGGTACCGGACGCCTTGAAGACCCTGAACAATGTGGTGCTGACGCCCCACGTCGCCGGGCTGTCGCCGGAAGCGACCCAGGCCACGGTGGAGCTGGTGGGCAAGAACCTCGTCGCCCACTTCAGCGGCCAGCCGCTGTTGACCCCCATCGCCCTGCCTGCCCCGAACTGAATCAGGCGCCATGGCCACAGACGCCACGCAGGCCATGCCCCGCGCTGGGCGCCTTCGGCGCTAGGCAGAAACGGTGCCGTGCGCCGCTCCGGTCGGAATGCTCATTCAGGCCCGGCGAACTGGACTAGAGTGAAGCCGGGCCCATTCAAACGCTTGTATCAAAAGCAATGATTGCCCGGCAACACGCTCACCTATAAAGGCCTGCGGCGATTGTGGCGCTCAGGTGGGCGCATTAGATTAGCCAATAATCTCTGGCCTCCAGAATAAGCAGAAGGGATAAGCATGGCGCTTACTGACCAGTCCACCCGTACTCGCTCCGGCGAGGAACTCGATGCCAACCTGATCGACCCGTACCTCAAGGCGCATATTCCGGGCCTGACCGGCACCCCGCAGATCAGCCAGTTTCCGGGCGGCGCTTCGAACCTGACCTACCTACTGGAATACCCGGGACAGGAATTCGTCCTGCGCCGCCCGCCCTTCGGCCACAAGGCCAAGTCGGCCCACGACATGGGCCGCGAATACCGCATCCTCAACCAGCTCAAGGACGGCTTTCCGTATTGCCCGAAGGCCTATGTGCACTGCACCGACGAATCGGTGATCGGCGCCGAGTTCTATGTGATGGAGCGGGTCAAGGGCATCATCCTGCGCTCCGACCTGCCGCCGGAGCTGGGTTTCGACGCGGCCAGGACCGAAGCCCTGTGCAAGAGCTTCATCGACAAGTTCGTCGAGCTGCACCGCGTCGACTACAAGGCCTGCGGCCTGAGCGACCTGGGCAAGCCCGAAGGTTACGTGCAACGCCAGATCAAGGGCTGGAGCGACCGCTACGAGAAAGCCCTGACCCCGGATGCGCCCAAGTGGGAAGCGGTCAAGGCCTGGCTCAACGACAAGATGCCGGCCGATCACCCGACCTCCAGCATCGTGCACAACGACTACCGCTTCGACAACGTGATCCTCGACCCGGCCAACCCGATGCAGATCATCGGCGTGCTGGACTGGGAACTGACCACCCTCGGCGATCCGCTGATGGACCTGGGCAACACCCTGGCCTACTGGATCGAAGCGGGCGACCCGGCGCCGGTGCAACTGATGCGCCGCCAGCCGAGCAACGCCCCGGGCATGCTGACTCGCCAGCAGTTCGTCGACTATTACGCCGAACGCGCCGGCATCCAGATTGGCAATTTCGACTTCTACTACACCTACGGCCTGTTCCGCCTGGCCGGCATCGTGCAACAGATCTACTACCGCTTCTTCCATGGCCAGACCCAGGACAAACGCTTCGCGCAGTTCATTCACATGAACAAGTTGCTGGAGCAGATGAGCCTGCAAGTCATCAAGAAATCCAGCCTCTGATCGTCCCGACGCGCCAGGCACACAATAAGGAAAAACCATGTCCAAGACTCAGTTGTTCGACCTCGACGGCAAGATTGCTTTCGTCTCCGGCGCCAGCCGCGGCATCGGTGAAGCCATCGCCAAGCTACTGGCCCAGCAAGGCGCCCATGTGATTGTCTCGAGCCGCAAGCTCGAAGGCTGCCAGCATGTGGCCGACGCCATCGTCGCCGCCGGCGGCAAGGCCACCGCCATCGCCTGCCATATCGGCGAGATGGAGCAGATCAGCCAGGTGTTCGCCGGCATCCGCGAACAGTTCGGGCGCCTGGACATCCTGGTCAACAACGCCGCCACCAACCCGCAGTTCTGCAACGTGCTGGACACCGACCTGGGCGCCTTCCAGAAGACCGTCGACGTCAACATCCGCGGCTACTTCTTCATGTCGGTGGAAGCCGGCAAGCTGATGCGCGACAACGGCGGCGGCAGCATCATCAACGTGGCCTCGATCAACGGCGTGTCCCCCGGCATCTTCCAGGGCATCTACTCGGTGACCAAGGCGGCGGTGATCAACATGACCAAGGTCTTCGCCAAGGAATGCGCGCAGTTCGGCATCCGCTGCAACGCCCTGCTACCGGGCCTGACCGACACCAAGTTCGCCTCGGCGCTGGTGAAGAACGACGCCATCCTCAAGACCGCCCTGGCGCAGATCCCCCTCAAGCGCGTGGCCGACCCGAGCGAAATGGCCGGCGCCGTGCTCTACCTGGCCAGTGACGCCTCGAGCTACACCACGGGCGTATCGCTGAACGTGGACGGCGGTTTCCTGTCCTGATCGACCTTCGCCGTACAACAAAGGCAGCCTGCGGGCTGCCTTTTTATTGCCCGGCACCCACACCTCGCCCCCAACCTTTCTCAAACAGAAAACCAAGCCTGTCACAGTTCTGGTATCAAGCTCGTAGCACTCTATAAATATTTTGTTACAAGCTCATTTGTCATGCTATAACCCTCTCGCAGTTATTTTTCTGCAACACCACTCATGTGAAAAACCATTGTTTGAAAACAGCGGAGGTTGATGTGTGTCTTAAAGAAAAACAACTTGGGGATCAACAACTGACCATTCGTTGATTGTCGACTTCCTAATATGTACCACCTAGTGAGTATCAAGCGATACAGTAACGATAACCGAGACTGAACTTGCTATTGCTCAGTAAAAACAATAAGCACACCACGTGCTTCTAAACAGCACCTTTGTTTCAGCCCGTCATTTAAGCCCTGCCTATTACAAGAGATCGAAACATCAGTTTCGACCAAGGACATATCTCAAGGAAAAGGAACATGGACGTAGCAGGTATCGATTCAGACAAACGCAGCAACCGCTTAAAACCAGCTTCCCTGAGCCCTGTCGCAATGGCCATCGCCTTGTGGCTGGGTCAGGGCCAGATGGCTCTGGCAGATAATCCGCCCACCGGCTCGCCCTATACACCCCAGGTCTTGGAGGCTGCATTCAGGAAAGCCGCTGCGTCATTCGCGCCGGGCAGCGCCGTGTATACCAACTTGCGTTTTGGTGTAGGCAATACCCTGGACCTGGCAGCCAAAGAGTTTGCCGCACAATCGACAAAGTTCGACTCGTTGCTCCAGCAGAACTACGAGTTGCAGGCGGAAAACCTGTCGATCAGTGCAATGCTCGGCGATACGAGCAAGCCACTTGATTACAACAACAATCTGGATCGCTATAAAAGCCGCCTGTTCAGCAACTCCGGCCGTTATACCCAGAACATATTCGACTTCGCCAAAGCGATTATTGCCAACCTGCCGGCGGCCCAACCTTATACCTATATAGAGCCGGGTGTGGCCACGGACCTGCACAAACAACTCAATGCCGGACAGTCATGGTCCGCCGCGACCGGTAACTGGAGCAATAACGCGCAAACCTGGAAGACTCCGGAAGCCCAGGTCAACTCCGGCCTGGACCGGACCAACGCCTATTACGCCTATGCCCTGGGTATCACCGGGAAAGGGGTAAACGTCGGCGTGCTGGACTCGGGCATCCTCAGTGAACATTCGGAATTCCAGGGCAAGAACGCCGCAGGCGAAAACCGTGTGCAGGCAGTCACCTCTACCGGCGAATACTACGCAACCCATCCGCGCTATCGGCTGGAGGTGCCTGCCGGCGAGTTCCACAAAGGTGAGCACTTCAGTATTGCGGGTGAGTACGACCCGAGCTTCAACGACGGCCACGGCACGGAAATGTCCGGAGTACTGGCGGCCAGTCGCAATGGTACCGGCATGCACGGCATCGCCTTCGACGCCAATCTGTTCGTGGCCAACACCGGCGGCAGCGACAACGACCGTTATCAAGGCTCCAACGACCTCGACTACAACGCCTTCATGGCCAGCTACGATGCGCTGGCGGCGAAAAAAGTGTCGATCGTCAACCAGAGCTGGGGGCAGAACTCGCGTAATGACGTAGAGAACCACTTCGGCACTGTCGGCGACAGCCCGCAGGATATCCTCAGGGACATGACCGCCGCATACCGGCCGTTCTGGGACAAGGCCCACGCGGGCCAGAAGACCTGGATGGATGCCATGGCCGACGCCGGCCGGCAGTACTCGTTCATCCAGATCATCTCCGCCGGCAACGACAGCCATGGCGCCAACCCGGACACCAACGCCAACCTCCCCTATTTCAAGCCGGACCTGGAATCCAAGTGGCTGTCCATCACCGGTTATGACGAGAGCGGCGCCCAGGTCTATAACCGCTGCGGCACCTCCAAGTGGTGGTGCGTCATGGGGGTTTCCGGCATTCCGTCCGCAGGACCGGAAGGCGAGATCATCCCCAACGCCAATGGCACCTCGGCGGCCGCCCCCAGCGTTTCCGGCGCCCTGGCCCTGGTGATCCAGCGCTTTCCCTACATGACCGCGAGCCAGGCCCGCGATGTCTTGCTGACCACCTCCACCCTGCAAACCCCGGACGGCCCCGACACCCCGGTCGGCGACCGGACGGGCGGACGCACCTACGACAACCTGCAACCGGTGCACGACGCCGCTCCCGGCACCCCACAGGTGCCAGGGGTGGTCAACGGCTGGGGCCTGCCCAACCTGAAAAAGGCCATGCAGGGCCCGGGACAGTTCGTCGGTGCACTGGCCGTGGCGCTGCCCGCCGGCACCCGCGATATCTGGGCCAACGACATCTCCGACGAAGCGATCCGTGCCCGGCGCAGCGAAGACGCTGCCGAACAGGCCACCTGGAGCGCGATCAAGCAGCACAAAGGCTGGGTCAACGGTCTACCGGCCGGGGCCTCGGCGGACGATCAATTCCAGTACGAGATCGGCATGGCCCGGGAGCAGGCAACGCTGACCCGCGGCCTGGACCCGCTGACCGGCCAGACCTATGTCGGCAGCCTGACAAAGTCCGGGGATGGGGAACTGGTACTCGACGGCCAGAGCAGCTATTCGGGCAGTACCTGGGTCCGTGGCGGCAAGCTCTCGGTGGACGGCAGATTGACCTCCAGCGTGACGGTCGATGGCAGCGCCGTGGGCACCGTCGATGCCAATAACCAGGTGGTCACCCGTATCGGCGGCACCCTGGCGGGTAACGGCAGCATCGGCACCCTGCTGGTGAATAACGGCGGTACCGTGGCCCCCGGCCATTCGGTCGGCACCCTGCACACCGGCGACGTCACGTTCAACCCGGGTTCGGTGTACGCGGTGGAAGTCGCCGCCAACGGGCAGACCGACACCATCCAGAGCACGGGCGTGGCGACTCTCAACGGCGGACAGGTCACCCTCTCTATGGAAAACAGCCCCAACCTGCTGTCTGCGGCCCAGGCTAGCAGCTACCTGGGCCAGCAGTTCAACATCCTCAGCGCCAGCCAGGGTATCAACGGCCAGTTCGCTTCCGTCGCCCCCAGTTTCTTGTTCCTTGACACCCGCCTGAACTACCAGCCGAACCAGCTGAACCTGGGCATCTACCGCAACCAGACCGCGTTCGCCAGCGTAGCCTTGACCCGTAACGAGCGTGCCGTCGCCAGCGCCATCGACACATTGAGCGCAGGTAATCCGGTGTACGAGAGCATCCTGGCCTCCGACTCGGCGGAACTGGCGCGACAAGCCTTCAACCAGCTCGATGGCCAGGTGCACTCCGACATCGCCGCTGCGCAGATCGCTGACAGCCGTTACCTGCGCGACGCAGTCAACGGCCGCCTGCAACAGGCTCAGGTCCTGGATACCGATATGGATATCCAGGCCAGCAGCAATGGTGGCTGGGTGCAATTGCTCGGCGGCCACAGGCAAGTCGACGCCGATCACAACGCCACGCGCTACAGCACTTCCACCACCGGCGTCCTGCTCGGCCTGGACACCGACGTCGGCGATGGCTGGCGCGTCGGTGCGGCAACCGGCTACACCAGGACCGATCTGAACGGAGCCTCCAGGACTTCCGCCGACAGCGACAACTATCACCTGTCGATCTATGGCGGCAAACGTTTCGACAGCATCGCCCTGCGCCTCGGCGGAGCCACCACCTGGCACCGCTTCGACACTTCCCGTGACGTGACGTACGGCAACCAGTCGAGCCATGAAAAAGCCAACTACAACGCACGTACCGATCAGGTGTTCGGCGAAATCGGCTACACCCGGTGGGCGGCTTTCGAGCCCTTCGCCAACCTCAGCTACATCAACTTCCAGAACGACTCGTTCAAGGAACGCGGCGGTGCAGCAGCCTTGCATGCCAGCAAGCAAAGCCAGGACGCCACGCTCTCGACCCTTGGCCTGCGAGGTCATACGCAATTGCCGGTGAGCGCCACCCGCTCGGTGACCTTGCGTGGCGAGCTGGGCTGGGAACACCAGTACGGCGACCTGGATCGTGAAACCTCATTGAAATTTGCCGGCAGTGCGGCGGCCTTTGCGGTGAACGGCGTGCCGGTGTCTCGCGATGGCGCGGTGGTCAAGGCCGCTGCGGAAATGGCCATGAGCAAAGACACCCAGGTGTCGCTGAACTACACCGGGCTGGTATCCGGCCATGGCGGTGGCAGTTCGGTCAACCTGGGGTTCACCTTCCAGTTCTGACCCTGCCCAGGTGATCGGCCCATGGGTGCAATGACTGTTCATTGCACCCTTTTTTATTTGCGCCCTTCGGCTTTTCCCGGCCGGGTTGCCGAGCAGCAGCGGCGCGCTGCTGAAAATTTATTCCACAGATTGCAATTACGGAATTTTTATTCCATAAAGAGCACTCCTTACAACAACAATTCTGCAAGGGGTCGGCGATGGGTGAACTGGGAATAGGCTTGATCGGCACGGGCTTCATGGGCCGGGCCCATGCGCTGGCGTTCCGTAATGTCAGCGCGGTATTCGAATTGCCGGTGCGCCTGCACCTGGCGGCGCTGGCCGATGCCGACCGCCAGCGCGCCGAGCACTGCGCGGCGGCCTGGGGTTTTGCCCAGGCCCACGGCGACTGGCAACGGCTGATCGACGACCCCAGGGTCGACCTGGTGGCGATCACCACGCCCAATCACCTGCACTTCCCCATGGCCATGGCCGCCCTGAAGGCCGGCAAGGCGGTGTATTGCGAGAAGCCCCTGGCGGTCAGCGTCGAACAGGCGCAGCAAATGCAGCACGCGGCCCAGGCCGCCGGGGTGGTCACCCGGGTCGGCTACAACTACCAGCACAACCCGGTGATCGTGCAGGCCAAGGCGCTGATCGACAGCGGCGAACTGGGGCAGATCGTCAGCTTCCAGGGCGAGTTCAGCGAAGACTTCATGGCCGACCCGGCCTCGCCCTTCTCCTGGCGCTGCGACCCGCAGCACGCCGGCGGCGCCCTGGCCGACCTGGGCAGCCATCTGCTGGCCATGGCGCGTTATCTGCTGGGCGAGGTCGAGGCAGTCTGCGCCGACAGCCAGACCGTGCACCACCAACGCCCGGCCAGCGCCGGCAGCCAGGAGCAGCGTCCGATCGCCGTGGACGACCAGGCCCATGCTCTGCTGCGTTTCGCCAGCGGTGCCCGCGGTACGTTCAGCAGCAGCTGGCTCAAGCACGGCTACAAGAACCACCTGAGTTTCGAGATCAGCGGCACCCGCGGCACCCTGGCCTTCGACCAGGAACGCCTCAATGAACTGCGCCTGTACCGGGCCGGCGATAGCGGCTTCCAACGCCTGCTGGCCGGGCCCGCCCTGCCCGGCTACGCCGCCTTCAGCCCGGCCCCGGGGCATCAACTGGGCTACAACGAGCTCAAGACCCTGGAAGTGCATGAGCTGATCATGGCGCTGGGCGGCCAGGGGCAAGGCGGGACCGATTTCGCCGAGGCCTGGCAGGTCGAGCGCCTGGCGGCGGCGATTCGCCTTGCCGCCGCCGAACAGCGCTGGGTGACCCTGTAGCCGCTGCTGAGCCAAGGCGAAGCTGCGAAAAGGTCCGCAGGAGCTTGCTTGGCGGCCTCAGGATCGCGGCGTCTGCTGCGCAGCCGTTCGCAGCCTGCGGCAGCGGCTACAAGGGTAATGCCGCTAGGCGTGCCGCCAACGCCTTGGCCTGGCTGGCCACGTCGGTCACCGCGGTGCTTTCCCACCACATGCCGCGCAAGGGCGGGCCCATGGCGAACAGCCGGCGGGCAACCTGCCCTTCGGCATCCACCACCGCGCCATCGCTATCGGCCCAAATCCCCAGGGCCAGCGGCCCCGGCGTGATCAGGCCACGGGCCAGCAGTTGCTGCGGCAACGGTCGGGCGACCCGGCGCCAGTCGTATTCGATGCCGCTGGAGTTGATCAGCGCATCCCCCGCGACCCAGCGGGTTTGCGCTTCGCCGCGGCGGCGGATGCAAATCGCCAGGCGCCCATCCGCCGAAGGCTCCAGGCCCTTGAACGAGGCCGCCTGGATGCGCAACCGCCCTTCCCCGTGCAAACGCGCCACCAGCTCGGCGCTCAGCGGCGGCGAACGGTGGTGATGGCTTTCCCACCACGGCCGCACATGGCGCACGAATTGCCGGCGCTGCACGTCCGTGGCCTGGCTCCACAAGCGCCCGATATGGGCGCGCACCGTGTCCAGCGGCGCCTGCCAGTCCACGCCATCCGCCAGCGCCTGGCGACATTGCCGACGCAGCTCGCGCAGCAACTGGCGCGGGCTGCGCAGGCTGGGATCCTCGGCGAGGAAGTCGACCCAGGCCGGTGGCTGGCGCCGCACATGGGGCAACAGGCCGTGGCGCGAGAACACCTCGATCGGCCCGCGATGCCCGGCCTGCTCCAGGGACACCACGGCGTCGACCATGGTCAGCCCGGAGCCAATGATCAGCACCGTGGCCTGCGGGTCGAGCCGGCTCATGGCCGAAACGTCCCAGGGGTCCAGCGCGGCGGCATTGAGGCCGCTGGACTGGGTCTGCGGCGTACGCGCCGCCGGGAACATGCCGGTGGCCAGCACGGCAAAGGCGCCGCGTAGTTGCTGGCCGTCGTTGAGGGTCAGCAAGGCGCCCTCGGCGTCGGCCTGCAAATCCACCACCTCGGCGCGCACATGCGCCACCGTCGAACCCTGCGAGGCGCCCATCGCCTGGGCCTCGGCCAGCCGCTGCTGGACATACAGGCCGAAGATTCCGCGCGGAGGAAACAGCTCACTGATGGGCACAGGCTGCTGCTTCGATTCCGGCCAGCCGCCGGCGGCGATGTAATCGGTCAGCCATTGAGTCAGATCATCGGCGTTGTCCGGGTCGACGCTCATGCGCGCGGCGTTGCCGTTCAGGGTGTGGCCCAGCTCGACAGCGCTGTAGGCCTCGCCGCGCCCCAGCTCGCTGCGCGGCTCGATCACCAGCACCTGGCGCCGGCCCGGCAGGCGCAGCAGTTGGGCGGCGAGCAAGGCGCCACTCAGGCCGCCACCGACGATCAGCACATCGGCATCACGGGTGGCGCCGCTCGCCTGTCCGTTGGGTGTTTGGCTCATGGGGTTCTCACGGTTCAGTGCCTGCCTAGGTAGAAGTCCTGCAGATCGCCCCGGGCCAGCAGTTCATCGGTGGTGCCGGACCAGGCCACGCGCCCGGTGTCGAGCACGTAGGCCCTGGAGGCGTACTTGAGCGCCACATTAATGTTTTGTTCGGCGATCAGGAAGCTCACTCGCGCCTCGCGATTGAGTTGCGCGACGATTTCGAAAATCTCCTGGACGATGATCGGCGCCAGGCCCATGGACGGCTCGTCCAGCAGCACCAGGCGCGGCCGGGTCATCAGCGCGCGGCCGAGGGCGACCATCTGCTGCTCGCCGCCCGAGGTCAGCCCGGCGCGGGTGCCGCGCCTGGTCTTCAGGCGCGGGAACCAGGCGTAGATGCGTTCCAGGTCGGCGGCCAGTTCCCGGCGGCTCAAGCCACGGACAAAACCGCCGCTGCGCAGGTTGTCCTCCACCGTCAACTGCGGGAACACATGGCGCCCCTCCAGCACATGGACCATGCCCTGGCGCACCCGCTGGCTGGGATCGACGCCGGCGCTGTCCTGGCCGAGAAAGGCGATCGAGCCACGGCTGACCTCGGCCCGCTCGGCGCGCAGCAGCCCGGAGATCGCCTTGAGGCTGGTGCTCTTGCCGGCGCCGTTGGCCCCCAGCAAGGCGACGATGCCGCCCTCGGGCACGCTCAGGGAGACCCCGGCCACCGCGAGAATCGCACCGTCGTAGATCACCTCGATATCGCGCACCTGCAACAGGTCGTCGGCCGTGGCGGCCGGAGCGGTCTGGCTCATGCTTCATTCATCCCCGGTGCAGCTGCGTGGCGTGAGGTTCTTCTCCTTGGCGAAGGCCGCCGACTTCTCGTCGATCAGCGGCCGCAGCAAGGCGCGGTCGGCGGCGATCCAGTCGCTGATCAGGGTCCAGTGGGCGCCGTCCCACTGCTGCACCCGCGCCGAACCGCCGCCCTCGTGATCGCGGCAGGACAGCTTGAGGTTCTGCATCAACCCCAGGTAACCCATGTCCTTGAGCCGGGCGTCGTCGATGTTCAGGTGCTCCAGGCCCCAGCGGCCTTCTTCGCCATTGAGCGGGCGCTGGCCGAACTTGCCCTGGGCGGTGCGGATCGCCTCGACCGCCACCGCGGCGTTCACCAGCCCGGAGTTGTAGTACACGCTGCCGAAGTTCTTCAGGTCCGCAAGGTCGCTCTTGCCCTGGTCGAGGATGTGTTGCTTGAGGCGCCGGTGGATCTCGAAATCGCTTCCCGCAGGATAAGGCGTCAACGCCAGGTAGCCTTTGGCCGCCGCGCCGGCCGGCAATACGTCTTCGCTGGAGCTGGCCCAGATGTCGCCGATGATGTGGTCCACCGGGAAGCCGAAGCGCGCGGCGGTCTTGACCGCCACCGGGGTCGAGACGCCCCAGGTGCGCAGGAACACCCAGTCGGGGTTCTGCTGGCGCACCTGGCGCCATTGCGCCGACTGCTCGTTACCCGGATCGGCCACCGGAATCTGGATGTTCTCGAAGCCGTATTTTTCCGCCAGCAGCTTCAGCGGGCCGAGGGTTTCCCGGCCATAGGCCGAATCGTGGTAGACCGTGGCGATCTTCTTGCCCTTGAGCTTGTCGAAGCCGCCCTCGCGCTCGGCGATGTAGTTCACCAGGGTCGACGCCTCGCTGTAGAAGGTCAGCATCACCGGAAAGTTATAGGGAAACACCGTGCCGTCGGTGGCTTCCGTACGGCCGTAACCCAGGGTGATCAGCGGGATCTTGTCGACCTCGGCGCGCTCGCTCAGGGCATAGGCCGCCGGTGCGCCGTTGGGCTGGTAGACCGCCACCGGCGCGCCATCCAGGCCGTTCTTGAAGCGCTCGTAGCACTCGATGCCCTTCTCCGCCGTCCACTCGGTCTCGCACTCCTGCCAGACCAGCTTGACCCCGTTGATCCCTCCTTCCACCTGATTGATGTAGTTCAGGTAGTCGATCATGCCGGCCCACACCTGCACCCCGCTGGAGGCATAGGCGCCGACCCGGTAGGTGGCCAGCGGAAAGAACTGCTGGTCCGCCGCGGCCTGCGCCACGGGCGCCGCGCCGCCGAGGATCGCCAGCGCCACCGCGACGCCGGCCAGGGAACGTTTCAAGGATGCACGCATATCTTCTCTCTACTCAGGAGTGGAATTCAGAAGCGCAGCGGCCAGTGACCCAGCCGTTGACGGAGATTGCCCAACAGGCGGACCAGGCCCTCCGGCTCCTTGATCAGGAACAGGATGATCAGCACACCGAAGATGATTTTCTGCAGGTTCTGCAACTGCCCGGCATCCACCGCACCGCCCGACAGGGCTTGCCCGGCGTGGCTGAGCAGGATCGGCAGCAGGCTGATAAAGGCCGCGCCGACGAAGTTGCCGGCCACGCTGCCCATGCCGCCGATAATGATGATGAACAGGATCTGGAACGAACGATTGATATCGAAGCTGCTGGCGCTGGCGGTGCCCAGGTAGGCGAAGGCCCACAGGGCGCCGGCGATGCCCAGGTAGAAGGAACTGACGGCGAACGCCAGGCGCTTGTAGCGCGCCACCGGAATGCCGATCACCGCCGCCGCGGTGTCCATGTCGCGAATCGCCATCCAGTTGCGCCCGACCTGGCTGCGCACCAGGTTCAGCGCGACCCAGGTCAACAGCAGCACGCAGGCCAGGGTCAGCAGGTAACGCCCGACCGGGGTATTGAGGTCATGGCCGAACAGGCTCAGCCGGGGCGCCGAAATGGTCCCCGAGGAGCCGTAGTTGTAGAACCAGGGAAACTTGACGAACAGCCACTCCAGGAAGAATTGCGCCGCCAGGGTGGTGACCATCAGGTAGAAGCCCTTGATCCGCGAACTGGGCAGGCCGAACAGCCAGCCCACCGCCGCGCTGATCAAGCCGCCGCCGAGCAGCGCCAGGGGCAGGCCCAGCTCCGGCAGGCGCAGCAGGAAGCCATAAGTGGCAAAGGCGCCGACCGCCATGAAGCCGGCGGCGCCGACCGAGGTCTGGCCGGTGTAGCCGGTGAGCAGGTTGAGGCCGAGCCCGGCCAGGGACAGCACCAGGAACGGGATCAGAATGGCGTTGAGCCAATAGTCGTTGCCCACCAGGGGCACGCCGACCAGGGCCAGCAACAGCAGGCCGCCCAGGCCCCAGGGCAGGCGGCGCGGGATCAACAGCACAGGCGCGGTGGCCTGGGTCAGGGGAATGGACATGGGTTCAGACTCGCTCGATGGCGCGCTCGCCGAACAGGCCGGCGGGACGGATATAAAGGAAGGCCAGGGCCAGCACATAGGCGAACCAGGGAGTAATGCCGCCGCCGATCAGCGGGCCGATGTAGACCTCGGCCAGATTCTCCGCGGCGCCGACGATCAGCCCGCCGACAATCGCCCCGCCGATCGAGGTGAAGCCGCCGATGATCAGCACCGGCAAAGCCTTGAGCACCACCAGCGACAGCGAGAACTGCACGCCCTGGCGCGCGCCCCAGAGCAGCCCGGCCACCAGCCCGACAATGCCGGCCACGGCCCAGACGATCTGCCAGATGCGGTTGAGGTTGATGCCGATCGACAGCGCGGCCGTGGTGTCGTCCGCCACCGCCCGCAGCGACACGCCGATCCGGGTCTTGTTGAACAGCAGCGCCAGCACTGTCACCAGCACCACCGCCGTGGCCGCGGCGATCAGGTCGAACTGGCTGAGCATCAGCGGCCCGAGCAACAGCGGCACGTCGTCGATGCCCAGGTCCAGCGCCCTGACCTGGGAGCCCATCAGCCCCTGGGCCAGGCCTTCGATGATGAACGACAGGCCCAGGGTGGCCATGAACAGGGTGATCTGCGAACGATTGACCAGCGGCCGCAGCACCAGCCGCTCGATCAGCCAGGCGCCGGCGATCATCACCAGCACCGTCGCCAGCAGCGCCAGGACAAAGGGCACGCCCTGGTCGTGCAGGCTGACGAAGGTCAGCGCGGCGAACAGCAACATCGCGCCCTGGGCGAAATTGAACACGCCGCTGGCCTTGTAGATCAGCACGAAGCCGATGGCCACCAGCGAATACAGGGTGCCGGCCAGCAGGCCACCCAGCAGGGTTTCGAAGAAAAAGCTCATCAGTGCACCACCCCCAGGTAAGCAGCGATCACCTCGGGGTCAGCCTGCACTTCGGCCGGGGTGCCGTCGCCGACCTTGCGCCCGTAGTCCAGCACCACCACATGGTCGGACAGGTCCATGACCACGTTCATATCGTGCTCGATCAGCACCACCGTGGTGCCCAGGTCGCGGTTGATGTCGGCGATGAAACGCGCCATGTCCTGTTTTTCCTCGGCGTTCATCCCGGCCATGGGCTCGTCCAGCAGCAACAGGCTGGGCCCGGCGATCAGGGCCCGGCCCAGCTCGACGCGCTTTTGCAGGCCGTAGGCCAGGTTGCCCACCGGCACATCGCGCTGCGCCTGCAACTCGAGGAACTCGAGAATGCCCTGGGCCAGCTGCCGATGAGCCTCGGCCTCGCGCCGCGCCCGGGGCAGCCCCAGGGCCTGTTCGATAAAGCGGGCGCGGGTGTGCCGCGACAGGCCGCTGAGCAGGTTGTCGATCACGCTCATCTTCTTGAACAGCGCGTTGTTCTGGAAGGTGCGGCCGATGCCTCGGCGCGCGGCCTGCAAGGGGTCGATGCGCTGGAACGCCTCGCGGTCGAAGACAATCGAGCCGGCATCGAAGCGATAGACGCCATTGAGGATATTGAGCAAGGAGCTCTTGCCGGCGCCGTTGGGTCCGATCAGCGCGCAGATCTCGCCGCGCGCGACCGCGAAGGACAGTTGGTTGATCGCCTTCACCCCCTTGAACGACAGGGAGATGGCATTGACTTGCAGGATGGGGTCGGCGGCGCTCATGCGATATTCCGTTTGAATTCGGCCAGCCACACCGGCGCCGAAGGTGTCGAGGGGTTGCCGGGGGCCTGCCAGATGTAATCCAGGCGCTGGAACCCCAGGAGCCGGCGCACCCGGTTCTTCAGCAGCCGTTGCAGGGGGCGGTGCGGCTGGGCAATGGCCCAGTCGCACAGGCGGCGGCGCCAACTGCCCACGGGCGCCAGGCGGCTTTCGATGTCGTCGGCCAGGCGTTGCAGGCAAGGGCCCGAGAGCAGCAGGCCGCTGGGGGCGGCATCGCGGCGGTCGCGGCTGGCCGAACCGCGGCTTTCCGGGAAGGCCAGGCTATGGCCGCTGTGCAGCCACTGGTGCAGCAAGACCCTCAGGCCTTCCGGCCAGTGCGTGCCCTCCTCGCTCCACAGCTGCGCGGCATGGGCCGGATGCCGCCAGTGGTTCTGGCGCTGGGGCTTTTCCCGGCTGCCGAGCAGGTCGCTGAAGGCCAGCACCGGCTGGCGCGAACCCTGCGGCAGGCGCGGAACAGCCTGATGGGCAATCAACAATTGCGGGGCAATACTGTTTTCACCGGCCGCGACCCAGCGCAGCAACTGCTGGCGCGAATGCACGAAGGCATGGCTGGGGCGCAGGTTCCACAGGGCCTGGCGCAGGGCTTGCGGGTCGAGTTCGTCGCTCAGGGTCAGCACCTGGCCGCCCACCCGTTGCGCGGCCAGGGCCAGGAGCAGCAGGTTGGGCTCGAACAGGCCGCTCAACGCCAGTCGCGAGCCTTCGTCGAAACCCTGTTGGCGCAGGCCGTCGGCCAGGCGCTCGACATCCCGCGCGGCATCGATCCAGCGCCAGTTGTACCAATGGCCGTGGCGCTTGTGACGCAACGCGCTGGCCAGCGGGCTGACCTGCGCCCAGTGCTGCAACAGCTCCAGGGCCGCGGGCAGCAGCACAGTGTGTTCCGGTGTTCGCGCGTCCGCCGGGGGTGAACGCTTGAGTTCATGCACGCTCATGGACTGACCTCGATTCCTTGGGCAAAAGCGTGCGGTGGTCCGCTGGCTGGTTTTCGGTTTGCAGCTGACAACTGCGCCTTTGTAGCCGCTGCCGCAGGCTGCGATCGACCGACAGGTCGTGACGATCACACTGACGCTGAAGGTCCTTCGGACCTATCGCAGCCTGCGGCAGCGGCTACAGGGACGGTATCCGGATGGAGGCCACCTGCTGCTCCTGGCGATGCCAGGCCGCCAGATCGCGATAAGCGCTGCCCGGATGGTTCTGCGGCAAGCGCGGCCCGGCGCCGAACAGCTTCTCGCGCAAGGTGCCGGGGGCGTATTCGGTCTTGTACACGCCGCGCTTCTGCAACTCGGGGACCAGCAGTTCGACGGCGTCGACAAAGGTCTCGTGAGTCAGCGCATAGGCCAGGTTGAAGCCGTCCACATCGGTGTCCTCGACCCATTCCTGGAGCAGGTCGGCCACGGTTTCCGGGCTGCCGACGAACAGCGGGCCGAAGCCGCCGATGCCGACCCAGTCCGCCAGCTCATGGGGCGTCCAGACCTTGTTCGGGTCGGCCGTGGAGAAGGCCTCCACCGCCGACTGGATGGCGTTGGTGTGCACATGCTTGAGCGGCTCATCAGGCTTGAACTGGCTGAAGTCGATGCCGGTCCAGCCGGAAATCAGCGCCATGGCGCCTTCGTAGCTGACCCAGGACTTGTACTCCTCGAACTTGGCCCTGGCCTTGGCGTCGGTCTCGCCGAGAATCACCGTCTGCAGGTTGAAGATCAGGATCTGCGCCGGATCGCGCCCGGCCTCGGCGGCCCGGCGGCGGATATCGGCCACGGTCTTCTTCAGCAGCACCTTGGACGGCGCGGCGACAAACACGCACTCGGCCTGCTCGGCGGCGAACTGCTTGCCACGGCTCGACGCCCCGGCCTGGTAGAGCACCGGGGTGCGTTGCGGCGAAGGCTCGCAGAGGTGGATGCCCGGCACCTGGAAGTGTGGGCCGACGTGGCGGATCTCATGGATCTTGCTCGGGTCGCTGAAGATCCGCCGTTCCCGGTCGCGCAGCACCGCGCCCTCTTCCCAGCTGCCTTCCCAGAGCTTGTAGCAAACCTGCAGGTATTCCTCGGCGTAGTCGTAGCGGGCGTCGTGCTCGGTCTGGGCTTTCTGCCCCAGGTTCTTCGCCCCGCTTTCCAGGTAGGAGGTGACGATGTTCCAGCCGGCGCGGCCGCGGGTCAGGTGGTCGAGCGTGGAAAGACGCCGGGCGAAGGGATAGGGATGCTCGAACGACAGCGACGCGGTCAGGCCGAAGCCCAGGTGTTCGGTGACCAGGGCCATGGGCGGGATCAGTTGCAGCGGGTCGTTGACCGGCACCTGGGCCGCCTGGCGGATCGCCGCCTCGCCGTTGCCCTGGTAGACGTCGTAGATGCCCAGCACATCGGCGATAAACAGGCCGTCGAACTTGCCGCGTTCGAGGATCCGCGCCAGGTCGGTCCAGTATTCGAGGTCCTTGTACTGCCAGGAGCGATCCCGGGGGTGGGCCCACAGGCCCGGCGACTGGTGGCCGACACAGTTCATGTCGAACGCGTTGAGACGGATTTCCCGGGCCATCAAACCGCACTCCTGAAACTGGGCGGCACCACGCCATTGAGGCGATAGTTGCCGATCAACGGGTATTTCCAGCGCAAGGGTTCACCCTGCGCGGCGGGCAGCGGGCTGCGCTGGCCGGTCAGCTCGAACTCGGCGTTGCTCACCGCGAGCAAGGCCTCGCGGCTGGCAATGGCCGCCTCGGCCTGGGCCACGCCGATTTCGGCGACGTCGTGCTCCCTGGCGAGCAGCGATTGCGCCCGTTCCTGCAGGGCGGCGGCGACTTCGATACGAATCAGCAGGTCGCCAAAGCGGCTGATCACATAAGGGTCGTCGCTGGCTCGGGCCAGGCCGCTGCCGGGCCAGGGCCTGGCCTGCTCACGGACAAACTTGAGGGTCGATTGCAGCAGTTCGCGGGCGCGGCGCAGGTCGTGGTGGCTGTGCTCGGCCTGTTCATCGGCGGGTGTTTCATGGGTGGTGGCTTGGCTCAATGCGTTCATGGGCGGTTCCTCAGTTCCAGGCGTGGCGGGCCGGCTTGACGCCGTTGAGCAGGAAGTTGCCGATCAGGTGGTATTTCCAGCGTGCCGGGTCGTGCAGGGTGTGGGTTCGCGCGTTGCGCCAGTAGCGGTCGAGGTTGTACTTGCCCAGCACCGAGCGGGTGCCGGCCAGCTCGAACAGCTTACTGCTGGCAAGCAAGGCGCTTTGTGCCGACAACACCTTGGCTTGCGCCACCACCACCGAGGCCTGGGCCACGCTGTCTTCGTTGGGGTCGCGCAATGCCTGGTCGATGGCCAGGCCGGCTTTTTCCAGGATCGCCTCGGTGCCGTGCACCCGCCATTCCAGGTCGCCGATGGCGGCGATGGTGAACGGGTCCTGCCAGCCATGATCCTGGCCACTATCGATCCAGGGGCGCGACTGGCGCGCGTGGCGCTTGGCTTCTTCCAGGGCGCCGACTGCCAGGCCGGTGTCCACCGCCGCCTGGATGATCTGCGAGATCGGCCCGTCGGCGGTGGGCTCGTCGAATGCGCGATGGGCCGGGATCACCGCGCTCAGCGGCACCTGCACCGCGTCGAGGGTGACCCCGCCGCTGGCGGTGGTGCGCTGGCCGAAACCGTCCCAACTGTCGATCACGGTCAGGCCGGGGTTGTCCCGCTCGATAAAGGCGATGAACGCCTTGTTCTCTTCGTCGACCGCCACCGCCGGCACGATATGGGCGAACAAGGCGCCGGTGCAGTAGAACTTCTCGCCGTCGATCCGCGCGCCGTCGGCGTTGAAACGAATGCGGGTCTCGAAGGCGCCGACATGCTTGCTGCCGGCTTCGGAGAAGGCGTTGCCGAAGCGATAACCCTGCAACACCTTGGCGAAGTAATAGCGCTTCTGCTCCTCGCTGGCGGTCTGCAGCAGGATGTCGAGCACGCCCAGGTGGTTCTGCGGCAGCTGGCCGAGGGACGAGTCGGCGGCGGAGATGATCTTGATCACCTCCGCCACCGTCACATAGGACACCCCGGCGCCCCCGTAGGCCTTGGGAATGGTGATGCCCCACAGGCCGCTGGCGGAGAACTCGTCCAGCTCGGCGAACGGCAGGCGCCGCTCGCGATCGCGCACGCTGGCCTCGACGGCGAAACGCTCGGCCAGGGTCCGGGCGACGGCGATGGCCTCGGCGTCGGAGTGGATGATGTGGGCGGTTCGGGTGGGTTGAGCAGTGGCTGTCATGGCCGACTCCAGGTCCTGTCGAATGCGGAAGATCCGTTCTGACCTGGAGATTGCAGAAGTCGTGCCGAAGACTATAAGTCTTACAAATCAGTAAGTTGATTGATGTTCATAAGAAGCAGCATCAATTGAAAACAGGCAAAATGTTCAAGCACTGTTGCCCAGGCAACAGTGCTCAGATCACCACGTTGCGCACGAAACGCACCGCCACCGCCCCATCGTTGCGATAGGCATGCGGCAGGTTGCTGGCGAACATGAAGAACTCGCCGCTGTCCAGGCGCCGCTCCTGTTCACCCAGGACCAGGGTCAGGCAACCCTCGAAGACATACAGCTGCTCGCTCCAGCCTTCGGCGTCCGGTTCCGACAGGTATTGCTCGCCCGGCTCCAGGCGCCACTCCCACAGCTCCACTTCGCGGCAGGCGTTGGCCTTGGCCAGCAGCACCGCCTTGCTCCCGGGAATCAGCCCGGCCCAGGCCAGCTCGTTGATCCGGCTCGGGTCGCGGGCATCGGGGGCCTGGATCAGGTCGCTGAAGGCCACGTCCAGGGCCTCGGCCACCCGGTCCAGGGTGCTGAGGCTGACATTCTTCTCACCGGCCTCGATGGCCACCAGCATGCGCCGGCTGACCCCGGACTTTTCCGCCAGGGCGCTCTGGCTCAGCTCGGCGGCGTGGCGCAGGCGCCGGACGTTGTGACTGACATGCTGCAGCACGGAAGCGCGCTGCCCAGGATCTTTGTGCACTATATTGCTCACTGTATGGGTTTGCGCAGTATACTGCCCAACTTCGCGGCGCATTGTGCGGCCGCCCCGGGTAGCACGCAAGGGCATGACGTCGGTGAACTCCTGCAAATCTTCTTCCTTCTTCCTCAAACTGAGCAAAGCCGAGTGCGTGCTGGTGCTGATCACCATGGTCTGGGGCGGCACCTTTCTCACGGTGCAGCACGCCATGACCGTCAGCGGCCCGATGTTCTTCGTCGGCCTGCGGTTCGCCGCGGCGGCCTGCATCGTCGGGCTGTTCTCCCTGCGCAGCCTGCGCGGGCTGACCCTGTTCGAACTCAAGGCCGGGGTCTTCATCGGCACCGCCATCATGCTCGGCTACGGCCTGCAGACCGTGGGCCTGCAAAGCATTCCCAGCAGCCAGTCGGCCTTTATCACCGCGCTGTACGTGCCCTTCGTGCCGCTGCTGCAATGGCTGTTCATGGGCAAGCGCCCGGGGCTGATGCCGAGCATCGGCATCATGCTGGCCTTCACCGGCCTGATGCTGCTCTCCGGGCCCAGCGGCGCCGCGCTGGACTTCAGCCCGGGAGAAATCGCCACCCTGATCAGCACCGTGGCCATCGCCGCGGAAATCATCCTGATCAGCACCTACGCCGGCCAGGTCGATGTGCGCCGGGTCACAGTAGTACAACTGGCCGCAACCTCGGTGCTGTCGTTCCTGATGGTGGTGCCGACCCAGGAAGCCATCCCGGACTTTTCCTGGCTGCTGCTGGCCAGCGCCCTGGGCCTGGGCGCCGCCAGCGCGGCGATCCAGGTGGCGATGAACTGGGCGCAGAAAAGCGTCTCGCCGACCCGCGCCACCCTGATCTACGCCGGCGAACCGGTATGGGCCGGGCTGGTCGGGCGCATCGCCGGCGAACGCCTGCCGGCCCTGGCCCTGCTGGGCGGCGCGCTGATCGTCGCGGCGGTGATCGTCAGCGAGTTGAAGACCAAGGGTAAGAGCGGCGAAGTGGTCGAGGCGGATCGGCTGGATGAAACGGCGGACTCGCAACGCTGAGCCTGTTTTTAACGCAGCATGGCCTGCGTAGCGCCGAAGGCGCCCAGCGCGCAGCCACTTTTCGTACAGAGCCTAGCGCGGCAACGATTGGAGGATGGCCGCCAGCTCCTGCCGGGAGAGCTGGCCGGCCTGTACGGCGGCGACAATGTCCTCTCGCGTCATGGTTTTATCCGGGACCTGCTCGGGATCGATATTCCACAACCACAAGGGGCTGATCTGCTCCTGCCCCGGCCAGAAGGCCTTGGGCAAGGCTTCCTGGGCGATGACGCCCTTGTGATAGAAGTACGCCAGGTAACGGCCATGGCCCTCGGCAAAGCCGGTGTCGTAATAGAGCACGGTGCCGGCGGGCAAGGCCGCCGCCGCTTGCCCCTCGATCGACAAGGGTTCCAGGGTCTTGAAGCGGCTCATGCCGGCAGTGGGCCCGGCCAGAGTCAGCCACAGCCAGACGATCCAGCCGCCGAAGGCCATCAACAGCAGGCTGGCGAGGGTTTTGCGGGTAAAGGTTGCGAGAGTCATAAGGGGTCTGTCTGCTTCCTTTCAAGCGGGTCCGTTGCCGAGGGGCGCGACCATAACACCGCGCGCAGCGCTTTGTTGTCATTCACCCCGGGCAAACTGCCAGGGCTTTCGGCCAAGCCGGTTCTTATCCCCTGCCTTGACGGCTGGCCGAAGGGGTTTTGTAGGATCCTGCCACAGCTTCAAGGTTGGTGATCACAGAGTCGGCACGTATGATGCATCACAATTTCCCGCAGATTAGAAGCCTATGTCCCTGATAGTTCTACTGCTTCTGCCTTTTATCGGCAGCTGTCTGGCGGCCTTGCTGCCGCACAACGCGCGTAACACCGAGTCCCTGCTGGCAGGCCTGGTCGCCTTGGCCGGTAGCGTGGCGGTGGCCTCGATGTACCCGCAGATCGCCCATGGCGGCGTGATCCGTGAAGAGTTCAACTGGCTGCCCAGCCTGGGCCTGAACTTCGTCCTGCGCATGGACGGCTTCGCCTGGCTGTTCTCCATGCTGGTGCTGGCCATCGGTACCCTGGTGTCGCTGTACGCGCGTTACTACATGTCGCCGGAAGACCCGGTGCCGCGCTTCTTCGCGTTTTTCCTGGCCTTCATGGGCGCCATGCTCGGCCTGGTGATTTCCGGCAACCTGATCCAGATCGTGTTCTTCTGGGAACTGACCAGCCTGTTCTCCTTCCTGCTGATCGGCTACTGGCACCACCGCTCCGATGCCCGGCGCGGGGCCTACATGGCGCTGATGGTCACCGGCGCAGGGGGCTTGTGCCTGCTGGCGGGGGTCATGCTGCTCGGCCATGTGGTCGGCAGCTACGACCTGGACCAGGTCCTGGCTGCCGGAGATCTCATCCGAGCCCATGCCCTCTACCCCATTCTCCTGCCGCTGATCCTGATCGGCGCCCTCAGCAAAAGCGCGCAATTCCCCTTCCACTTCTGGCTGCCCCACGCCATGGCCGCGCCGACACCGGTCTCGGCCTACCTGCACTCGGCGACCATGGTCAAGGCCGGGGTGTTCCTCCTCGCCCGCCTCTGGCCGTCGCTGTCCGGCAGCGAGGAATGGTTCTGGATCGTCGGCGGCGCCGGGGCCGCGACCCTGGTGCTGGGCGCCTACTGCGCGATGTTCCAGAACGACCTCAAGGGCCTGCTGGCCTACTCGACCATCAGCCACCTGGGCCTGATCACCCTGCTGCTGGGCCTGAACAGCCCGCTGGCCGCGGTGGCCGCGGTGTTCCACATCCTCAACCACGCCACCTTCAAGGCCTCGCTGTTCATGGCCGCCGGCATCATCGACCACGAAAGCGGCACCCGCGACATCCGCAAGCTCAACGGCCTGATCAAGCTGATGCCGTTCACCGCGACCCTGGCCATGGTCGCCAGCGCCTCCATGGCCGGCGTGCCGCTGCTCAACGGCTTCCTGTCGAAAGAGATGTTCTTCGCCGAGACCGTGTTCATCAATTCCACCGCCTGGGTCGAGGCCGCCCTGCCGGTGATCGCCACCATCGCCGGGACCTTCAGCGTCGCCTACTCCCTGCGCTTCACCGTGGATGTGTTCTTCGGCAAACCGGCCGAAGACCTGCCGCACACGCCCCACGAGCCGCCACGCTGGATGCGCGCGCCGGTGGAACTGCTGGTGTTCACCTGCCTGCTGGTGGGGATCTTCCCGGCGCAGATGGTCGGCCCGCTGCTGGCCGCGGCCGCCCAGCCGGTGGTTGGCGGCACGCTGCCGGAGTACAGCCTGGCGATCTGGCACGGCCTGAATGCGCCGATGATCATGAGCCTGATCGCCATGTCCGGCGGCATCGTGCTCTACCTGCTGTTGCGTGCCCCGCTGGTGCGCGGTGATTTCGCCCATCCGCCGCTGATCGGCCGCTTCAACGGCAAGCGCCTGTTCGAGCGCAGCCTGGTGAGCATGATGCGCCTGGCCCGGCGCCTGGAACGGCGGATCAGCACCCAGCGCCTGCAGACCCAGCTGTTCCTGCTGGTGCTGGTGGCGGTGCTGGCCGGCCTGATCCCGATGCTCTACAGCAGCCTGAGCTGGGGCGACCGGCCGAAGATCCCGGGCTCCATCGTCTTCGTCACCCTCTGGCTGCTGGCCATCGCCTGCGCCCTGGGCGCCGCCTGGCAAGCCAAGTACCACCGTCTGGCGGCCCTGACCATGGTCAGCGTCTGCGGGCTGATGACCTGCGTGACCTTCGTCTGGTTCTCCGCGCCGGACCTGGCCCTGACCCAGCTGGTGGTGGAAGTGGTGACCACGGTGCTGATCCTGCTCGGCCTGCGCTGGCTGCCCCGGCGGATCGAGGATGTTTCGCCGCTGCCCAGCAGCCTGCCCAAGGCCCGTGCCCGCCGCCTGCGCGACCTGCTGCTGTCGATCGCCGTCGGCCTGGGCATGGCCGTGCTGTCCTACGCCATGCTGACCCGCCAGACCCCCAACGACATTTCCTCGTTCTACCTCAGCCGCGCCCTGCCGGAAGGCGGCGGCAGCAATGTGGTGAATGTGATGCTGGTGGACTTCCGCGGCTTCGACACCCTGGGCGAGATCACCGTGCTGGTGGCCGTGGCCCTGACCGTGTTCGCCCTGCTGCGACGCTTCCGCCCGCCCAAGGAAAGCATGCAGCTGCCGGCCCAGCAGCGCCTGCTGGCGCCCGACGTGGTCACCGACCTGGTCAACCCGCGCCAGGCCAGCGACACCGCCCTGGGCTTCATGATGGTGCCGGCGGTACTGGTGCGCCTGCTGCTGCCGATCGCCCTGGTGGTGTCGTTCTACCTGTTCATGCGCGGCCACAACCTGCCGGGCGGCGGTTTCGTCGCCGGCCTGGTGATGTCGGTGGCGTTCATCCTGCAATACATGGTCGCCGGCACCCAGTGGGTCGAGGCCCAGATGAGCCTGCGGCCGCTGCGCTGGATGGGCACCGGCCTGCTGTTCGCCACCCTGACCGGGCTCGGCGCCCTGGCGTTCGGCTACCCGTTCCTGACCACCCATACCCTGCACCTGGACTTGCCGCTGCTGGGCGATATCCATATCGCCAGCGCGCTGTTCTTCGACATTGGCGTGTATGCCGTGGTGGTCGGCTCGACCCTGCTGATCCTCACCGCGCTGGCGCACCAGTCGGTGCGTGCCCAAGTCAAACCCCAAGCCAAGCCAGGAGCCGCCTGATGGAAGAAGTCATTGCAATCGCCATTGGTGTGCTGGCGGCCTCCGGCGTCTGGCTGGTGCTGCGGCCACGGACCTTCCAGGTGGTGATGGGCCTGTGCCTGCTGTCCTACGGGGTCAACCTGTTCATCTTCAGCATGGGCAGCCTGTTCATCGGCAAGGAGCCGATCATCAAGGACGGCGTGCCCCAGGACCTGCTGCACTACACCGACCCGCTGCCCCAGGCGCTGGTGCTCACGGCGATCGTCATCAGCTTCGCCATGACCGCGCTGTTCCTGGTGGTCCTGCTGGCGTCCAGGGGCCTGACCGGCACCGACCATGTGGATGGCCGGGAGCCCAAGGAATGAACCTGATGCCGCACCTGATCGTCGCGCCCATCCTGCTGCCGCTGCTGACCGCCGCGGTGATGCTGATGCTCGGCGAGAAACATCGCCCGCTCAAAGCCAGGATCAACCTGTTCTCCAGCATGCTCGGCCTGGGCATTTCCGTGCTGTTGCTGTGCTGGACCCAGCAGACCGGCGTGCCCGGTTCCGTCGGCGTGTACCTGCCGGGCAACTGGCAGGTGCCGTTCGGCATCGTGCTGGTGGTCGATCGCCTGTCGGCGCTGATGCTGGTGCTCACCGGGATCATCGGCGTCAGCGCCCTGCTGTTCGCCATGGCCCGCTGGGACCGCGCCGGGGCCAGTTTCCACGCGCTGTTCCAGATCCAGCTGATGGGCCTGTACGGTGCCTTCCTGACCGCCGACCTGTTCAACCTGTTCGTGTTCTTCGAAGTGCTGCTGGCCGCCTCCTACGGCCTGATGCTGCACGGCTCGGGGCGGGCGCGGGTGTCCGCCGGCCTGCACTACGTGGCGATCAACCTGCTGGCCTCGTCGCTGTTCCTGATCGGCGCGGCGCTGATCTACGGCGTCACCGGCACCCTGAACATGGCCGACCTGGCGCTGAAGATCCCGCTGGTGCCGGAAGCCGACCGGGGCCTGCTGCACGCCGGCGCGGCGATCCTGGCCACTGCGTTCCTGGCCAAGGCCGGCATGTGGCCGCTGAACTTCTGGCTGGTGCCGGCCTACTCCTCGGCCAGCGCGCCGGTAGCGGCGATGTTCGCGATCATGACCAAGGTCGGGGTCTACACCCTGCTGCGCCTGTGGACCCTGCTGTTCTCCGGCCAGGCCGGGGCCTCGGCCTACTTCGGCGGCGACTGGCTGATCTACGGCGGCATGGCGACCATCGTCGGCGCGGCCCTGGCGATCCTCGCCGCGCAACGCCTGGAACGCATGGCCAGCCTGAGCATCCTGGTCTCGGCCGGGATCCTCCTGGCGGCGATCGGCTTCGCCCAGCCCAGGCTGATTGCCGGCGCGCTGTTCTACCTGGTCAGCTCGACCCTGGCCCTGAGTGCGCTGTTTTTGCTGGCCGAATTGATCGAGCGTTCGCGTTCGGCCAACGAGATCCCCCTGGAGGATGAAGTCGAAACCCTGCCTCGGCCCCAGGAGTCGCTGCAACCGCCACCGGGCACCAACCTCGACGACGAGCGCAAAGCCGTGGTCGGCCAGGTGATTCCCTGGACCATGGCCTTCCTCGGCCTGAGTTTCATCGCCTGCGCGCTGCTGATCATCGGCATGCCGCCGCTGTCGGGTTTCATCGGCAAGCTGAGCCTGATCGGCGCCCTGCTCAACCCGCTGGGGCTGGGCCAGGCCACGGATGCGCCGCTGTCCGGCGCCGCCTGGGGCCTACTGGCCTTGCTGATCCTTTCCGGCCTGGCGTCGCTGATCGCCTTTTCGCGCCTGGGCATCCGGCGCTTCTGGGCCCCGGAAGAACGGCCCTCGCCGCTGCTGAGGCGCTTCGAGTGCGTGCCGATCATCGCCCTGCTCGGGCTGTGCATGCTGCTGACCGTCAAGGCCGAGCCGCTGCTGCGCTTTACCCAGGCCGCCGCCGACAACCTCAACGATCCGCAGCAGTATGTGATGGCCGTGCTCGGCACCCGGGCGGTCCCCAGCCCCGAGGCCCAGGCGGCGTTGCAGGAGGTACAGCCATGAAGCGCCTGTTCCCCGCCCCCTGGTTGTCGCTGGCGCTGTGGCTGCTGTGGCTGGTGCTGAACCTGTCCGTCAGCCCCGGCAACCTGCTGCTCGGCGCGCTGCTGGGGTTCTGCGCGCCCTTGATGATGCGGCCGTTGCGCCCGCTGCCGATCCGTATCCGCCGCCCCGCGACCATCCTGCGCCTGCTCCTGGTGGTCGGCCGCGATGTGCTGCTGTCGAACCTGGCCGTGGCCTGGGGCGTACTCAACGCCAGGCGCCGTCCGCCGCGCTCGCGCTTCGTCAAGATCCCCCTGGAGCTGCGCGACGCCAACGGCCTGGCCGCGCTCTCGACCATCACCACGGTGGTGCCGGGCACGGTGTGGTCCGAGCTGTCCCTGGACCGCAGCATCCTGCTGCTGCATGTGTTCGACCTGGACGACGAAGCGGCTTTCATCCAGCACTTCAAGACGACCTACGAGCGTCCGTTGATGGAGATCTTCGAATGAGTGCCCTGCTCACGAACGCGATCCTGTTCAGCCTGTTCCTGTTTTCCGTGGCCATGGTCCTGACCCTGGTCCGGCTGTTCAAGGGCCCCTCGGCCCAGGACCGGGTCCTGGCCCTGGACTACCTGTACATCCTGGCGATGCTGATGATGCTGGTGCTGGGCATCCGCTACGCCAGCGACACCTACTTCGAGGCGGCGCTGCTGATCGCCCTGTTCGGCTTCGTCGGCTCCTTCGCCCTGGCCAAATTCCTCCTGCGTGGCGAGGTGATCGAATGAATGCCGTCAGTGAACTGTCGTGGTGGATAGAGATACCGGTGGCGATCCTGCTGGTGCTCAGCAGTAGCTTCGCGCTGATCGGCGCCCTGGGCATGCTGCGCATGAAGGATTACTTCCAGCGCATGCACCCGCCGGCCCTGGCCTCGACCCTGGGCGCCTGGTGCGTGGCCCTGGCGTCGATCCTGTATTTCTCGGGGATGAAGTCGGGGCCGGTGCTGCACGCCTGGCTGATCCCGATCCTCCTGTCGATCACCGTGCCGGTGACCACCCTGCTGCTGGCACGGGCGGCGCTGTTCCGCAAGCGCATGGCCGGCCACGATGTACCGGCGGAGGTCAGCAGCCGACGCAGCGAAAGCGGCAGTTGATCCACTGCCAGATCGCAATACATCTGTAGGAGCCAGCTTGCTGGCGATGCAGGCCCTGCGGAGTGTCAGGGGCGCCGCTATCGCGAGCAATCGAGCATCGACCGGCTGCTCCTACAGGGTACTCAGTTCCAGGCCACCACCAACAACCCCGCCCCCAGCACCACGCACAGCGGCGAATAGAACAGCGTGTCGAGCCGGGCGAACCTGGACCCGCTGACCTCCTTGAAGAACCCCACCAGGTTCGAGTCGCCGATGGCCCGGGCGAACATCAGCAAGGCCATCGCGCTGATCACCCATTGCAGCGCCGGGTGGCTCACCGTCGGCAGGTACAGGCCCACCCGCAGGCACACCAGCATCGCGATCAGCAGCAAGCCCACCGCCACCAGCAAGGTGGCGAACCCCGAGGGCTTGAACGCCGGCTCCAGCTTGCCCGGCGTCCTGCCCGGCACCTGGGGGATCACCGCGTCGCTGCCACGCTTGCCGCCGGCGGCCCAGTACAGGTGGATCAGGCTGATCAGCAGGAAGGCTCCGGCCATCCCTTGCGCGATCAAAACATTCATATGCAAACGTCCATGGCAAAAAAATGTCGCTGAAGAATGGACCCACCCGCACGTTTTTGTAAGTACGTTCGTCGCCTGCGATGGTAAAGTGCCGCCCCATGAAATTAACCCGAACCGATCGCTCGCTCGTTGCCTGGATGCTCTATTGCTGCGTCCTGTTCAACGTGTTCGCCTGCAGCATCGGCCACGGGCAAATGGTCGGCCAGCAGCTCAACGGTATCGGCGGCCAGTTCTGTACGGTGGACCCGCGCACCCAGGCGCCGGCCTCCTCCAACCCGGTCGACGAATCGCTGCCGACCCTGTCCAAGGCCTTCGGTTGCCCGCTGTGCTCCACCGGCGGCATGGGCCCGGCGTTCAACTCCAGCCTGACCCTGGCGATCCTGCCGCAGCACCACAGCCCGCCGCTGCCGCCGCGCGCCACCGCCGACGTCCCCACCCGCTTCACCTGGCCCGCGGCCCACCCGCGCGCGCCGCCCGCCTTCGCCTGAGTCTTTCGCCCTTGTCATCAGCCCGCCCCGTGCCTTAACCCACGGTGTTTGTTCGTGGGCTGCTTCCTAGCCAAGAATTCAGGATCTACCGATGAAACACATTCCCCTGCTGGCCAGCCTGTGCGGCTGCCTGTCCGTCAGCGCCTGGGCGCAATCCAGCGTCGACCTGGCGCCGATCACCATCGACGGCGAGCAACCCGCCGAACCCGGCCTGGCCCTCGACCAGTCCAGCGGCATGGCCTCGCGCCTGGGCCTGAGCGTCCGCGAAACCCCGGCCTCGGTGGCGGTGGCCAACCGCAACGATATCGAGCGGCGCGGCGCGCAGAACTTCCAGGACGCCGCCAACAGCCTGCCCGGGGTCAATGCCAGCGCCCCGCCGGGGTTCGGCGGCTTTGTTTCGTACCGTGGTTTCACCAACAGCCAGATCACCCAGATGTTCAACGGCATCAACGTGTCCAGCGGTCTGGCGCGACCGGTGGACGCCTGGATCTATGACCGGGTCGAACTGCTCGGCGGCCCCTCCTCGCTGGTCAACGGCGCAGGCTCCGTGGGTGGTTCGCTGAACTACGTGACCAAGCTGGCCGATCGCCAGGAGCGGGCCATCGAGGGCCGGGTCAGCTACGGCAGCTACGACACCACGCAAACCGCCTTCGGCCTCAACCACGCCCTCAGCGAGGCCGGCGACGAGGTGCAGCACTACGCCCGCCTCGACGTCAGCCATAACACCAGCAACGGCTACATCGACCGCCAGCAGCGCGATGCCTGGAGCCTGGCGTTTTCCCTGCTCAGCGACCTGACGCCGAACCTGTCCCACACCCTGGCCGTGGAATACCAGGACGAACACGAGGACAGCCCGTACTGGGGCACCCCGGTGCTCAACCCCAAGGCCGGCGAGTTGAAGATCGACAAGCACAACCGTTTCAACAACTACAACGTCGAGGACGGCCGCTACGAGCAGCGCACGATCTGGGTGCGCTCGATCGTCGACTACCGGATCAACGACAGCACCAGCCTGCGCAACACCCTCTATCACCTGGACAGCCAGCGCGATTACCGTAACCTGGAAACCTACCAGTACAACGCTGACAACAGCGCGGTGAACCGCTCCACGGCCTATCAGGTGCGGCACCAGGGCGAGCAGAACGGCAACCAGTTCGAACTGCGCCACGACAGCTCGCTCTTCGGCCTCGACACAACCTGGTCCGGCGGCTTCGAGTACAAGGTCAACCGCACCACCAACTCGCCGCTGAACGTCAAGGCGGCCAACAGCGTCGACCCGAACAACTACCAGCCGGGGCATTTCTACGACCTGCCGGGCACCCGCCAGGGCTTTGTCGCCGACAAGACCAACGAGGTCACCACCCAGGCGCTGTTCGTCGAGAATCGCCTGGCCCTGACCGACCGGCTGACCCTGCTCAGCGGCCTGCGCTACGACCATATCGACCTGGACGTGACCAACCATCGCCAGGTGACGGCGAGCAACCCGCGGCACCTCAAGCGCAGCTGGGAGCCGGTCACCGGCCGGGTCGGCCTGGCCTACCAGTTCCTGCCCAGCGCCAACGTCTACGTGCAATACAGCACTGCCGCCGAACAGCCCAACAGCGCCACCCAGGACTTCGATGTCTCCACGGGCAAGCAATGGGAAGTGGGCAGCAAGTTCGATTACCTGGACGGCCGCGGCTCGGCGACCCTGGCGGCCTACCGCATCGAGCGCAAGGACTTCGCGGTGACCGACCCGCTGGACCCGACCCTGAGCATCCCGGTGGGCCAGCAGACCTCCAGGGGCATCGAGGTGGCCAGCTCGCTGCGGGTCACCCCGAAGCTGCTGCTCGAGGGCAACTTCGCCTGGGTCGATGCGCAGTACGACGCGTTCACCGAGAAGAACGCCGCGGGCGTGGTGGTGTCCCGCAAGGGCAATACCCCGACCAACGTGCCGGACCGGGTCGGCAACCTGTGGCTGACCTATGACCTGGCGCCGCAGTGGCAGACCGGGGTCGATGCGCGTTATGTGGCCTCGGTGTACGCCGACACGGCCAACACCATGACCGTGCCTTCCTACACCCTGTACGGCACCTTCCTGACCTACCAGCTCGACAGCCACACCTCGATCACCGGGCGGGTGCGCAACCTGACCAACGAGGTCTACGCCGAGTTCGCCCATGTGTCGCCGGCTTACTACCTGGGTACGCCGCGGACCTTCGAGCTGGCGGTGCAGAGCCGCTTCTAAAGGCATCGCGAGCCAGCTTGCTCCTACAGTTCGCGTAACCCTGTAGGAGCGAGCTTGCTCGCGATAGCGATCTCACTCTCACCTCAATCTCTCAATCCAGGCTGGCACTCACCTTGTCCGCCACATCCCCGGGCAACCACGCCCGCCACACGTCCGGATGCGCCTTGAGGAATGCCCGCGCCGCCTCCCGGGGCGGCGTGTGCTTCTCGCTCATCTCGGCCAGGGCCTTGTTCAGCGCTTCGATCGGCAAGTCGACCTTGCCGAAGAACTCGGCGATCTGCGGGTACTGCTGCTGGAACGGTGTGGACACGCCAATCGACAGCTTCGAGGCCAGCGAACGCGTGGGGCGTGGGTTGGGGTGCTCGGCGTCGGTCAGGGTTTTCCAGGCCTCGGCATCGAACGGCGGCTCTTCCAGCTGGATCAGCTTGAAGCGGCCGAGCAACGGGGTCGGCGACCAGTAGTAGAACAGGACCGGCTGGCCGCGACGGATCGATGAAGTGATCTCGGCGTCCAGCGCCGCGCCGGAACCGCTGCGGAAATTCACATAGCTGTCGGTCAGGCCATAGGCCTTGAGCTTCTGCTTGTTCACCACTTCCGAGGTCCAGCCGATGGGGCTGTTGAGAAAGCGCCCCTTGCCCGGGCTTTCCGGGTCCTTGAACACGTCCTTGTAGCGTTTGAGGTCCGTGACGCTGCGCAGGCCCGGCGCCAGCGGCTTGATGCCCTTGGCCGGGTCGCCCTTGACCACGTATTCCGGCACCCACCAGCCTTCGGTCGCGCCCTTCACGGTGTCGCCCAGGGCCGCCACCTTGCCCTCGGCCTCGGCCTTGACCCACACCGGGCTGCGTCCGGCCCACTCTTCGCCGATGACCTGGATATCGTTATTGGCCAGCGCGGTTTCCAGGGTGATGGTGGTGCCCGGCAAGGTGTCGGTCGGCAGGCCGTAACCCTTCTCGACGATGGTGCGCAGGATATCGGTGATCAGGCTGCCGCTTTCCCAGTTCAGGTCGGCGAAGTGGATCGGCGCCTGTGCCGGCTGTACCGACGGTGCCGCCGAGGCGCCGGCGGGCGCCAGCAAAATACCCAAGCCAAGCAGCGCGCCGCCCAGCAGTGTCCGCAGTCCTTTCATGCCTGTGCCCCTTTGGCTGTTCACAGCGTTGCAGGATGGTCTCGCGGTTTGGGACCGCAAGCCTCTGACTAATTGAGTCATCTGACTGTAGTAGAGGTTCCTGCTTTCGACGGGGACTTCAGTTTTCGCCCTGCTCCTGCAGGCGCTGCAACTCGCGGCGCACCATGCTGGCGTATTCCGCCGGCTTCAGGACATACAGCTGCGAGGCCACCCAGGCCAGCCAGGCGCCTTGCAGCACGGCCTTGCGTTCGAACAGGCGCTGGGCCTCGGCGCGGGCGCGCGCAAGATGCTGCTGGTGAAATTCGGCGCGGCTCACTCGCTGGCCTTGAAGCTCACCAGTTCACCCTTGCGCCATTTGGCGGCCTTGCCGGTCACGGCTTTCAGGGTCTTGGTCAGGCCTTCCTGCAACTGCTGGTTGGCGGCGAATACCGTCACCACGCTGTGGCCTTCCTTGAACAGGATGGCGTGGCCGTCGGCGGTGCTGACAAAGGCGTATTCGCCCAGGCCGTAGACGGCCAGCTTGATCTCGCGAAACCGGATTTCGAACTTGCCGCCCTCACGGCTGGGCAGGACCGCGGCGCGGAAATGGTCGCCGACCTTGAGTTCCAGGCGCGGCTTGTCGTCCACGACCAGCGCCGTCTCGGTGTCGATTTCGGCGACGTAAATGCCTTCCGGCGTCTGTTCGGTGATGTAGACGAAACGCGACTGGAACTGTTTGACCAACTTTGCGCGCAAGTCGCCCAGGACGAACAACGCGTGCATATCAAGATTACTTACTGCCAAGGAAAGATCCCCGAAACTGAAAATGACTCTGCCCGCGTAAACGACGGACAGCAGAAAAAGGCGGCCGAACCGGCGCCGTGACTCCACATGAAAACAATCCGAAAAAGCACCACCCGCCAACGCGTAGGCGCAAACACCGGAGCGCCCCTCCCCAGAGAAACCGGAAGGACTACCGGACCGTTTGGCCCGCATCAAGCGCAGAAGAAGTGGTTCCAGCCCGCCGAGAAAGCTGCGCACTCACTGTCGATCGGAAAACCTCACGATCCTTTCGTCACCCTTAATGGGACGGGAGTGCTGCAGGTAAACATCAATCTCTGACTGCCGGGGCAATTCTAGAGCAACTTTATGTATTCAGAGCAACCCATGCGTTAGCAAATCGCTGAAAAAACCTCTTTCACCCTGCCGGTCAGCCACTTGCGTGACTTAACTCAGCCATCGACCGGCAACAACTGCCATACTGCCGCGACCTTGAAGCCGGCCACCGGCCAGGCTTCACCAGCATAATTTCCAGGGGAAAGTCGGACGTGACGGAATTCGATATAGGCGAGTTTTTCATCCATGGCGAGGCCCGGGATGTCGAGGGCGAGTTCCAGGCCGTGATCGTGATGCGCGCCAAGCCACCGCTGCGCACCGTGCGCTGCCACCAGGTGGAAAAGGACCGCTGGTTCAAGACCGCGGAACTGGCCGAAGCCGCCGCCAAGGACGCCGCCCGCGCCCTCAAGCAGGCCGTCGACCAGGGTGCCCTGAACCTCTGAACGGCAATAAAGGATTGCCGCGCCCGACCGACATATTGGCGAGCCTTCCGATAAAGAGCGCCATGATGATCGACCTCAACCCACCTGCCCGCCTGCCTTCCCTGGGCGAGTTCGCCCTGCCCGGCGCGGTGGCCAGCGAAAGCCCGGCGAGCGATCCGTTTGACTTGCGCACCGCGATCACCCGAGCGACCAATGCCGCGCCCGACGGCGTGCTCGAAGCGAAAAAGAAACGCATCAAGCTGCTGCGCAAACAGATCGAACAGCTGCAGCAACGGCTGCGCAAGGCCAACGAGCGCCTGGCGATGGTGCAAAGCGCCGCCCGGCATCGCACAACCGACGCGCACATGCAGGCATTGTCCGCCGCCCGGGCCCAGGCGCAGGCCGCCAGCAGCGCCTTGTCGATGGCCCAGGTGGCGCTGTTCCAGGCCGAAAGCGCGGTGATCGGCAGCGAGGTCTGAAGGCGCGGGGGCCCGCGCCGTCAGGCCGAACGACTGAACAGCGGGTGCCCGACCCTGTCCAGCGCCAGCTGGGCCAGCCACGATGCCTGGCACTCCAGGGCTTCGTCGCGGCTGGCGAACGGCGCGCCGCGGCGCTCGCCATTGACCAGCACGACCCAGCACACATTCAGCCCGACCGCGCGAAAGGTGGCCGGTACACCGCTACCAATCATCACTGCGACATCGACTTTGCTTTGCATGAGGACTTCTCCTGGTAACTAGTTAGCTAGCTAACAATGTCGCTCATACTAATGAGTTCCCATGCTGGGAAAAAGCCATCCCTGGCACAGCTCCGTTGCAGGGCCGGTAACAATGGCCGGCCCCTGTCCAGGCTCAGCCACGCGCGGCCGCGGCGGTCTGCTCCGGTTTGTAGCCCAGGCGCAGGCCGCCCCAATGCCGGCCCTTGACCCTGATCGGCACCGACAAATCGTGCATCAGCTCGCCGGTATCGCGGGTGTAGGTTTGCAGCAACAGCGGCTGCTGGTGGCTGCCACAACGCAGGCCCGTGCGGTCCTCGAACTTGCGCTTGGTGCGGTTGTGCAGGGTATCCACCTGCGGGTCGCCGGTCAGCGGCCGGGAAAACGCCTGGTTGTGGGTCGGCACGTAGCCCTGGGGCGTGCAGGCAATGGCGAACACCAGGCCTTCGTGACGCGCCAGCAACGGTTCCTGGATCGCCGGCAGCACCTGATCGGCGTAACGGTCGAAGCAGGTCTGGTATTTCACCGGCTGGGTATTGGCGATCGGCTGGTAGCTGCGGTCGAACAGATCGTCGAGGCTGATGCGGTTGGCCGCAAGATCCGCCTCGAACTGCTCGGCGATACGTCGGGCGCCTTCCTGGGCCAGGTCGTAGATGCGCTGGTGGTAGTCGTCCAGGCCGACCTCGGCCAGGCGCTCGCTGATGATTTCCGCCTGCCCTTCCATCTGCACCGCCGCCTCGGCCAGGCGGCGGGTCTGCTGGTCGCTCACCGCCAGGTCGCCGCGCACCTGCTCCACGGCATGGAACAGGCTGTCCAGTTGCTGGCGATTGGTCTCGGCGCCGCGGGCGATCTCGCCGACCTGGCTTTCCACCCCGGCCGCCAGCCGGGCAATGTTCTGCAGGTGCTGGCCGGTGGACTCGACCTGCTCGACCCCGGTGTTCAGGTCGCTGGACAGCTGGCGGATCTGCTCCACCACCTGGGCCGTGCGCTGCTGGATATCGCCGACCATCACCCCGACCTCGTCGGTGGCGGTGGCCGTGCGCCCGGCCAGGCCGCGCACTTCATCGGCCACCACGGCGAACCCGCGCCCATGCTCGCCGGCCCGCGCCGCCTCGATGGCGGCATTCAGCGCCAGCAGGTTGGTCTGGCTGGCGATCGACTGGATCACCAGCGCCACCCGCTGGATGTCTTCGCTGCGCTGGCTCAGGGCTTCGATCAGTTGCCGGCTGTCGTTGGCGCTTTGGCTGAGGCGGTGCATGCGGGTGATCGATTCGCCCAGCACTGTGCTGCCTTCGGCGCTGCTGCGGTGGGCTTCGCTGGCGGCGCTCAGGGCCTGCTGGCTGAGCTGCGCGGCCAGTTGCTCGGTGTGGATCATCGCCTCGGCGCTGCTGACGATGCGCGCCGCCGAGTCCAGCTGCGACTGCACCCGCCCGGCCAGTTGCCGGACCGAATAGGCCACGCCAGCGGCCGACAGCGCGTTATGGCTGGTGCTGCAGGACAGGTCGCGCGTCAGCGCGGCGATCTCGCGGTTATCGACGCTGCTCGCCGGCACTGCTGCCTTGGACCTGCGCAAGAGCGGCAGCCAGACGATCAGCAGCATCAGCGGCACGGCGAGGTAGAAAGAAAGCAGCCCCTGGGACAGGACGTACAGCACTAGCAGCAAGGCGCTGCTTTGCAGGGTTGGAACCTGCCAGCGCCGGGTGTTTTGGCCTGTTGGCAGCGGTTGCGCCATGGCAGCCGGCGAAGATCCGTCTTGCGTCATCTGGATTACCCCACGCTTTTCTAATTATTTGGTCTGCATTGAACGCCACTAAAAAGCCATTATCCATGGTCCATTAGTCGCAGCTTTGCAGCAGATCAATAGAAATGCGCGGGCTTTAAAGATGCCCACAAACGACTCGCGGGCAAGCCTCCGATCCCAGGCGTCTCGACGACCTTGGGATGGGGCTTGCCCGCGAGGGGAAGAAGTCTTGGCGATCAGGCCTGACGCTGGTGCTTGTCGATCTGCTCGTGACGTTCCTGAGCTTCGATGCAGTACTTGGTGGTCGGGCTGATCAGCAGGCGTTTCAGGCCGATTGGCTCGCCGCTGTCGTCGCACCAGCCGAAGCTGTCGTCGCCGATACGGCCCAGGGCCTGCTCCAGCTGCGGCAGCATGCGCTGGTCGCGGTCGATAGCGTTGACCAGCCAGGTCCGCTCTTCCTCTACGGAAGCCGCGTCGGCAGGGTCGGCCGGGGTGTCCAGGCTCTCAATGGCGATTCGGTTCTGTTCGATGCGCTCGTGGGTTTCGACCTTCATGGCCTGCAACAGCTCAGTGAAAAAAGCCAGCTGCTCGGCGTTCATGTAGTCATCCGCCGGCATGGCCAGCAACTTTTCCTTTGTCATTGATTTCTCTATAAAAAATACGTGCATTAAGGCGAATTAAAGCTGTTTTCCGTGCCCCCTTTCGGGGCATCGGAAAGGCGCCATACATTCCAAGCGCCACCCGGCACTCAATTTACGAGGGGCGGCAGTCTAAGGCCGGTTCGAGGCGTCAGCAACTGAAATGACATCAGATTTGTCTGATAAGCCCTGAAAGCCCGCCAGGGCTGGCTTTGGCGGTGGTTATCGGA